>DATIEJ010000543.1:0-6364 GCA_035455825.1 Rhodanobacteraceae bacterium | reverse complement strand
GAAATGCTGGAAGATTTCCCACACTTCGAACGGAATCAACGAGGCGGTCACGATTACAGTCAGGTATTCGGCCCAGCGCTTTTCCTGCCACAGCCCCCAGCCTTCGACGATGAAGACGCTGGCATAGATGCAAGCCACGGTCCCGATCGCAAGAAACTTGCGCGGGCCGAACCCGAGCAGTTTGTCGACCATGTCGACGGCAAAGCGATGGCCTTGGTGAAAAGGCAGCTGCGCCACCCAGTCGGCCAGGGCCACGACATGACGCGACTGGACAAGATCGAATGCCGCGACGGCGACGATGATCAGCCCCAGCGCCTTGACCAGCTTGAACGCGGCGATGTACTTGAGGGCGCGATGCGAGTGTGTCGGCATCAGAACTCCAGATCCAGCGCCGCGCACAGGTAATCGATCATTGGCGCGATGCCTCTGCAGCCCTCGATGATGATCTTCGGCAGCTGCGCCGACATGGCTTCGGCATCGCTGAAGTCCCGGGTCGCGACGAAATCCTTGCGCTTGATGTCCTCGATCAATTCGTGCGCCGGATCGTAGCCGCGCGGCGGCCGGGTCAGCGATTCGCCACCCAGTTCAAAGTGCTCGCGGAAGCGCCTGGATTGCACGGCCTTCTTCCACGTGGCGGGATTGTCGACGAGAAACTCGCGGATGCGCTTGAGTGTTGCGGATTCCGGATGCCACAGGCCGCCGCCGATGAAACATCGGCCCGGTGCGATATGCAGGTAGAAAAGCGGCGCCGCCACCTGGCGCGAGCGCTCATGGAACAGGCGCGCGCCCAACCACGCCTTGTAGGGAGTCTTGTCGTTGGCGAAGCGCGTATCGCGGTAGATGCGGAACATCGAGCCGCCGCTCGGGCGCGGATCGGCGCGAAAGTACGGACTGATCTTTGCCAAGGGTTCGGCGAGGTCGGCGATCAGCCGCAGGAAAGGATCACGCGTGGTCTTCTCGTAGCGCGCCTTGTTCGCCGCGAACCATTCGCGGTTGTTGTTGCGGGCCAGCTCACGCAGGAAGCGGAAACTGCCGGCAGTGACGTACGCGGTGCTTGCTGCCATGTTCAGGCCTGGAGGTGATGTCCCCACTGCTCGAGTGCGTCGAGCAGCGGCGTCTTGTGCGGATCCGCCGCGTGAACCTGGCGCAGTTTTCCTATCTCGGCGAAATACCCATCGAGCGACGCACCCGACAGATCCGTCTGCTCGCGCAAGCGCCGAAGGCGGAACTGATCCCAGCGTTCGCGCTCGTCGCGCGCAAGCGTTTCGGGCCAGTTGCGCGCGCGGTAACGGAACAACAATTCGGCATAGCGTGCGTCGCGGAACGTGAACGACGATTGACCGAGCAGGGCCGGCGGGGTAGCGCGAATGCGCCGCAACAGTTCGCGGTCGCCGTCGTCGCTGAATCCACGATAGATCGCCAGCTCGGGGTCGATGGCGGCATCGTCCTGCGGCGTCGCGAAAACGTGGCGAAGTTTTTCGGGCAGGTCCGCGGTATCCCGCAGCAGTTGCCAATGGGCCAGGCAGCGCTCGCGATCAAGTCCGATGCGCGCCGTGTCGACACCGGCGAGCGCCGCCAGCGGCGCGAGCGCCGGAGAACGGTTCACCGATACGGCTTTCAGCGGAATTCGTTCGACATCCTCGGGCAAATCCGTGCGCGGCGTGAAGACGCGATCGGCGATCTCGTCGGCGTCGAGGGCCAGCAGCGGCGCCGGATCGACGTCGAGGTCATAGACGATGATCTTGTTCGGCTGGGTCGGATGCTGCGCGAGCGGCACGATCATGGCCAGGCACGCGCGTTCGGCCGGATAGCGCGACGAAACGTGCAGCACCGGCGTGCGATGCGCATAGTCGAGCAGCTCGCAGGCGCGCTGCTTGCGGCGCAGCGCGAAATAGAAATCGAACAGGCGCGGCTGGCGGCTGCGCAGGAGGCGGGCGAGGTCGATCGTCGCCTGCACGTCCGACAGCGCATCGTGGGCGTGCCGGTGAGCCAGGCCGTTGGCCGCGGTCAGGTCCTCGAGGCGGAAACTCGGCAGGCGTCCGCGATTCTCCGCGTCGCGCATCGGCCATTCGACGCCTTGCGGACGCAGGGCATAACACATCCGTGCGAGATCGATGATGTCCCAGCGCGAGTTCTTGTTCTCCCACTCGCGCGCATACGGGTCGTAAAAATTGCGGTAGAGCAGGTTGCGCGTGAACTCGTCGTCGAAGCGGATCGAGTTGAAGCCGGCGCTGCAGGTGGCCGGTACCGCAAATTCTTCGTGGATCCGCGCCGCGAATTCGGCTTCGATGAGTCCGTCACGATCGGCCTGTTGCGGCGTGATGCCGGTGATCAGGCACGACATCGGCTGCGGCAACACGTCAGGCGCTGGCTTGCAATAGATCACGAGCGGCTCGCCGATCGGTTCGAGCTCGCAATTCGTGCGTTGGCCGGCGAACTGGGCCGGGCGGTCGCGGCGCGGATCGACGCCGAAGGTTTCGTAGTCGTGCCAGTAGAAACTCGGGCCGTTGGTCATTAGCCAAGCCTAGCTGATCAGTAGGGAGTTTGCGCAGACTGTGCGCGCCACGAGCGTAGTGCTATCGTGCGCCGGACCCTTCGACAGCGCGCAACCATGGCCGAACCGACTGTCCACGAAGACAATCTGATCTGGATCGACCTGGAGATGACCGGACTGGATACGGTCGGTGACTCGATTCTCGAAATCGCGACCGCGATTACCGACAAGGCGCTGAATATCCTTGCCGAAGGTCCCGAGTTCGCGATCCGCCACCCGCTCGTCCGGCTCGAGGCGATGGACGACTGGAACCGCAGCCAGCATCGCAAGTCGGGACTATGGCAACGCGTGATCGAATCGAACGCGGATCTTGCGTCCGCCGAAGCCGCGACGATGGAATTCCTCCTGCGCTGGGTCCCGGCCGGCAAGTCGCCGATGTGCGGAAATTCGATCTGCCAGGATCGCCGCTTCCTGCATCGCCAGATGCCGCGCCTCGAGCGCTTCTTCCATTACCGCAATCTCGATGTATCGACGATCAAGGAACTTGCACGCCGTTGGGCGCCGCACGTGCACAAGGGTTTTGCCAAGGAATCCACGCACACGGCGATGAGCGACGTCCGCGACTCGATCGCCGAGCTCCGGTACTACCGGCAGTTCATGGGGGAACTGGCCGGAACCGGTTAGCCATACGGGAATCGAACGCCCGAGCGACGGAACCCGATTCCGGAAATGGAGGGACCACGGATCGCGCCGCTGGTATGATCGGATGCGACCCGCACGGCGCGCGGCAGGGGACGACGGCTTGGGCATCGTTGCCGAACTCAGACGGAGCAGTGTTTTCCGTGAAGGCGCGGAGTATCCGGCGCCGAGTCGGATCGTCACGCGCGCCAGCGCCGCGGCCTTCGCAAAGGGCCGGTCATGAGCCTGCTCGCCGAACTCAAGCGACGCAAAGTCATCAAGGTCGGCGCAGCCTATCTGGTCGTTGCCTGGCTGCTGATCCAGGTCGGCGCGACCGTGGCGCCGCAGCTGAACATGCCCGAATGGGTACCGCGCCTGATCACTCTGCTGGCGCTGCTCGGCTTTCCGGTCGCACTGGTGCTGGCGTGGCTGCTGGATTTCAGTTCGGACGGCATCAAGGTCGAACTCGGCGAATTCGGCAACAAGCGCGTCTTCACGGCAGCGGCCATCCTGGCTGCGCTGGCGCTGGGCTGGTTCGTGCGCGGCGGAATGCCGGGCAGTCAGTCTGGTAGCCAAGCGGCGCTCGGTGAACGCTCCACGGCGGTGCTGCCGTTCGTGAACATGTCGTCCGACAAGGACAACGAATATTTCTCCGACGGACTGACCGAGAACCTGCTGCACAAACTCGCACAGGTCAACGAGCTCAAGGTCGCGGCGCGAACATCGTCGTTCGCGTTCAAGGGCAAGCAGGAAGACGTGCGCGCGATCGGCCGCGCGCTCGGCGTCGCGACGGTCGTCGAAGGCAGCGTGCAGCGCGCCGGCGAAACGCTGCGCATCACCGCCCAGCTCGTGCGCACGCTCGATGGCAGCCACGTCTGGTCGCAGCGCTACGACCGCAGGCAGACCGATCTGTTCGCGATCCAGGACGAGATTGCCGGCGCCGTCACGACGGCGCTGGTCGGCGCCCTGATGCCGGATGCGAAGGCCGCGATCGCGCATGGCGGCACGACCAACCTGGCCGCCTACGACGAGTACACGCGAGGTCTGCAGCAGGTAAATCGATTCAGTTTTGATTCGCTGCCGCAAGCCGAACAGCTGTTCAAGCAGGCGCTCGCCACCGATCCAAAATACGTCGATGCGATGCTCGCGCTGCTGTGGACCCTGGATCGCATGCAGCGGACTGGCATGCTGACCGAAGCCGAATTCAACACGCGCGCTACGCCGTGGCTCGATCGCGTCGAAGCGCTGGCCCCGGGTAACGGCGCGCTGCTGGCATTTCGTGCGCGGCTCGCGGCGGGACGCGGCGAACGCGATGAAGCGCGGCAGCTGTATCAGCGCGCCGTGGAAGCGGCGCCGAACGACGCCGCCACCGGCATGTCGTATGCGGAATTCCTTCGCAATGGCGACAGACCGGGTGCCTTGGCGCAGGTCGATCGCGTCCTCCAACTGGATCCGGAAAACGCATCGGTACATGTGATGCGCAGCGCCATCCTCAGAAGCCTGCACCGTTTCGACGAGGCCACGACTGCGGCGAAGCGGGCTTTGGAAATCGATCCGCAGCAACCAAATGCGGCCGGGTCGCTGGCCGAGATCGCAAAAGACACCGGCGACGGCGCGGGACAGGTCGCCTGGGGCATAGTCGCGCATCGCCTGGATCCAAAGGACCACGAGATTCCAACGACGATCGCCACTGCGCTGGCCTATCTCGGCGAACTCGATGCTGCCGATGCGTGGATCGGGGAGGCGCTGCGCATCGCACCGGGGCACATCTATCCGGAATCGCGCCGCGTGGAGCTGGCTTTCCTGCGGCACGACTACAAGGCCGCGCGTGAACTCGGCCTGAGTTTCGCGCCGCGCGGGGCCGAAGACGTAAAGGGCAGCTGGCTGTATGGCCTCGAAGGCGCTTGCGCCGGGGGCGCCTTGCAGGGCGAGGGCGCGCAAGTACGGATGCAACTGGAGCAATTGAAAGTCATTCCACGCGAGCTTACGGCGGCGGGCTTTCGCGCCCTCGACGCAACTCACCTCAGTGCCGCGAGACGCGTCGACGACATGCAGTGGTTCCTGCACTGCCTGTTTGGAACAGGCGGCGACGACAACGCGCGCAAGAAGGATCTCCTCGCGGCTTATGCCGACTTGCTCGGGACAGACTGGACCAAGGCGTACTGGCACTGGTTCATGGACGGCTACCTGCGCGGCGACCGCGAGCGCATGGTGTTGGGGTTGCTGCCCGAATCGGGTCATGACATGAATCTGTCCGAACTTGCGTGGGATGTGGAATTCGCGCGTATCGCCGGTGTCGACGACGACGCGAGGCTCAAGGCCTACTTCGCCGACCTGCGTGCCCGCATCGCGCAGTCCCGGGCCGAGTTGCCCCAGCGCCTGAAGGAACAGGGATTGAGCCTGATGCCCTGAGGGCGGTTCGGCAGCGCCCGGCCTTCGAGTCGGTGCACCCTGCCATTCGGCCCATGTGGCGACGAAACCGTATCGCCTAGCATCGGTGGTTGAGCTTTCCAACCGAGGACATACACCATGCCGGGCCATCGAATCCTGCTTGACGTTGCATCGCACGCACCCGCGCGCCGCCCGCTCTCCATGCTGCTTCGCGGCGGCTCGCTGGCGACGCTGCTCGCCTGCAGCGCGACGACTGCGTTCGCCGCCTCGCACGGCATCGACCCGAACGACATGAACAAGCAGGGCGCGGCGTGCACGGACTTTTTTGACTACGCGAACGGCGCGTGGCGCGCGACCCATGCGATTCCGGACTACATGGATCGGTGGAGCAAGCGCTGGGAGTCGGGCGAGACCAACAAGGAGCATGTGAAGGACATCCTGAGCGAAGTCTCGGCGCGCAAGGACTGGCCGACCGGTGGCCCGGAGCAGCTTTCCGGAGACTTCTACGCCGCGTGCATGGATGAGACGCAGATCGACAAGCTCGGCATCAAGCCGGCCCAGCCGCTGCTCGACCAGGTCCGGGCGATCAAGACCAAGGGCGACGTGCAGCACGTGATCGGGCAGTTGCACGACCTGGGTGTCGCGGTGCCGTTCGGCGTGTACGCGCAGCAGGACCTGCACGACCCAACCCAGGTCATCGCCCATTTCGTCGCCGGCGGACTCGGCATGCCGGACCGCGATTACTATCTCAAGCCGGAAAAACGTTTCGTCGAAGCGCGCGACAATTACCGCACGCACGTG
>DATIEJ010000542.1:0-5815 GCA_035455825.1 Rhodanobacteraceae bacterium | reverse complement strand
CATCCCGCCTTCCATGTGGTACAGCAGGTGGCAGTGATAGGCCCAGCGGCCGAGCGCGTCGGCATTGACGCGATACGACAGCTTCTGCGCCGGCTGGATCACGACCGTGTGCTTGCGCACGAGGAATTCGCCCTCGGCGGTTTCGACTTCGCTCCACATGCCGTGCAGGTGGATCGGATGCGTCATCATCGTGTCGTTGACGAGGCTTATGCGGACGCGTTCGCCGTGCGCCAGGCGCAGCGGTTCCGCGTCGGAAAATTTCCGTCCGTCGAACGACCAGATGTAACGGCCCATGTGCCCGGTCAAGTGCAGCATGATTTCGCGCTGCGTGTCGGCGCTGATCGGCGCCGTGACTGAATGCAGATCGGCATAGGTCAGGACGCGCCGGCCATTGTCGCGCAGGCCGATGCCGGGATCATCGAGATTGGTGCGTGGCGTTGCGACGATCATGTCGACGCCGGGCCCGACTTTGACGTCAGGCGCCTGGCCCATCCTCATTCCGGGCATGTTCGCGCCGCAGCTGCCTTCGCTGCCCTTTGCCGGCATCGCGGAGTGATCCATTGCGCCGTGATTCATGCCGCCGTGATCCATGCCGGACATCGCCGACATGTCGCCCATCATGTCGGCCATCGTCAGCTGCGCGCGCGTATCGAGCACGGGAACGTCCGCCTGCATTCCGTCGCGCGGCGCCAGCGTGCCGCGCGCGTAGCCGGAACGGTCCATCGCCTGTGCGAAGATCGTGTACGCACGATCGCCGTCCGGCGCGACGATGATGTCGCAGGTCTCGGCCGGCCCGATGCGGAATTCATCGACCGTTACCGGTTCGACATCCTGGCCGTCGTTCGCGACGACGGTCAGCTTCAGCCCCGGAATGCGCACATCGAAGAAAGTCATCGACGCGCCGTTGATGAATCGAAGCCGCACTTTTTCGCCGCGCGCGAACAACCCGGTCCAGTTGCCGGCCGGCGCCGCGCCATTCATGAGGTAGGTATAGGCGTAGCCCGAAACGTCGGCCAGATCGGTCGGATCCATGCGCATGCGATTCCACATCGCGCGCCGGTCGAGTGCGCCACCAACGCCGCGCGCCTGCGCGTCGCGCACGAAATCGCCGGCCGTGGGCTGGGCAAAATTGTAATAGTTGCTCTGCTTTTTCAGCGTCGCGTAGATGTGCTCTGGGTCCGAGTCGCTCCAGTCCGACAGCAGCACGACGTGCTCGCGCTCGGCAGGCTGGCGTTCGCCGGCGCGCGGCTCGACGACGATTGCGCCGTACAATCCGGTCTGTTCCTGGAAGCGCGAATGGCTGTGGTACCAGTAGGTGCCGGCCTGGTTGACCGTGAACCGGTACGTGTAGCTGGATCCCGGCGCAATGCCCATGAAACTCAAACCCGGCACGCCGTCCATGTCGGCCGGCAGCACGATGCCGTGCCAGTGGATCGAACTCGTCGTGGGCAGCGAATTGCGCACGCGCAGAGTGACCGTGTCGCCCTGCCGCCAGCGCAGCAGCGGCGCCGGCAGGCTGCCGTTGACGACCGTCGCGGTGCGTTGCGCGCCGGTGATGTTGACCGGCAGCGTGCCGATGTCCAGGTCGAACTGCGTGCCGGACAATTCGGCGACACGCGCACGCACGGACTGCGCGGAACCCGCGCGCCCCAGTCCGAGCGCCGCCGCCGTTCCACCAAGAGCGACGCCCTGCACGAAGCGGCGCCGCGACAGCAACGCGGCAAGTTTTGCGTTTTGAAAATCCATTGCAGCGACAGACCGGTGATCAGTGCTGCACCTTGCTACACTGTGCGCAGCAATTTCAACCTTTTTTGATCGGCGCCCTCCGGTGCTCGAGAAGGAAACGGGGGCGCCCTGCCCTGTTCTGAATGCGTCGAGAGCAAGCGCGGCCAAATCAGGCTACATACACTTCCGGCATTGTGCATGAACTATCGCCACGCCTTCCACGCCGGCAATTTCGCCGACGTTTTCAAGCACAGCATACTGATCGGACTGCTCGACGCGCTGAAGCAGAAGGCCGCCCCGTTCTGCTACTTCGACACGCATGCCGGCGCCGGCAGCTACGATTTGCATGGCCTGGAGGCGGGGAAGACCGCCGAGGCCGCCGACGGCGTATTGCGTTTGCTCGACCTGAAATCCCCGCCGCCGCTGTTGCAGGGTTACCTGGACCTGTTGCGATCCCTGAATCCGGCTGGCATGGGCCGCGAGCTGGCGCTCTACCCGGGCTCGCCGCTGATCGCCGCCAGATTGATGCGCGACAGCGATCGCGCGGTACTGTGCGAGTTGCAGCCTGATGAAGCCGCGCGGCTGAAGAAACTGTTTGCCCACGACGCGCGTGTCGGCGTGCATCAGCGCGACGGCTACGCCGCGCTCGGCGCGCTCGTGCCGCCGAAGGAACGACGCGGCCTCGTGCTGATCGATCCGCCATTCGAGGCACAGGACGACGAGTTCCGCGCCATCGAGGCAGCGCTGGCTACGGCGTATTCACGTTGGCCGACCGGAATCTACGCGATCTGGTACCCGATCAAGTTGCGCGAACAGACTCGGCCGTTCCACCGCTGGTTCGCGTCAAACAAGATCGGCAAGGCGCTCGTCATCGAACTGCTGCGCCAACCCGACGACTCCGCACTGCGGCTGAACGGCTGCGGCATGATCATCGTCAATCCGCCGTGGCAGTTCGATCAGCAACTACGCCTGCTGATGCCGGCACTTCAGGATTGCCTGAAGGTCGCCGGCCCCGGGCAGGTACGCCTCGACTTCCTGACGCGCGAGTAGCAGGCCGGCTTGATCAAACCGAGCGCGGCCAGGGCTGCCGGCCGGAAGGACGCACGTTACTTGACGCAAATCAACCCCTCGGTTGCGGGGCCGGGCTAAAAGCACTCATGAACTTGGCGGCGACCGACGCCCGCAGGAGACGAAGATGAAGGTACTGTTGAGCCACGATGGCAGCGAATGCTCCGACCGCGCGGTGAAATTCGTCGCAGGCGCGCTGAACAAGCAGGTCAAGGAACTGCGCCTGACCCTGGTGTACGTCGACGTCCCGATGCTCGATCGCGTCGCCGCGGGGTTGGGCGAAGAGGCCGTTACGCGAATCCACCGCGAAAACACGGATTTTGCATTGAAGGGCGCACGTGCGCGGCTCAAAAGGGCGGGCATTGCCTTCGACGAATCCCGTCTTGTCGGAAATGTTGCCGGACACATCGTTGCCCTCGCCGAAACAGGCAAGTTCGATGTCGTGGTCATGGGATCGCACGGCCGGACCGCACTGAAGAACCTGTTGCTCGGGTCCGTGACAACGCAGGTGATGGCGCAGAGCACGGTGCCGGTGCTGGTCGTGCGCTAGGCAGCAGGATGCAACCGGCGACGGCACTGCACGGCACAATCAATTGCGCGATATCCAGCCGCGCGCGTTCCGTGGACAATAGCGGCATACCAACGGCCGGATTCCTGCACGCGCATGCCGAATGCTTCTGATTTTGCCCGTTACGGCGCTGCCGCGCTGACTCTGTTCCTCGTTGCCTGCGCTCCGCCGCCGGTATTGAAGCCGACGCAGACGCCGCAGAACATAGCGCCCGACATGGCTGCCGCCATGCCGGACGTCTACCGCGGCGCCGAAATCCTCTGGGGCGGCCGCATCGTGGAAGTGCGCAACCGCGCCGAAACCAGCGAAATAGTGATCCTCGCCTATCCGCTCGACGGCGGTCAGCGGCCGCGCCCGAAAGAGCCGGGGCAAGGGCGATTCATCGCCGTGCTCGAAGGCTACGTAGAAAGCTATGACTATCCGCACGACCGCTTCGTCACCGTAAGCGGCAAGGTCGACGGCAGCCTCAGTGAAATCGTCGACGAGCAACCGTACGTCTACACGGTCGTACGCGCCGAAGGCGTGCATCTGTGGCCGGCCGGTTTCGAGAACTCGGCGCCGCAGGTACATTTTTCGATCGGCGTCAGCGGGGGAATACGGTGAAGGGCTGAGGGCTGAGGGCTGAGGGTTGGGGCTGAGGGCTGAGGGCGGGTCGCGGACGCGCTAGTTCGCGCCGGCGGGCAAGGCATAGGCGAGGACGTAGTCGCCGCGCGTCGTGCCGAGCTTGGCATGGCCGCCGGCGGCAACGACGACGTATTGACGTCCACCGCGTTCGTAACTCATCGGCGTGGCCTGGGCGCCGGCCGGAATGCGCATTTTCCACAATTCCGCGCCGGTGCCCGTATCGAACGCGCGCAGGAAATTGTCTGTCGTCGCGCCGATGAACGTCAGGCCGCCGGCGGTAGTCAGCGGCCCGCCCATGTTCGGCGCTCCGAGCGTGTTCCAGAATGGCCACGGCGCCTTGTCCTGCGACGTGCCGAGCGGCTTTTCCCAGGCGATCTTTCCGTGTGCCAGATCGACGGCGACTAGCTTGCCCCAAGGCGGCTTCGTGCACGGCGCGCCCAATGGCGACAGCAGCGCGTTGCGCCGGACACCGTACGGCGTGCCGGTCTGGCGCGAGAACTCCCAGCCGTCATACGCGCCGGAATCACGCTGTGTCTCGAACTGTTCGCGCGGGATCAAGGCGACGACCATTGGAATGTCCATGACGTTGGCAACGAGCAGTTGGCGCTGCGGATCCCAGGCGCCCCCGCCCCAGTTCGATCCGCCGGCATAGCCGGGCCGTTCGATCGTGCCCTGCAGGCTCGGCGGCGTGAACATGCCTTCACTATGCAGCGCGGCGATTTGCTCGCGGCACTTGTCCCTATCCCAGGGCGTAAGCCCGGCCGCGTCGTCCGGCTTGACCGGCGCCTGCGGCACCAGCGGCGGCAGTGAAGAGTGGAGCTGCGTCGGCGCGGGCGTTTCGCCAGCGACCGCATCCTGCGGCACGGCACGCTCTTCAACCGGAAACAGCGGCTCTCCGGTTTCGCGATTGAACACGAACACCTGGCCGTTCTTCGTCAATTGCACGAGCGCGGCGACTTTTGCTCCGGCGCGATCGAGGTCGACAAGAATCGGTTGCGAAGCAACGTCGTAATCCCACAGGTCGTGATGGACCAGTTGGCGGCCCCAGACGAATTCTCCGGTCGCGGCACGCAGCGCAACGATTGAATTGGCCCAATGATCGTCGCCGGGGCGCTCGCCGCCGAAAAAGTCGGGACTCGCCGATCCAGTCGGAATGAAGACCAGGCCGCGTTCGGCATCGACCGAAATCGGCGCCCACGCGTTCGCCGCGCCGGTCCAGCGCGCCTGCTGCGCCTCGACGTCGGAGAAGTCGGGATTGGCCGCGTCGGCCGGAATCGTTGCCGTGCGCGGGACCGGATCCCAGTGCCACAGCTGCTTGCCGCTGCGAATGTCGAATGCGCGCACGACGCCGAGTTCGAGGTCGGTGCCGCGGTTGTCGCCGATCGCCGAGCCGACGATCGCGGCGTCGCCGGCAATCGCCGGCGGCGAGGTCACGTTGTAGTCGGCGCGGCTGCGCAGGCGTACACCTTTCCACAATGACACTTCGCCACCGTCGCCAAAAGCCGCGCACGAGTTGCCGGTGCGCGCATCCAGCGCAAGCAGTCGCGCGTCGATCGTCGCGAAGACGATGCGTTCGGCGCAGGCGCCGCCGGCCGGCGCCTGCGCGTCCCGCCAGTAGCTGACGCCGCGCGAGGTCATCTCGGAGTAGTAGCGGCCCGGATCGACCTGCGCGTCGAAGCGCCAGCGCTGCTTGCCGCTCAGCGCATCGATCGCGAAGACCTTGCCGGTCGCGGTCGGGACGAACAGCGTGGCGCCGATCAGCAACGGCGTCGCCTCGAAGGTCAGCGCGTCGTGCGCCTGCAGGAAGCCGGCGCCGAGTTCACCGGTGCG
>DATIEJ010000541.1:0-2977 GCA_035455825.1 Rhodanobacteraceae bacterium | reverse complement strand
GTTTGCACAGCACGGCGGTGATTGGACCGCGTTCTACGCGGAAGCCGCGAAGATCGCGCGCCTCGGCGCTGCGGCGCGCGGCGACGCATTGTCCGCGCTGCAGGCGTCGCGTCCCGACTGATTCGCGCCGGTCAGTTCGCGCCGCCTTCCTTGCGGAATACGTAGACGAACCGGTCGGTCTTGCCGAGCATCGGTTCCTGGTATGAGATCTTGTCGAGCTTGTCGTTCGGTTTGCGCAGGATGTTGCTCTTCGCCACCACCTTGAAGCCGTGCGCTTCGAAGTCCTTGCGCATGAACGCCTCGTCGATCCGGTGCAACGGAGTCGCAGCCGAACTTCCGCTGCCGGGTTTTGCCGAATGATCGACGACCACGAGGATGCCGCCGGGCTTCAGCGCGCTCGCGAGCTGGTCGAGCACCGGCGAAACGTCGATCTTCTCCCAGTTGCCCGGATCGACCCAATACAGGTCGTGGTAGACCTTGACCATGACGATGGCGTCGAGCGAGGCGTCCTTCAGCTCCATGTGCGCCGGATCGACCGTGCGATGCTCGACATTCGCCAGGTGCTGCTTCTCGATGCGCTGCTTCCAGGCGTCCTTGACGAATTTGTCGTAGGCAACATTGTTGAGCAGCAGCACATGGCCGCTGTCGCCGACGACGTAGCTGAGCAATTCGCTGTAATAACCGTCGGCAGCGAAAAAATCGGCAACCTGCATCCCGGGCTTGATGCCGGACAGACGCAGAACGTCCGCGGGCCGCTCCGTCGGGTCGCGCTTCAAGTCAGCGGAGCTGCGGCCGGGATGAGCGACCGCGGCATCGTAGATGTCGGCGGCAAAACCGGGGACCACAACGCCGATGCCAAGAAGCAGTGCAACGATGAAATTCCGACCTCGTGCGTGCGTGCTCATGGAGATCTCCGTGGTTCCAAAGCCAGTTGTCGGGAACATGCGCCGCGAACGATAGCGCTTTCCCGTGCCGGAAGTCGCAAGGTCCTGCGAGTGCGCAATTTTTTGCAAGCCAGGCGCCAGTGGCAGCGTCGGGCGCGCGTTCAGTGCCTGCGCGATGGCCGACCACTGGCGGATTCCGCCGCGTACGGATCGGAGTAGACTTTGTTCAGCTGGTCCGCCCGGAGGCCGCATGCACGTACTGATCACCGGTGGCAGCGGATTCATCGGCAGCGCGCTGTGCCGCAGCCTGCTTGCGGACGACCAACGCGTAACCGTGCTTACGCGCAATATCGAACGCGCGCGCAGGCGTCTGTCCGAGGCCGTGTTCCTGATCGACCGGCTCGACTTCGCCGAGCACGTCGATGCCGTCGTCAATCTTGCCGGCGAGAACCTGGCGAGCGGCCGCTGGACCGTCGCGCGCAAGCATGAATTTGTCGGCTCGCGCATCGGTACGACGAAACACCTGCTCGAATGGATGGGTAGGCAGGAACGCGTTCCCGGCGTGCTCGTGTCGGGGTCGGCAATCGGCTGGTACGGACCGAGTGGCGACGAGGAACTCGACGAAGATGCCGACGCCGGCAATGATTTTTCCGCGCACCTGTGCCGCGACTGGGAGGCAGAGGCCATCAAGGCCGAGGCGC
The DNA here is from genome assembly GCA_035455825.1 of Rhodanobacteraceae bacterium. GTDB lineage: Bacteria > Pseudomonadota > Gammaproteobacteria > Xanthomonadales > Rhodanobacteraceae > Rudaea. Next base: position 1,392 of record DATIEJ010000541.1, on the reverse strand, counting down.
TCGGCGTGCGTGTATGCCGGCTGCGAACCGGTATCGTGCTCGGCGCCGAGGGCGGCGCGCTGAAGAAGATGCTGCTGCCGTTCCGCGCAGGCATTGGTGGCCGAATGGGCAGCGGCCGCCAGTGGATGAGCTGGATCGCGCAAGCGGATATCGTCGCGCTGATCCGCTGGCTCATCGACAACGACGGTGCCCGCGGCGCCTACAACGGCACCGCGCCGGCGGCCGTCACGAACGCGGAATTCGCACGCACTCTCGGCGCCGCGCTGCATCGCCCGGCTTCGCTGCCGACACCGGCATTTGCGCTGAGGCTGCTGTTCGGCGAAATGGCGGACATTCTGCTGACCGGCCAGCGCGTAGTGCCGAAGCGCGCGACGGCCGGCGGGTTTGCGTTCAAGTACCCGGAGCTGTCGGCGGCGCTGTCAGCCATTCTCGCGTAGGGTGGGCCTTGGCCTACCGTTCTTTTTTTGAAACGCAGCGGTGGGCCAGGCGAGCGCTACATCACGCAGGCCACAGCCAGCCGAAAGTCCCTGCGGTCAGCAGCGCATAGATCAAACCGTCGATCACATGCTTGATCTGGCTCTTCCAGGGATGCCCCCACCAGATCGCGTTCGGCACGGAGCCCAGTGCGTAGCACATGAACGCTGCCGTGCCGACTGTGCTGAACACGCGCATGTACGGTGTGCCGCCGGCAAGGACGTGGCCGCTCAAGTGCGCGCAGAACACCGATACGAGCACGCAGAACGCGAACCACTGGCCAAGGAACGCACCCAGGTTCATCGCGCCGGGCTGGCGCAGGAAGACAACGCCGACCGGACCCTGCTTGAATTTGTCCTGCGTGGCCGGCTCCTTCATCTGCTCGGGCTTGCAGTACGGGATCATGTACATGCCGGCGCCGCTGCTGCCCTTGCGTATCGCCGCACCGACCTCGTCCTCGTTCGTAAAGCCGCTGCCATCGGGCATGTGCCAGAACTTCAGGACCATGTGCAGGATGCTGCTGGCAAAGAATACGAACACACTCGACAGCAGGATCGGTAACCAGAGTTGAGCGAGCGTAACCATAGCCTTCCTCCCAAGGGTCAGGTTTATTCCGATGAAGCGTGCGGAGTCTACTCCGCAGCAGAGCCGACCGGCATGCGGCCAGCCGGCATCGGCACGAATCGGACAGCAGGATCAGCAGCGCGCCGGTCTTCGTGCCGCACTTTCAGCGAATCCCGAGCATCCCGCGGACCGAGTTGATCAGCTTCTTCGGGTCGTAGGCAATGCCGTCCTTGAACACGAGTTCGACGTTCTCGACGTCGGCGATGCGCTGGCTCGGATCGCCCTTGAGCACGACCAGGTCGGCGTGCTTGCCGGCTGCGATCGTGCCGATGCGGTCGAGCTGCTTCTCGAATT
>DATIEJ010000540.1:0-2820 GCA_035455825.1 Rhodanobacteraceae bacterium | reverse complement strand
CCAGACGTCGCTGACGTGCCTGCGCCCGGCCGTATAAACCAGTTGCGAAATCACATGGTAGACCGGCTGCGTTTCGAGCGCGTCGAGGCGCACGGCGGTCAGGTCGGCCTGCTTGCCCGGCACGATCGAACCGATGCGGTCCGCCAGGCCAATCGAGCGCGCGCCGTTCAGCGTCGCCGCCTGAAGCGCGAATGCCGCATCGAACGCGCTGGCGTCAGCGGCGACGCCCTTGGCCAGCAGCGCCGCAGTGCGCGTTTCGCCGAACATGTCGAGGTCGTTGTTGCTCGCGCAGCCGTCGGTGCCGATCGCCAGGTTTACCCCGGCGCGGCGCAATTTTTCCGCCGGGCAGAAGCCGCTGGCGAGCTTCAGGTTCGACTCCGGGCAATGCACGACGCTCGCCCCGGCTTCGGCGAGCTGGGCGATTTCGCTGTCGAGCAGCTGCGTCATGTGCACGGCGATCAGGTGATCGTTGACGAGGCCGAGCGCGTGCATGCGCGCCTGCGGCCGCACGCCATGCTGCTTGCGCGACTCCTCGACTTCCTGCGCGGTCTCGTGCAGATGCAGGTGCACGGGAATGTCGATGTGGTCTGAAAGCACGCGGATGCGCGCGAACGTTTCATCGGCCACGGTGTACGGTGCGTGAGGCGCGAGCGTCGTCGACACCAGCGCCTCGCCCTTGAACTCGTCGTGCACGGCCAGGTTCTTGTCGAAATACTCGTCGCGGCTGCGCGCCCAGGCGCTCGGAAATTCGATGAATGGCAGCCCGACCACGGCGCGAAAGCCGTGGCGCAGGTAGGTCGCGGCCTGTACGTCCGGGAAGAAGTAGTTTTCGTTGCAGCAGGTCGTGCCGCCGCGCAGCATCTCGGCAATCGCCAGCTCGACGCCGTCGCGCACGTACTCGGGTCCCATGACGCGCGCTTCGGCCGGCCAGACGTGCTGCTGCAGCCAGGCCATCAGCGGCAGGTCGTCGGCCAGGCCGCGCATCAGCGTCATCGGATTGTGCGTATGCGCGTTGACCAGGCCCGGGATCAGCGCGTGTTCGGATAAATCTATACGTTTGGCGCTTGTATATTTAGTCCGCGCCGCTTCGATCGGCAGCACGTCGACGATCGTATCGCCGGCCAGCGCGACAGCGTGATGATCGAGCACGACGCCATGCGGTTCGACCGGGATGACCCAGCGGGCTTCGAGGATAGTGTCGACGTGCTGCATGTTCAATTGCGAAAGTCTTCGTGGCGCTGGACTACATCTCCCTCTCCCCCGACTTCGTCGGGGGAGAGGGCTCGGGTGAGGGGGAAGCGTGTGAAAAACCTAAGCTGTCCCGCAGAGCCAGGCGCCGCCCCCTCCCCCTACCCTCTCCCCCAAGCTGCGCTTGGGGGGGAGGGAAAAATCATTTGACCCGCCCGACGTATTCACCGGTGCGCGTGTCCACGCGAATCACCTCGCCATTCGGCACGAACAACGGCACGCGGACCGTGGCGCCGGTTTCGAGCTTGGCCGGTTTCCCGCCGCTGCCGGCAGTGTCGCCCTTCACGCCGGGATCGGTCTCGACGATCGCCAGTTCGACGAAGTTCGGCGGACTGACGACCAGCGGCGCGCCATTCCACAAGGTCACGATGCAGATCTCGTTGCCCTTGAGCCATTTCGCCGCGTCGGCCATTGCGTTCTTGTCGGCGGCAATCTGCTCATGCGTGTCCTGGTGCATGAAATGCCAGAACTCACCGTCGCTGTACAGGTACTCCATGTCCGAGTCGATGACGTCGGCGGCCTCGAGCGAATCGGTCGACTTCATCGTCAACTCGACCACGCGGCCGGTCTTCAGGTTGCGGTATTTCACGCGCGTGAAGGCCTGGCCCTTGCCGGGCTTGACGTACTCGGTATCCACGATCGTGCACGGATAGCCGTCCACGATGATCTTCATACCGTTCTTGACGTCGTTCATGCCATAAGCCATAGCAAAGCTCCGTAGTGCAGCACGCCGCCCGCGATAGCGGCTAAAATGGGAATTTGGTCGATTGAGGCCGGGCGCGCCGGCAGCCAGATTGATAATGATAACCGCAAGCACCCCTCGCGCGCAGCCTCGGCGCTGGCAGGAGCTGTGGCGCGAGGCCGTGACGGACCCGCGCGAACTGCTCGCCACTCTCGACCTGCAAGCCTTTGCCGATACTCTTTTACCGCCGGGCAGGAGTCCAGGTGCCGCGAAGGCCATGGATGGTCACCCGCGGTCTGACACGGGCTTCCCGTTGCGCGTGCCGCGCGGGTTCATCGCGCGCATGCGCCGCGGCGACCCGAACGATCCGCTGCTCCTGCAGGTCCTGCCGCAGGCGCGCGAACTCGGCGACGTCCCCGGCTTCACGAGCGACGCGGTCGGCGACCTGGCCGCGCGCGCGGCGAACGGGGTGCTGCACAAATACGAAGGCCGCGCGCTGCTGGTGGCGACCGGCTCCTGCGCCGTGCATTGCCGCTATTGCTTCCGGCGGCATTTTCCGTACGCCGAACAGACCGCCGCCGCAGCCGGCTGGGCCGAGGCGGTCGCCCACGTGCAAGCCGATGAGAGCATCGCCGAAGTCATTCTTTCCGGCGGTGATCCGTTGTCGCTGGCGACAGCCAAGCTCGCGGAATTGACCACGGCGCTGGCGCCAGTTCGACATCTGCGCCGGTTGCGCATCCACACGCGCCTGCCAGTCGTGCTGCCGGAGCGCATCGATGACGAATTCAGCCGCTGGCTCGGCTCGCTGCCGTGGCCGGCGACGATCGTTCTGCATGCCAACCATGCCCAGGAGCTCGATGCGAGCGTTGCCGCCGCGTGCGCCCGTCTGC
>DATIEJ010000539.1:0-4329 GCA_035455825.1 Rhodanobacteraceae bacterium | reverse complement strand
GCGAGCGCGACGTGGAGCGGGCCGAGTCGATCACGCCCGAAACCGGGCAGCGCATGAATCGCGCGATTTTCGTCCTGCTGCTGCTGGCGATCGGCTGCTTCGTGCTCGACCGCTTCGTGCTGACGCCGCGCCGCGGCAGCTCGGCGGCGCAGTCCGGGTCCGCCGAATCGAAACCGGGAGGAGCCATCCCGGACAATTCGATCGCGGTCCTGCCGCTGGCCAATGCAAGTGGCGACAAGGACCAGCAGTATTTTTCCGATGGCCTCTCCGAAGGGCTGATCGTCACGCTGTCGCGGCTGCAGGGTTTGAAGGTGATCGGCCGCAACTCGGCGTTCCAGTTTCGCGACAGCCATGACGACAGCAAGACGATCGGCATGAAGCTCGGCGTGGCGCATCTGCTCGAAGGCAGCGTGCAGCATGCCGGCGACGCCGTGCGCATCAGCGCCGAGTTGATCAACGCCACCGATGGCAGCACGCTGTGGTCCGAGCGTTACGACCGGCCGTATCGGGACTTGTTTGCGCTGCAGGACGAGATCACGAATGCCGTGGCCAGCGCGTTGAAAGCCAGGCTCCTGTCGCAACCGAATGCGCCGATGCAGTCGGACCGGCCGCCGAGTGGAAATCTCGAGGCCTACGCGGTGTATCTGCAAGCCAAGTTCTTTTCCGCTCGCAGCAGTGAAGCGGATTTCCGCAAGGCGATCGAATTGTATGCCCAGGCAACACAAGCCGATCCCGGGTTCGCGCTTGCCTGGGCCGAACAGTCGCGTGCCGCGGTATCGCTGGCCGCGGCTTTCCTCGACGGCACTGCAGCGCAGGAAATGTATGCGCGCGGGCGCAGCGCAGTCGACACCGCACTGAAGCTCGATCCCGATCTGGCGGCCGGGTATGCGGCGCAATCGTTCCTGCTGCTGTCCGCCGATCTCGACTGGACGGGCGCCGAGCGTGCTGCGCGCCGAGCCGTGCAACTGGCGCCGAACGACGGTCAGGCAAAAGCCGACCTGAGCCGCGACCTTGCCGCGCTCGGCCAAATCGAACCGGCGATCGAGCTGATGCAACAGTCTCTGGCGACCGATCCGCTCGACGCGCGTTCGCACAATTGGCTGGCTCAGTACCTGCGAGCGCACGGCCGGCTCGATGAAGCGGCGGCGGCTGCGCGCAAGGCGATCGAGTTGCAGCCGACCGCCGGCAGCATGCACTACCAGCTGGTGATCATCGAAATCATGCGTGGTGACGGCAAAGCCGCGCTCGAGGCGGCGCAGCACGAACCTCCAGGTTGGCAAGTCGATGCAATTGCGCTCGCGCGGCAGGTCGGCGGCGACCGCGCCGAAGCCGATGCGGCGCTCGCGGCGCAGGTCGAGCAGGATGCGGCGGCCGGCGCATTCCAGATCGCACAGACCTATGCGCTGCGCAACGACGCCGACAAGACTTTCGAATGGCTCGAGCGTGCCTTGAGCAATCGCGATCCCGGCGTCAGCTACCTGTTGTTCGATCCATTCATCCTGCGCTTCCGCGACGATCCGCGCTTCGCCGTGTTCTGCAGGAAAGTCGGCCTGCCGACGACGACGACCGCGAAGGCAATGGCCGTCCCTGCGGCGAAGGCGAACAAGACGTGAGCCGTAACCTCTTCACCGAACTGCGTCGCCGCAATGTCTTTCGCATGGGCGGCCTGTACCTGGTTGCTGCTTGGCTGATCATCCAGATCTCCGGCACCGTCCTGCCGATGCTCGACGCGCCCGCCTGGCTGCCGCGCACGATCCTGTTCTTGCTTGCGCTCGGATTCATTCCCGCGCTGATCTTCAGCTGGGTGTACGAGCTCACGCCCGAAGGATTGCGGCGCGAAGGCGAGGTGCCGGCCGAGCACTCGATCATGCCGCAGACGGGCCAGCGCATGAATCACATGATCATCGCCGTGCTGGTTCTCGCGCTCGGCTACTTCGGCTTCGACAAGGTCGTGCTGACGCCACGGCGCGAAGCGGCGCTGATGTCGACCGCGCATGACGAGGGCGCGAAAGAAGCGGCGACCACGGCGGCCGCGGCGGCGAACGACAAGTCGGTTGCGGTACTGCCGCTGGCCAACGCGAGTGGCGACAAGGATCAGCAATATTTTTCCGATGGCCTTTCCGAAGGACTGATCATCGCGCTTTCGCGACTCGACGGGCTCAAAGTCATCGGCCGCAATTCGTCGTTCCAGTTCCGCGACTCGAAGGAAGACAGCCAGGCGATAGCGGCAAAGCTCGGCGTCGCAACCTTGCTCGAAGGCAGCGTGCAGCGCGCCGGTGACGTTGTTCGAATCAGCGCGAGCCTGATCCGCGCGGCCGACCGCAGCACGCTGTGGGTCGAGCAATACGACCGGCCGTACAAGGACCTGTTCGCGCTGCAGGACGAGATCACCAAGGCAGTGGCTGTCGCTTTGCGCGCCAAGCTCCTCGGCGGCGTAGCGGCGACGGAACAAACCGACCGTCCGCCGAGCGGGAACCTCGCGGCGTACGAGACAGTGCTGCAGGGCAACTTCCTGATGCAGCACCAGGACGAAGCCGATACGCGCAAGGCGATCGCGCTCTACGAACAGGCCACTAAGGCCGAACCGGGCTACGCCTATGCGTGGGCGAGGCTCGCAGTGGCGTACATTACGGTTCCGACCTATCTGTCGCTGCCGGCCGCGGAACTGCAGCAATACTGGACGCGCGGGCGCGAGGCGGGCCTGACTGCACTGAAGCTCAATCCTGATCTGGCCGAGGCGCACGCGGCGCACGGCCGCATCCTGCAGATCGTCGACCATGATGTGGTCGGAGCAGAAGCTGCATTGCGCCACGCGCTCGAACTGGCGCCGCAGAGTTTCCTGGCGACACGTTGGCTCGGTGTCATGCTCGCCCAGCAGGGCCACCTCGCGGAGGCGGTGGCGATGATGCGACGCGCAATTGCTCTGGATCCGTTGTCGGCCCCGCTTCGCTACAACCTCGGGATATATCTGACGTTACTGGCCAGCTACGAGGAAGCAGAGACCTCGATTCGCCGGGCGATCGAACTGCAGCCGCAGGCTGCACAGTTCCACGCCAACCTGGCGTTGGCGCTGACGTTTCGCGGCCACACCGCGGAGGCGATCGAGGCGGCCAGGCAGGAACCCGACGAGTTCTGGCGCAACTACGGACTGGCGCTGGCCTGCTTCGCCCATGGTGATCGCAACGGATCCGACGCGGCCCTGGCGTGGCTCATCAAGAACGACAGCGATGATGGAGCCATGCAGATCGCGGTGGTATACGCGCAGCGCAAGCAACCGGATGAGGTATTTCACTGGCTGGAGCATGCGCTGGCAACCAATGATCCCGGCGTGACCGAGCTGTATGGAACGCCATACGTCATCGCATTTCGCGACGATCCGCGTTTCTCTGCGCTGGCGAAAAAGATCGGGCTGCCACCGCTGCCGGCCGATGCGCCAAAGCCATCGCCTCCAACGCCGGCCGCGGCGCCAGCCAAATCGTGATCGATTCCCACGCGCTGCCGGCAGAGTTCCAGCTGCGACGAGGAGCCTCGGAGCGCGTCCGGTGAGCGAGCGATCGTTCGTCGGCGAGCTGTCGCGTCGCAACGTGTTGCGCGCAGGCGCGCTCTACGCCGGAGCGATCTGGGCGCTGGCGCAAGGCATCGCACAGCTGGGACCATCGTTCGGCATGCCGGACTGGGGCACGCGCTGGTTCGTGATCGCCGGCGTCATCGGCTTTCCATTCTGGCTCGCGTTCGCCTGGTTCTATGAGTTCACGCCGGAAGGGATCAAGCGCGAGAGCGAGGTCGAGCCGCACGAGTCGATCGCGCACCACACGGGACGCAAGCTCGATTTCGCGATCATCGGCGTTCTGGCGATCGCCGTCGTGCTGCTCGTGACCGACCGCTTCGTGCTGCACCACGGCGTCAATGAGGAAGCCGTGGCCGCGGAGAACTCGATCGCGGTGCTTCCGTTCGTGGACATGTCGTCGGGCAAGGACCAGGAGTATTTTTCCGACGGCATCTCCGAAGAGCTCCTGAATCTCCTTGCCAAGATCCCGCAATTGCAGGTGGCCGCGCGCACTTCGTCGTTTTCGTTCAAGGGCAAGAACGCGCCGGTCCCCGAGATTGCCCGGACGCTGCTCGTCGCGCATGTGCTCGAAGGTTCGGTGCGCAAGTCCGGCGACCAAGTGCGGATCACGGCGCAGCTGATCCGCGCCGTGGATGGATATCACGTCTGGTCCGAGACCTGGGATCGCAAGCTCGACGACATATTCAGGATCCAGGACGAGATCGCGGGCGAAGTCGTGAAGGAGCTGAGAGTCACCTTGCTCGGCGCCGCGCCGAAGGCTC
>DATIEJ010000538.1:0-5633 GCA_035455825.1 Rhodanobacteraceae bacterium | reverse complement strand
CGGCCACCAGCCGCGTGCGCATGCGCATCTTGCGCTGCATCTCCGGACGGCGCAGATCCAGATAGCGCCAGCGCATGCGCGATTCATCGCCGGCGCTGTCGCCGAGCATGAAAGGCAGCGGCGCCGAGGCGTTGAGCACTTCGACGGTCATGGCGACGACTTCGATCCGGCCGGTGCCGAGTCGATCATTGACCTGGCTGGCCGGACGGGCGCGCACCGTTCCGCGAATGCGCATGCAGAACTCGTAGCGCACGGCTTCGGCGGCGGCAAATGCGGCGGCATTGTCAGGCTCGACGACGACCTGGACTATGCCCTCGTGGTCGCGCAAGTCGATGAAAATCACGCCGCCGTGATCGCGGCGCGTGTCGACCCAGCCGCAGAGGATCACTTCGCGGTCGATCAGCGCCTCATCGACGAGGCCACAATAGTGCGTACGCATGCCAAAAACTCCCGCCCGTTACCAAGAACCGCCAGCTCTAATGTTGCGCTGTATGAATGATTGCCCCCTTCCGGCTGCCGCCACCTTGTACTCGCCACATCCATGTGGCTCGCCCTCCGGGCAGCTTCGCTGCAAACATCGGCAATCCTGCCGATGTTTCCCCGCATGGAGCAAGCGGAGGAAGGATTCCACACTAACGCTCCCCGGCTTTTCCTTCCCCTGCGAAGCGGGGGAAGGTGCCGAAGGCGGATGGGGGCGCTCTTGCCGCAACGACCTTACAAAAAAACCCAGCCGCGCATCCTACGAAGGATTTTGCTGCACTGCAAACTAAAACGCCCACCATTGCGGCGGGCGTTCGAATCATAGTGCCGTCGCGATCGACGGCAGGACCAAATCAACGCCAGCGCCGATCGATCGTAAACTCGGCAGCACACCCCTGGTCGACCCAGATACCGGCCCGATTCCAGCCCCACGTGCGTCCCTCGATGCACTCGGCGCCGGATATCTTGCGGCTCACGTAAGCGCGGCCCGCGCCACCGAGGTCGACCTGGCAGAAGCGATAGCGATAGTCCTCGCTCGCGCAGCCGACGACGAAGCGCGTATCCCAGCCTGGACCTGGGTGCCAGCCGCCACCGCCGTAATCGGGATCGCCACCGTGGTGGCCACCACCCGCGGCTACAAAACGCCCGCCGCACCCGCGATCGACCCACAGCGCGCCGTGTCTGATACCCCAATTCTGCCCGCGGATGCAGGCGGTGTCGGACAGCTGCCGCACAAGGCGCGCATCACGCCACGGTACCTCGCAACGCGCGTAGCTGAAATTGTGGCTCACGCACTCCACGGCTTCGCCACCGCCGTAACCTTGCGCGCGCAGCACCGACGCAGGAATGAGGAAAACCACGAAAAGAGAAACCAATGCCAGCCATCGTAAATTCATTACGCCTTCTCCCAGTTGTGACCCTGGAGAAAGTCTAATCGATCGGAAGCGCGAAAAAGGCGAGTGCGCCCATCACCCATTCATGTGCCCGACAGATACCGGAAGGAAAACGTTCAGCCGCTGCCCGGCCCAAGACTACGACCAGATCCGAGAGCTACTTCGTCGGAGAAGCGGGTGTCGCTGCAGGCGCAGGCGCGGCAGTCGCCGTGGAGGCGGGCTTGTCTGCCGCCTTCGGCTCGCCCGGCTTTGACGGCGCGGCATCGGCGGACTTTGCCGGCGGCGCGTCGCCCTTGGCCGGTTCGCCCTTGTCGACGAGATTGCGCTTCTTGTCGCCTTCCTTCTTGAAATCGGTTTCGTACCAGCCGCTGCCGGACAATCGAAACGACGGTGCGGTCAGGCGGCGGCGCACGCCGGTGGCGCCGCAGTGCGGGCAGGAATCCGGATCCGGATCGCTGAGCTTCTGCAGGCGATCAAAGCGCTCGGCGCAGGTAAGGCATTCGAATTCGTAGATCGGCATGGCTGGCTCGGCTTATCGTTTTTTCCCGCTGCCGGGTTGCAGCGTCGCGCGCCGGCGAGGGAGCGAAAGCCATGATGGTGTTGCGCGGCGAAGATTTCAATCGCTGGCGTCGCATTTCAGCCTGCGATCCGGCCGGTGGTTCACCCGGAAAGCAAAGGCCCCCTGCCGGGAGGCAGGGGGCCTTGTTGTTGCGGCAGTCGACCCGGAATCGACTAGTTGAAGTCGCGCGTCACGCGCATTCCGATCGTCCTTGGCTGGGTCGGCGTGATGTAGATCTGATCGGCGCAGACCGACTCGGAGCATTCGGCGAAGCGCACCAGGTTGCCGCGATTGTCGAACGCGTTGTTCAAGTAGAAATCGAAGCTCCATAGCCCGTGCTTGAAGCCGGTCGACAGGTCGACCGTGTTGTAGCCGGGCAGGTCGCCGAGAATTGCATTGGTCTCGACACGCAAATCGGACGTGCGGCGGCCCTCGAAGAATATCGTGCCCTGCACGTACGCCTCGTCGCCCCAGGCGTCAAAGTTGTAACGCGACGTCACGTGGCCCTTGACCTTTGCCGTGACCGGCAGACGTGTCCCGCTGGCCGCTTCCGGGCCATCCACGGCATCGCCGGTGATCGGATTGATCGTTCCGGCCGGGCAATGCGTGATTGGCGTGCCGTCGAGTTCGGTGAATCCGCAATAGTCCGCGGTCAACTCGGACTTGTACAGCGCGATGCCGCCGTTCAGCGTCAGGTTGTAGGTCGCCGCCCAGACAACGTTCGACTCGATGCCGCGAATTCGCGCCTGCGCGGCGTTCTTGATCTCGGTCAGTCCATTGGCGCCGAGGATCGAGAACTGGAAATCTTTCCAGTTTTCCTGGAACACCGCACCGTTCCAACGCAGGCGGTGATCGAACCATTCGGTCTTCCAGCCAAACTCGTAGTTGGTCAGGAAGTCCGACTGATACGGCGGAAGCGTGGCGCGCCGGTTGATGCCGCCCGGACGGAAGCCCTCGGACCACGTGGCGTAAATCATCTTGTCGCTGTCGATCTTGTAGGTGAGGTTGGCCTTGCCGAGCGAGTCGCTTTCCTTGGTCGTCTTGTCGACCGTCGAACACGGCGCCGTACGAAACGCCACCCTCGGCTCGAAGCAGGACGCTTCGCCCTGCGAACTCCAGCCCCAGTCGGCAAAACCGAAGAACCCCTTGAGGCTGTCTTCGGTGTGGAAGTAACGGCCACCGAGCGTGCCGCTCCACTGATCGTTGAAATCGAAAGTCATCTCGCCGAATATCGCCGAATCACTGTCCTTGCGCGTTTGTTCGGTCAACCACAGTTCGCCCGGATTGCCGGTGATGCTCTGCGGCGGGTCGCCGGCCGGGGTCGGTACGCTGCTGAGCCCCCTGATGCGGTATTCCTGATGGATCTTGTGTTCCTGATCCTCGGTGAAGAATCCAACGGTGTAGCGGAAGCGCTCGTCCTTCGGCGACGACAGGCGCAACTCGTGGCTGGTCTTGCCGTAGTTGTCGGTGCCGTGGATGAACTGCGACGGATTGATCAGGTTGCCGTTGTTGTCGTGGAGGTAGCTGCCGTAGGCACAACAAATGTCGTACCAGTACGAATAATCGCTGTAGTCCAGGTCGGTGCGGTCATCGCGATTCAGATGTGCGAACGCGTAGACGATATCGAAGTTGCCGATCTTGCCCTGCACCGTCAACGCCGACTGGGTCCAGCGATCCTCCGAATTGTCCGGATTGAAGTGGGCGACTTTCAGATCGCCGTAGCGCGGATCGTAGGCCCAGACGCCGTTCGTGGCCTGGCCCTGCCCGGACACCGACGGCGTGATCGACCAGTTGTCGTTCAAGTCGATCTTCAATGCCATGCGGCCGCCGCGCGTGTCGGCGAAGTTGAAGTCCTTGCGCACGTAGGCGGCGTTGTCGTCGGTAATGCCGGATGACGGGTACGTCAGCGTGCTATGGACGTTGTCGATATAGCCGGCATCCTGCTTGGCCCAGCCGACCGCGCGCAAAGCCATCCAGTCCGTCAGCGGCAGGTTGACGTACCCTTCGGTGAGGAAACCCGTGCCGCCATGGTCGACCGCATTGACCTCGGCGCTCACGCTAGCCGAAAACGCGCTGGTGTCCGGCTTGTTCGTGATGTAGCGGATCGTTCCAGACTGGGAACTTGCGCCGTACAGCGTACCCTGCGGGCCGGCCAGCGCTTCGACGCGCTGGATGTCGTACATGTGCAGGTCGAGCGGGCCCTGGATCGTCGTGATCGGCTCTTCGTCGAGATAGATGCCGACGCTCGGCAGCGAACCGGAGTGATTGCCCTCGCCGCCGCTGGCGACGCCGCGCATGTAGATCTGGCCGAAGCCCGGGCCTGCCGTCGTGTAGGACACGCTCGGCAACAGCTTCAGCACCTGCACGGTGTTCTGAACGTTCAATTCCGAGAGCTTGTCGCCGCTCAACACATCGATGCTGATCGGCACATCCTGAAGGTTTTCCGTGCGCTTCTGCGCGGTCACCGTGATCGTGTCGAGCTCGTGCCTCTGCTCGCTGTCTGCCGGCTGTGCCGGAGGAGGCGCCTGCTGCGGGTCGGCGCCTGCATCGGCGGCGGCATCGGCGAAAGCCGGCGAGAAGCAGGCCAGATGGACCGCCGCGGCCAGCGGCAGACGGGTCAGGGTCAAGCGGCTGATGCGGCGGAAATTGCTGGTGGTCGGCTTTTTCATGGTGTTTTTTCCCCGGGGGAGTTAAGTACCTTTTTACACAAGTAGCAGACTGTCAAAGATGGATTCGGGAGCATCTGTCATGTTCTCGCAGAGACTTGCCCCCTTCCGGCTGCCGCCACCTTCCCCCGCAAGCGGGGGAAGGACTTCTTGCTTGCCGCTCTTCCCTTCCCCTGCGAAGCGGGGGAAGGATTTCTTGCTTGCCGCTCTGCGCTTTCCCTTCCCCTGCGAAGCGGGGGAAGGTGCCGAAGGCGGATGGGGGCGCTCTGTGCGAAGCCGTATCAGTTCGCCACCCATTCACTCGTTGCAGTCCAGCAGTCTCAAACCCTACCTTAAGCAAACAACTCTTTTGCGGCCTTACGCGCGATAACCCTCCAATGCAGGTCCCAGCGCGGACTTCAGCGGTTCGAGCCAAGGCTCGTAGTGTTGCCAGTGATCGACGCCGTCCTTGTAGATCGGCTGGCGCACCTGCTCGGAACTGGCCGTTCGCACCGGACGGTCGTTTTCGAAAAAACGCAGGCAGGCATCCTCGAACGGCAAGCCGCAGTAGTCGAGCAAGCGCCGCACCTCGCGCTCGGTGTCGTCGATCAGGTCCTCGTAAATCACGCGGTGGATGCGGCCCGGCAGCACCGCGTCGAAATGCGCCATCAGCTCGGTGTAATCGCGGTAATAGCGGCCGACGTTCTCGAGGCCATAGGTGAAATTCTGGCCGTGGGCGAAATGCTGCTTGAAGCAGGAAAACCCGCAGGCCAGCGGATTGCGCCGCACGTCGATGATCTTCGCGTTCGGCAGCACCAGGTGGATCAGCCCGACATGGGCGAAATTGTTCGGCATCTTGTCGATGAAGAACGGCCGGCCGAGCTTGCGGTGGATGCGCGTGCGCTCGATGTACTGCTCGCCGAGCGCGCGCAATTCGCCGCCGTTCATGCGCGCCAGCGCGTCGTGATAGGCGCCTGGATGCTTGTCGGCGGCCGCATGGCGCAGGGCTCGAGTGATCGACGTGATCTCGGGCAGTTCCATCGTCCCTTCGACCGC
>DATIEJ010000537.1:0-6950 GCA_035455825.1 Rhodanobacteraceae bacterium | reverse complement strand
TACAGCTTCGCCGGGTTCGCGCAGAAGCGCCGTTACGACTACACGCGCTCGGGCAACCCGACCCGCGACGTGCTGGCCGGCGCGCTGGCCGAACTCGAAGGTGGCGCCGGCGGTGTCGTCACGTCGTCCGGCATGTCGGCGATCACGTTGCTGACCGCGCAGCTCAAGCCCGAGGACCTGCTGATCGCGCCGCACGACTGCTACGGCGGCTGTTATCGCCTGTTCAAGGCGCAGGCCGAGCGCGGTCTGTATCAAGTCGACTTCATCGACTTCACCGATCAGGCGGCGATCACGGCCGCGCTGGCGCGCAAGCCGAAAATCGTCTGGATCGAGACGCCGAGCAATCCGCTGCTGCGCATCACCGACATCGCCGCGGTCGCGCGCCTGGCGCATGCGGTCGACGCGACCGTCGTCGTCGACAACACGTTCTTGTCGCCGGCGTTGCAGCAGCCGATCGCGCTTGGCGCCGACCTTGTCGTGCATTCGACGACGAAATATTTGAACGGTCACTCCGACGTCGTCGGCGGTGCGGTCGTCTGGAAGGACGCCGCGCTCGGCGAACAGATCGCCTGGTGGTGCAACTGCCTCGGTGTCGGCGGCGCGCCATTCGACAGCTACCTGACGTTGCGCGGCCTGCGCACGCTGCAGCCGCGGCTGCGCGCGCACCAGGAAAACGCGAACGCGCTGGCCGACGTGCTGGCGCGCCACCCGGCCGTGGAAAAAGTGTACTTTCCGGCATTGCCGACGCACCCGGGCCACGCGCTCGCGGCACGCCAGCAGCGCGGCTTCGGCGCAATGCTGAGCTTCGATCTCGCCGGCGGCGAAAGTGCGGTCGAAGCGTTCGTCGACGGCCTGACCTGCTTCACGCTGGCCGAGTCGCTCGGCGGCGTCGAAAGCCTCGTCGCGCATCCGGCGACGATGACGCACGCGAGCATGGATGCTGCGGCGCGCCGCCGCGCCGGCATCGGCGACGGACTCGTGCGCGTGTCCGTCGGCATCGAGGCGACCGAAGACCTGGTCGCCGACTTCGAGGTCGCGCTGGATCTGGCGCAGGCGTCGACATCGGCGCGCCGCGCGCAGGCAATCGCGTAGGGTGGGCCTTGGCCCACCGTCTTTTGCTTTTACGTCAAAAGAAAAACGCTGGGCCAAGCCCCACCCTACTCAAAACTGCTGCCGGTAACGCACGTAGAAGAACCGGCCCGGGATGTCGTAATCCGGAAAGAACGAGTTCGCGAATGCCGAGTACGACACCGGCGGCGTGCGGTCGAATGCGTTGCGCACGCCGAACGTGAAGTAAGCGTTCCACGGCGCGTGCCAGGTGCCTTCGACGTCGAAGAAGGTCACGCTCGGCACGCGATTCTCGGGCGCCGGAAAGCCGCCGATCAGGACCTCGCGATCCGGATTCGAACATAGCGCGCGCAACGACGGGTCGTTGACGTTGTTTGCGGTGCGCGTGACGGCAGAACAGTCTTCGAGAATGCTGCCGTAGTAACGCGCGGTCACCGACGTGCTCCACGGCCCGATATCCCAGGCCACCTGCACCTCCGAGCGCCAGCGCCAGATGACGCCGAACAGGTTCGACAGCGTCGGACTGGACAAGCCGACCATGTTGCCGACGGCGATCGAGCCGTCCGGCAAGGTGCTGCCCTGCGCCGGCTGGCCGATCTCGCCGAAATAGTCGATGTAATTCGTGACCCAGTGCGTGCTCAGGCGGCCGAGCGGCGTATCGTGGCGCCAGTTCAGCGTGAAATCGTAGCCCTGCGTCTCGATACCGCCGCGGATGTTCTGGATCAGGTCGGTGACCTGGAACAGCGTGCCGTTGACCGGATCGCGCACGATCTGCGCGCATGCGGCGTCGCTGCCGCGCTTGTAGCAATCGTCGACGACCGCCTGCGCGCCCGGATCGCCGATCGCGTTGCGCACCTCGATGTGGTACCAGTCCAGACTGAGGTCCAGGCCGGCCAGCTGCTGCGGCGTGTAGACGATGCCGGCGCCGCTGGAGCGCGAAGTCTCCGGCTGCAGCTGCGGATTGCCGCCACTGAGCGTGTTGCCGCCGGCAAACGATGAGTCGACATCGGCCGGCACGCCGAGCTTCGCGCAACGCGCGAGCACCGCTGCGGTCGGTGGCGGATCGTTGTTGATCTGATCGCAAGGATCATCCGGCACGCCGGCACCGCGCGTCGTCCCCTGGAATAGTTCGGTGATCGCCGGCGCGCGAAAGCCCTCGGCGTAGTTGGCGCGCATCAGCAGGTCGTCGACCGGCTTCCAGCGCAGGCCGTACTGCGAGTTCGTCGTGCCGCCGAAATTCGTGTAGCGCGAGTAGCGCGTGCCGACGATGAAGTCGAGCTTGCGCGCGAACGGCTTGTCCGCGAGCAGCGGCGCGTCGAACTCGAGGTAGGCCTCGTCGACCGAGTAGGCGCCGGTGGTCGAATCGTACGTGACGCCGTTGCCGTTCTCGTTGCCGCTCGCGCGCAATGGATCGATGAGCTGGCTGCCGCTCTCGCGCCGGTACTGGATGCCCGCGGCGAAGCCGAGCCCGCCGGCCGGCAGGGCGAACAATTCGTTGGTCGTAATGCGCGCATCGACGACGCGCGATTCGTTGGTCGTCCGGTTGGTCTCGTTGGCGTTGACATAGTCGAGCATCGCCGGCGTCAGCGAACCGGGCGGCCCGAAGAAGTCGAGCGGCACGCAGTCGGCGATCGGCACGGCGGGTGTGCCGCAACGCGCGCTGCCCGACGCGTCGAAATACGACGGGCCCACGGCGAGCGACAGTTTGCGGTCGTCGGCGTAAGCCGTGGTGAGTTCGCTTGCACGGACCCTGGTCGCAATCGCGTCGGCGCCCCAGCTAAAGTCGCGGCCGGCCAGCGTGAACGCACCGTCGAGTCCGAAATGCAGGCGGCCGGTATCGACGGTCTGATCGGACATGCGCGGTCCGGACTCGACGAAACGCCGGCCGACCGCCGTGATCGGCTCCCCGAACGGGTTGTAGGCGTTGTCGGCGGCGATGCCGAAACCATCCGGCAAGCCGGCATTGTTGGCATTGAACGTCACGACCGGCTCGGCGAGCTGCTGCGCCGAGCCGCGCTGATTGAACAGGCCGTCGATCGTCAGCGCGAACGTGGAGCTGAACTCGTAGCGTGCCTGCGCGAATGCAGCGCGGCGTTCCTGGGGCGTCTCGAGATAGTTCAGCGGCGTGAAGTTGTAGCGATCCTCGTGGACGATGCCGAACCTGTCGTACGGACGGAAATCGCCGGGCGAGGTGCCGGGCTGGCCGTCGATGAGCCGCAGCTGGACGCGCTTGCGAACCAGCGACTGCGGCGTGAAGATCGTGTACGGCGTGAAGCCCGAACCTGTCGCTCCGACTGGCAGTCCGTAGCGCGGCACCGCGGAAATCGCGCGATTGCCGGCGAACACCGGATCGTCGCGGCCGTACTCGATGCCCGCCGACGCGCTCCAGCGATCGCCCTTGGCCCCGTAGCTCAGATCGTACAAGACACGCTGGCCGTCGTCCTGGTCGTACTGCGCGCCGTAGATGCCGAGCTCGCCGCCCTCGTAACCGCTGCGGGTCACGATATTGATGACGCCGGCGATCGCGTCGGAGCCGTAGATTGCCGAGGCGCTGTCGAGCAGCACGTCGATGTGGTCGACGATGCCGAACGGAATCGCGCTGAGGTCGACCGCGCCGCCGATGTCCGTGACGAAGCGCTGGCCGTTGAGCAGGACGAGCGTGCGGTTGAAGCCGAGGCTGCGCAGGTTCGCCAGCAGCTCGCCGTTGCCGCCGTTGTTGATATGCCGGTTCAGCGTTTCGCCGTTGAAGACGATGTTCTGGATGATGTCCGCGACGTTCGACAGGCCGGTGCGCAGAATCTCGGCGCGATCGATCGTGAAGACCGGATGCTGCGTCTCGACGTCGACGCGGCGGATGTGCGAACCGAGCACCTCGACCGTTCCGAGCACCGGCGCAGACCCTTCAATTGCCGCGCCTACCTCCTGCGCGCGAGGGAGCGCGCTGAAACAGCAGAGCGCAACGGAAGCCATACCGATGAGACGTCGCGAGCCAGACGTCGCAGTCATGGCATTCCTGGTCCCATGCCCCCAGCCGGATCGGCGCGTTCCAGGGTGGCTGCGTAGAACAGCGGCACCTCGATCGGGCCTTCGGCGACGTCGAAGCGCAAGCCGCGGATCGGTCCGGTCGCCGCGGGCACTTCGAGCGCGACCGCATGCATCGGCGAATACGACCACGCCGCCCCGCCGCCGCGCACCTCGCGACTCTCGACACCCATCCAGGCGATGCGCACGCTGCGGGCGGCGTTGTTTGGATTGCCGCTGACGATGTCGCGCACCGTGCGAATCTCCAGCCGCGTCTCGCGGCCATCCGTGCCAATCAGCACGACATGGGCGAACGCCCTCGGCGGCACGCCGCGTGGCATCGGAGTGTGCATGAACGCGAGCACGTGCACGCGACGCGCAGTGACGTCGGGCACGGCAACGACCGCGCTGCGGCGCAGCTCCGGAGCCAACGCGAGCGCAGTGCCGCCGCCGCTCAGCTGCACGCCACCGTCGATCCGGTAGTCGACGCCAAGAAGGCGCTGCAATCCGTGTCCCAGCATCGGCACGTCGCCGCCCTCGCCAGGTTCGGGCCAGGTCTTGCCGACCAGCGGTACGTTGATCGCCGGAGTCAGGTCGAGCGGGACGAAACGCGGATCGATCGCAGAGCCGGCGGCGGCCGCCAGCGCAACCGGCTCGTTCGTGACGGCGGTCATGCGCGGAGCTGCCTTGTGCGCTGCGAGCAGTTGCCCGCGCAGGGAGTCGATATCCGCATCCGTCACGGCCTCGGTCGGATTCGGATCCAGCACGCGCGCCAGTTGCGCGAGGGCATCGATGTTTCCTTCGGCGCGCGGGAGCTCCCAGAGTAGCCAGCGGCCGTTGATCGTGCGCGCGAGCAGGCGCACGCCGTCCGGCGAGAACGCCAGGTCGGCGATCGCGTCGTCGCCCGCGATCGGCGCGGTCAGCGGCGCGGAGAGGCGCCGTCCCTGGTGCGCATCGAGCAGATGGACGGCGTTGCGCGTCGCCAGCGCCGCGCGCGCGCCGTCCGCGGTGAGCGCGAACTTGTACATCGCGCCGGAGATCGCTTCTCCGATCGATGCGCGGCGGCGGCCGTCGGAATCGACCCGGATCAACGCCTCGTTGCCGCCGCGATGCACGATGACTTCGTTTCCGCGCACCATCGGGACGGCGGCCTCCGGCATCGGGATGCGCTCGGCCATCGCGATTTCGCGGCAGGCCTCGAGATCCCAGTGCCGCAGCGTGCGTGGCGAGTCGGGCTGGGCAACGGTGAACCATGCGCTGGGCGTTTCGATCGCCAGCGCGGGATACCATTGCTTGCCGAGATCCGGCGCGCACGAGATCGCACCGCTGTCGAGCGCCATTCTCAGTGGACCGGCGCCCGTATGCGTCATGCTGTTCCAGGTCGAGACGATCGCATAACGGCCCTGTGCGTCGACTTCCAGATCCGTGAGCGATTCCACGCGCGCGGCTGAGCCGCTCAGCGCACCTTTTTCCAGATCGATGCGATGAATCTGTTCGTGGAGCGTGTCGCCGTCATAGTCCGCCGTGGTCACGACGAGCAGCGGCGCTGCCGCTGCGAACGCGACCCGCTGAGGCGTTTGCGGCAGCACGACAGGCGCGCCGCGCAGCTGCCAGGTGGCGGGGTCGATGATGCGCACGGTCCGTCCGGCGATTGTCGCGAGGGCATTGCCATCGGGCGAAAAATCGGCGAAACGCACAGGCTCGGGATGAAGAAGCGGCGGCGAAAGGGGCGTCCCGGTTGCCACTTCCACGACGCGCACGCTGGCGTCGTCGACAGTGGCTATGCGGGTTCCATCGAACGTGAGGGTCGGGACCGGCAGCGGCGCGGCGCGCGCATCCAGCAGCGGCGAGCGGGGCAGACGCCAGAGTTCGACGAGATTGCCGGCGCCGGCCGTTACGAGCTGGCGCGAGTCTGCGGCAACGTCGAAAGCGTTGCCCCACTCGCCGCCATGCAGGCGCACGGCACCGGGTACGGCCTCGTTGTTGAATGGCGCGCGCGGCGACAGCGTGGCGTAGGCGAGCTCGGCGCCGCCGTCGAAAGCGCCACCACCATAAAGCGTATCGCCGGCAAAGCGGATGAGCGTCGTTGCGCTCCCGCTACGCATGATGTTGAGCGGCGCGGCACGCGGCAGACCGGTGGCAGTATCCCAGGCCCACAGTTGACCGTTTTCGTCCACCGCGCCGAGAGCGCGATCGTCAGCCGCGAATTCGACGCGCATCACGCGCACCGCCGGGCCCGAGTCCAGCTTCATGGCGTGGCCGTTGGAAGCATCGACGATGCGTATCGTGCCGTCGACGCCGCCGAGCGCGATCCGGCGTCCGTCGTGGCTGAAACGCCAGGCGCGGACCAGCCCCGAGTCGGGCAGTTGAAGCTGCCAGATGGGTTTCAGCGTCGGGACCTCGTATAGCGCGAAGCGTGCCGAATCCCGCGTGCCGAGCCACGCGCTGCCGTCCGGGGCCGGAAGCCAGTTGTCGGCGGACAGCGTCGTCGTTGTCGTGTGCCGGGCGCCAATCGCGCGCCAGCCCTCGACTTCGTAGAATTGCGCGGAGTCGGGCCAACGCAGCGACTTGTCGGAACGAAAGCGGACCAGCGCGTGGCGCAACGCGTCGTCGTAGACGATGTCGGCATGCTGCTCGGCGAGGCCGTCGGGCCAGAGCACACGGCCATCGCGCGTATCGAATGCGATCATGTCGGTGTACCGCGGCGCCGGCACGACGGGTTGGTCGATCAACGACACGAGCAGGTATCGGCCGTCGGCCGTATAGTGCAGGTTGCCGTGCGGCGCGCCGGAATCGCCAGCCGCCATGAGAAACGTGCGGTTGTCGGTGCTGACCGACCAGGTCTCGCGCAGCGGTTCGAG
>DATIEJ010000536.1:0-2901 GCA_035455825.1 Rhodanobacteraceae bacterium | reverse complement strand
GACGTTGACGTTTTCCCAGGCGCCGCTGCGGGAAACGCCCGGCAAGCCAGGCGCGAGGTCCGTGATTCCGTACGGACTCGTGAAGCCGTTCTGCCCGGGAATGCTGAATGGTCCGCCCAGCGGATGCTTGAACACGATCCGGTGCAGGACGCCCCAGCGATAGTCGCCCTGGTTCGTGGAACCGCCGAACGCCGGCGCCATTGCGCTGCTCGCGAGCTGATCGAGCGCGTTCTTCATGCTGCCGAGCAGGACGAAATCGCGCGCCGACGCTGCATCGGGAGCACCGGGAGCGTTGAAGAACGGCAATCCGGATGCACCATGGCCCTGCAAGGTCGGAAATGCGTCGAGCAGCCATTTCAGTCCGGTGAAGGCATCGCTGGAGCCGGGCAGATAGTTCTTCAGGCCGACAGCCGTCAATGTCGCATCGATCGTGTTGTGCAGCGCGTAGCTGCGCCAGGTTGCCCAGAGCGTCGCGGCAACGCTCGCGTCGATCTCGGCCTGGCTCGGCGGCGCCAATGCCAGCGGATTGTCGCCCGGATCGAATCCGGCCTGGATGCCGGTCGGGTTCGAATAATCCCAGGCGCGCAGGCGTGCGATCGCCTCGCCGATGCGCGGATCCGAAGCCAGTCCGGCTAGCTGATTCCAGGCGCCGTTGGAGACGGCATGGTCGTACGCCGCCAGCAGATACGGCAGCACGAGCTCGGCATCGAGCGACTGCGTGTTGGCCTGCAGCGCCTGCATGTCGGCGGCCGTGATCTTGTGTCCGCTGGAAATATAGCCCTGGAGCACGCGATCGATCCGGCCCACGCGCCAGCCATTCTCGCCGCCCGGCCCGAGATAGTAGATTCCGCCGCCCGGCCGTACCTGGTTCAGCGCGTTGTTGTCGAGCGAGTATCCGATCGGATCGTTGTTGGCGTTGGCGACATAACCGCTGGCAGGATTGATGACGAACGGGATCTCGTTCGCCGGCAGGATTTCGTACGGCGTGGCCTGGTTCGGCTGCGGATGCGAAACCGGCAGCCAGTCGTGGTGGGCCGCGCCGGATCCGTCGCGGATCAGGAACGGCGGCACGCCGCCGCCGACGGTACCGGCCTGCAGGTCGGCGCGTACCGGCGCCTCGCCGGTGGCGAAGTAGGCGATGTTGCCGTCGACATCGGCATACACGAAATTCTGCGAGCCGAAGTCGAAATAGCTCAGCGCCGTCTGGAAGTCGCTCAGGTTCGCCGCCCGATTGATCTGGCGGAAACTCTGCAACTCGAACGTCGCTTCCCAGCCCACGTAGGCGACCGACAATCCGGTGCTGGTCGTCGTATCGATCTGGACCAGGGGTCCGTTGTTGCGGCGTGGCACGACTACGGTGACCGCACCATTGAGATAGCCGATCGAATTGTCGCGGACCACGTTGTTCGGAGTGCCGTTGAGCTGATTGACGAAGAAACTCTGGAAAATATACTGCACCGGTTCGTCGACACCGTTGTGCACGATCGCGTATGGCAGGCCGAACGCGTTGAGCTTGAGCTTTTCCTGGAACGTATCGGTGACGTCCAGCGTGTTCGTCGTCGTACCCCAGCACACGCGCTGGTTGCAGCCCTGGATCACGCCGGGCGTGCCGGCCACGGAGACTCCGGTGACATCCATCGGCTGGGCAAAACGGCTGTCGGTCGAGTAGACATGGACTTCCGTGAATACCGGCGGCAGCGCCAGGCTCAAATGCGGATCGTTCGACAGGATCGGCTTGCCCGACGCGGTGTTCGCTCCGGCAACGACCCACTCGTTGCTGCCGATCGGCGTGTCGTGCCCTTCCAGCGCCTTCTTGAACAACGGATTGTCGCTGACGGCGTCGCGATAAGCCTGCGCGAGCTTGATCGTGGTCGGATCGATCGTGGCAATGGCCGGAACGCCGATGCTCGCCGCTGGCGCGGCGTGCTCACCGCTCGATTGGGTGGTCGCCTGCGATGAGGCGGCAGCAGCACCGGGCTGGAAGCCCGGCACGGAAACGCGATTGTCCGGCGGCGCCGTGCGCACGACATCGCCGAAGAACAGCGCGGTGCCGTCGTAGCCGGCGGCCTTGCCCGAAGCCTGATACGCGCCGAGCTGGATCGTCGCGCTGATGTCGAGGTCGAACGACAGCTGGAACGCCAGCCCCTTGCCGACGCAGATCGAGTCGACCGGAGTCCACGGATCGGCCTGCGTCAGGTCGAGCGCGCCGTATTCGGGCGGTAGCGGATTGTTCTTGACCCAGAAATTGACGCCATTCGCATACGCCGTCAGCCAGCCACGCATGTCATCCGACATGGCCAGCCAGGTTTTTTCGGCAGCGCGGCGCAAGCCGAGCGTGCGCGCCTGCACGTCGTTGGAAAGTTGCGACGGGCCGACCAGGGCGGCCAGCGTGCCGCTGACCGAGCGGCGCGTCAGGTCCATCTGGAAGAAGCGGTAGCGCGCGTGCGCGAAGCCCATCAGGAACGCAGCGTCGTTGTCGCTGGCGGCCTGGATCGTCGGCATGCCGGCGGCGTCATAGGTGATCTTGCCGGGCGCGCTGAGTCCCGGCGCGGTGATCGTGTCGGCGAATGCGAGCGACACGGCGCCCGAAGCCGCCAGGGCCAACCCGATGGAAAAAGCCAAACGTATACGGCGGCTGAGACCGTGTGCTGCGTTGACGGACATGATTCCCCTCCCTAGTTACGGTGCTGTGCAATTCTTGCGAATATGAAACGACCGTTTGAGGGGTGATTATGCGCTGCTCCAGCGCTGCTTTTCTATCTTGCACTGCGCCAAAAAGCGCCGCCGAGGCAGACCCAGCCGGCAATGAATGCCAACCCACCGACCGGCGTGATGGCGCCGATCCAGCGCGGCGCTCCCAGGGCCAGCGCGTACAGGCTGCCGCAGAACAGCACGATTCCG
>DATIEJ010000535.1:0-27161 GCA_035455825.1 Rhodanobacteraceae bacterium | reverse complement strand
AGCAGGTGCTCGTGGCGGCGAGCGCGGCTTCCGGCGATAAGGTCGAAGTTCATGGCGACATCGCCGCCGGCGACCGCTTGGTCGTTCGCGGCGCCGAGCGCTTGAGCCCGGGGCAGTCGGTCAAGGTTGCGAATAACGGTTAGGCGCGGCTGTGCGGTTCGCGCCTTCCGCGCGCCGCCTGTCGATCGAGGACCAAAGCCGCGCGATCCGCGCGGCTTGCCGAATCCGGGGAAACCGGTAACGTAGGGCGCGATGGCGCCCCCGACGTTCCCCGCAAACTCACCGCAGTCGCCAGGCACG
Source organism: Rhodanobacteraceae bacterium (assembly GCA_035455825.1). Taxonomy (GTDB): domain Bacteria; phylum Pseudomonadota; class Gammaproteobacteria; order Xanthomonadales; family Rhodanobacteraceae; genus Rudaea. The sequence goes on along the minus strand of DATIEJ010000535.1, from coordinate 26,861 downwards.
CCGATTCACGCTGCGCTGCGCCTGGCGCAAGCGGGTCGCGTTGGCGAGGCCGCGACGGCGTTGCGCCAGATTGTTGCGCAGGAGCCCTCGCACGCTCCGGCGAGCTGCCTGCTTGCCGTCCTCCTTCAGCAACTCGGTCAGCACGGCGCGGCGCTCGAGGCGCTCGATCGCGCGATCGTGCTTGTTCCACAAGACGCCGCGCTGCATGAGACCCGCGCCGGCGTTTTGATGATGCTCGGACGATCGACCGATGCGGAGCACGCGGCCCGCGCCGCGCTGGCGATCGATCCAGACCGGCCGCGTGCGCTGATGCATCTGGGCTCTGCGCTCGACCAGCAGGGTCGTGGCCGCGAAACAGCCGATGCGCTGCTGCGCGTCCTGGCACAGCAGCCCGACGCGGCGGTCGCGCGGCGCGTGATCGCCCGCGCATTGCTCCGCGAACGCGACGCCGACGGGGCGCTCGCTGTGGTATTGCACCCAAGCCTGCTCGAAGACGAAGCCCGCGCGCGCGAAGTCGTCGACGAGTTCTGCATCAATGCCGCGCAGCCTCAGGCCATCGTGTTGCTGCGTGCCTTGCTCGATCACCAACCCAATAGCCACGCCTGGACGATCCTGATGGCGCGCGCGCTGCACCAGGCCGGGCGTTCGAGCGAGGCGCTGCTCTTCAGCGAGCGAGCGCATGAGCTGCGGCCGGACGATCTCGAACCGCTCGAGATGCGCGCCGTGAGCCTGATCGATCGCGGCGATGTGACGCCGGGCCTCGATCTGTACCGCAGGCTGCTCGAGCGCCCCGACGCGAGCGCGGAAACCGTCGGCCGCCATCTGATCCTGGCCCACTACGACCCCGGCCTGGACAGCGACGCGTTGTTCGCGCTGCATGAGCGCTGGGTGCGGGATCATGTCCAGGCATTCGGCACACCGTTTCGCGCCAGCGGAGCGAACGATCCGCAACGAAGGCTGCGCGTCGGCTGGCTGTCCCCGCGTTTCAGCGGGGGACCGGTCGCGAGTTTCTTGTCCGGCATGCTGGCCGCATTCGATCGGGACCAGTTCGAGCATTGCCTGGTCGCGCTGCAACGCTCGGACGAGCCGGCCGGCCGGAACCTGCGCCGGCTCGCGGACCGCTGGCTCGATCTGCACGACCTCGGCGACGAAGTCCTGCTGACTCGCTTGCGCGATTGCTCGTTCGACATCGTGATCGACCTGGCCGGGCATTCGACCGGCAATCGCATCCGTGTGCTGGCGCAGCGCGTCGCGCCGATACAGTTGTGCTGGCTCGACTATTTCGACACGACCGCCGTTGCCACGATGGACGGCTGGATCAGCGACGCGTGGCTTACGCCGGAAGACTCGCCGCAGCGCTACCGCGAACGATTGCTGCGACTTCCATCTGGCCGTTTCTGCTACACGCCTGCGCCGGACGCGCCCGAGTGCGGCCGGATCGGCGGCGGTCCACCGGTGTTCGCATCGTTCAATCGGCTGGCCAAGCTCAACGACGAGGTCGTCGAGACCTGGGCCGAAATCCTTCGCCGCGTTCCGGGAGCGCAACTGGAACTCGGCGCCGCGTTGCTCGGCGACGCCGTTGCCCGCGCGCGCACACTCCAGCGCTTCGGCGAACGTGGTGTCGAACCCGGGCGCCTTCGCCTGCACGCGAAGCGCAGCTACGCCGACCTGCTTGCGGCTTACCGAAACGTGGATATTGCACTCGATCCTTTTCCGTTCTCGGGATGCACGACGACCTGCGACGCATTGTGGATGGGCGTGCCGGTGATCGCGCGCCATGGGACGGCATTCGTCGCGCGCCAGAGCGCGAGCCTGCTGGCAAGACTCGGGCGCGGCGAATGGACCGCCGCCAGTTCAGCCGACTACATCGAGCGCGCCGTCGCTGTTGCCGGTGCGATCGACGCCATTCGCGAAAGCCGCCAGGATCTGCGCGAGCAAACGCGACGGCGGCTGTGCGACGCGCATGCGCAAGCGCGCGACTTTGCCGCTTTGCTGCGCCTGCTGTGGCAAGAACACTGCGCGACAGCGGCAAGAGCGGGTTCCTGAACGAATCGATCGACGCCGCGCGTGTCTATGCTGGCGAATAGGCGCATACTGCAAAGCTCACACATCGCGGCACCCCTCATGCCCCACCACGTTCCCCTGTTCCGCTTCTGGCTGCGCAATGGCCAGAGCATCGGCCCGTCCGCCTTGCGTCGACTTTGGGTCAGTGCCTGCGGGACGGATGACGTCACCGTTACGCGCGAAGCGCGCGTGGCGGCGTTTGGACCGGAAACGCATACCTACTCGCTCTGCGGGTCGCCAAAGACCGCCAATCTGCCGAACATCGAAAGCCGTCTGCGGCGCATGCTCTCCGACATGGCACTGTCGGCAACGATCATCCACACGCACCTGAGTTGAAGCGACGCTTTGCATCGGCTCGCTTGCCCGCAAGCGAGTTTCCGGCGTCGATGCATTTGTATATAAGTATTTACTTATTCATGAAGACCCGTGAAGCGCGGCGTCGGACCCGATAACGGCGTTACGAGGATCGCAGCGGCAATCGCACCGGGCATACGGCATTATCAATAAACCGACTACTTTGCCCGCGGCGGCGCCCCAAAGTACTTTCGGGCTATGACATCGGCGCCGCCGTCTCGCCACACTGCATCCGCGACGCGCATTTCGCGTCGTTGCAGCTCGAGCGGGGCCACATATGCGAATACTGATAGCGCTGACGGGTTGGCTGGTTGCGTCATTGCCGTGCTTCGCCGCCGACGCGGCTGCCGGCCGATGGGAGGGCAGCGCGCAGATTCCCGACTTCCCCGTAACCGTCGTGGTCGACCTCGACCATGACGCAGCGGGCGGGTGGATCGGGTCGATCATCATTCCCGAGCTGAAGGTCAAGGGCGCCCAGCTTTCCGACATCAGCGTGCGCGATGCCGACGTGGAGTTCGCAACCAAGGGTGTCCTCGCCGACCCGCAAACCGGTCCGGCAAAGTTTCACGCCCATCTCGACGCGACGGACGCGATGGCCGGCGACTTCACGCAAGCCGGCAATTCGACGACGTTCTCGCTGAAACGCACCGGAGCCGCGCAAGTCGACTTGCCGGTGCGCAGCACGGCAGTCGCTGCCGAATTCGCCGGCAAGTGGATCGGCGACTACGAACTCATGGGTTACTCGCGCCATGTGACGCTGACGTTGGCCAACCACGAAGCCTCGGCGGCGAGCGCCGAGTTCGTCATCGTCGGCAAGAAGGTAAACAACCTGCCTGTCGACCTCATCACGCAGGACGGCGCGTTTCTGCGCATCGAGTCGCACGAGATCGGCATCAACTTCGAGGGCCGCCTGGGCAAGGACGGCGCAGAGATTACCGGCTCCTACGAGCAGGGACCGTTCGAGCTGCCGCTGGTCCTGCACCGCGAGACGGAGAAATAGCCGATGAAGACTCTGACATTCCTTGCTGGACTCGCCGCCATCGCTTCAGCGGCGCATGGCTACGCCCAAGCGATGTTCCGCGGCGATCCGGCACACTCGGGCGTTTATGCCGACAAGGGCCCACGCCAGTTTCATCACGTGAAGTGGACATTCGCAACCGGTGGCCGAATCGTTTCGTCGCCGGTGTCGGTGGGCGGCATGATCTACTTCGGCAGCGACGACGGCTATGTCTATGCCGTCGACGCCGCAAGCGGCCGGCAAGTCTGGAGACGCGGAACGAAAGGTCCGGTCTCGGCAACTCCGGCAGTCGATCACGGCGTTCTGTACATCGGCAGCTTCGATGGCAAGTTCTACGCGTTCGACGCGAAAACCGGCGCACCGAAATGGAAGTTCTCGACCGTCGGCGAACGCCAGTTCGAGGCCAAGGGACTCAACGGTTGGCAGCCGAACAGCCAGACGATCCCCGACCCGTTCGACATCTACCTGTCCAGCCCCGTCGTTGTAAGCGGCACCGTGTACTTCGGCAGCGGCGACGGCAATCTTTACGCGCTCGATGCGAACTCAGGCGAGCAGCGCTGGAAATTTGCGGCCGGCGATGTCGTGCACGCGTCGCCGGGGTATGCGGATGGCGTCGTCTACGTGGGCAGCTGGGACAGCTATTTCTATGCGATCGACGCGGCCAGCGGCAAGGAAAAATGGCGCTTCCATGGCGGCGAGGATCCGCTGATCCACAACCAGGTCGGATTCCAGTCTTCACCGTCGGTGGCGAACGGAGTCGTCTATACCGGTTGCCGCGATTCGAACCTGTACGCGATCGATGCGGCCACGGGCAAGGAAAAATGGCATTTCAACAACAACGGCAGCTGGGTGATCGCTTCGCCGGCCGTGACACACGGCAAGGTGTTCTTCACCACGTCGGACTCGGCGCTGTATCACGTCCTCGATGCGACGACGGGAAAGCCTGTCCTGCAACAGGAAGGCAAGGCCTTCATGTTTTCCTCGCCCGCGATTGCCGGTGATGTCGTCTACACCGGCGTGACCAATGGAACGCTCGAGGCGCGCGACATCGCCAGCGGCGCATTGCTCTGGGACTTTCGGACCGAGGCGTCGAAACAGAATGCCGGCTGGGTCCTGACCGCGGATCGCAAGTTCAATAACGCGCTGCTGTTCCCCTCCGGAGCGCAATGGCAGGGTCTCGCCATCGACGCGACGAACCGGATGCTGCGCGTCGGCTCGATCTTCTCGTCGCCACTGGTTGCAGGCGGCGTTGTCTACTTCGGCAGCAACGATGGAAATCTGTACGCGATCGAGTAGCAACGGATCCGGTGCGAGTGGACGCTTGCGATAGCTTCGCGAGCAGCCTGTCATGTTCTCGCGGCAACTTGCCCCCTTCCGGCTGCCGCCACCTTGTACTCGCCACATCCATGTGGCTCACCCTCCGGGCAGCTTCCAGACTGACGCCTCCTTTTACTTCCCCTGCGAAGCGGGGGAAGGTGCCGACTGCAGGCCCGGGAGCGCCTGCGAACAGCGGAGCTGGCCCGGAGGGCGAGCGCCAGGACGGCGCGAGTCAGGCGGATGGGGGCGCTCTGTGCCGAGTCACATCAGTTCGCTACGGCTTCAGACGTTTCGGTTCACGACTGGAGAGGTTCCGGCAATCAGCCCGCCTGCGGCTGGGCCGTCCCGATTACGGGTGTCGGAGCGGGCTTGCGCCGCCTAAGCCTGCGCACGATCAGATAGAACACCGGCGTCAGCAACAAGCCGAAGAACGTCACGCCGAGCATCCCCGAGAACACCGCGACGCCCATCGCGCGGCGCATCTCGGCGCCGGCGCCGGTCGACGTCACCAGCGGCACGACGCCCATGACGAACGCGAGCGAGGTCATCAGGATCGGACGCAGGCGCAAGCGGCACGCGTCGAGCACGGCCTGCCAGACCGATTCGCCGTGTGCTTCACGGTCCTTCGCGAATTCGACGATCAGGATTGCGTTCTTGCACGCCAGTCCGATCAGCACGATCAGGCCGATCTGCGTGAAGATGTTGTTGTCGCCACCCGATACGAGCACGCCAAGAATCGCGCACAGCAGCGTCATCGGCACGATCAGGATCACGACCAGCGGCAACGACAGGCTCTCGTACTGCGCGGCCAGCACGAGGAACACGAGCAGCACGACCAGCGGGAAGATGTAGACCATCGTGTTGCCGGCCAGGATTTGCTGATACGTCAGGTCGGTCCACTCGTAGGTCATGCCGTTCGGCAGTTCCGCCTTCAGCACTTGCTCGATCGCCGCCTGCGCCTGGCCGGAACTGTACCCCGGCGCCGCCGCGCCGTTGAGCTCGGCCGCGAGGTAACCGTTGTAGTGCGGCACGCGGTCGGGACCCGAAGTCTCGCGCACGTTGACGAAGCTGGCGAGCGGGATCATGTCGCCGCGCGCGTTGCGCGTCTTCAGGCGGCCGATGCTCTCGGCATTCAGGCGAAAGCCCGGTTCGGCCTGCGCATTGACCTGGTAGGTGCGGCCGAAGCGGTTGAAGTCGTTGACGTAGAGCGCACCGAGATACATCTGCATCGTGTCGTAGATGTTCTGCAGCGGCACGCCGGCCGACTTGGCCTTCTCGCGATCGACATCGACTTCGATCTGCGGCACGTTGACCTGGAAGCCGGAAAACACGCCACCGAGTTCCGGCCGCTTGCTCGCCTTGGCGATGACGTTCTGCAACTGCTTGTACAGTTCGTCCGCGCCGAAATTGCCGCGGTCCTCGATCTGCAGCTTGAAGCCGCCGATCGTGCCGAGGCCCTGCACCGGCGGCGGCGGGAAGATCGCGATGAACGCGTCCTGGATCGCGGCGAACTGCATGTTCATCGCCATCGCAATCGCGCCGGCCGACTTCGATGCATCACGGCGCTCTTCGAACGGCTTGAGCGGCGTGAACGCGATGCCGGAGTTCGGCGCGTTCGTGAAACCATTGATCGACAGGCCCGGGAACGCCGGAACCGATTCGACGCCGGGCGTCTTCAGAGCGATATCGCCCATGCGCTTGATGACTGCCGTCGTGCGATCGAGCGTGGCCGCATCGGGCAACTGCGCGAAGCCGACCAGGTACTGCTTGTCCTGCGCCGGCACGAAGCCGGTCGGCGTATGCGCGAAGCCGAACGCCGCGAGCGCGATCAGGCCGACATAGACGAACACGGCGATGCCGCTGCGGCGCAGTACCCGGCCGACCGTGCCGACGTAGCCATTCGACGCGCGTGCGAAGAAGCGGTTGAACGGGCGGAAGAACCAGCCGAGCGCGCCGTTGAGGATGCGCGTGAAGCGGTCCGGTGGCGCGTCGTGCGCCTTGAGCAGGACGGCCGACAGCGCCGGCGACAAGGTCAGCGAGTTGAATGCCGAGATCACCGTCGAAATCGCGATCGTCAACGCGAACTGCTTGAAGAACTGCCCGGACAGGCCGCTGATGAATGCGGTCGGCAGGAATACCGCGCACAGCACGAGCGCGGTCGCAACGATCGGACCGGTGACTTCACGCATCGCCTGCTTTGTCGCCTCGAACGGCGACAGCCCGTCGGTGATGTTGCGCTCGACGTTCTCGACGACGACGATCGCATCGTCGACGACGATGCCGATCGCCAGCACCAGACCGAACAGCGACAGCGTGTTCAGGCCGAAGCCGAACAGATGCATGACCCCAAGCGTGCCGATCAGCGACACCGGCACGGCCAGCAGCGGAATGATCGAGGCGCGCCAGGTCTGCAGGAACACGATGACGACGATGACGACGAGCGCAATTGCTTCGAGCAACGTGTGCAGCACGGCCTCTATCGAGCCGCGCACGAACACGGTCGGGTCGTAGGCGACGTTGTAGTCGATGCCTTCGGGGAAACTTTTCTTCAGCTCGACCATCTTCGCGCGCACGGCATCGGAGATCGCGATCGCGTTGCTGCCGGGACGCTGGAAGATCGGGATCGCGACCGCGGTGACGTTGTCGAGCATCGCGCGCAACGCGTAGTTGTCCGAGCCGAGTTCGACGCGCGCGACGTCGCGCAGGCGCGTGATCTGGCCCGCGGCGCCGGTGCGGATGATGATGTTGGCGAAGTCCTCTTCGTCGACGAGGCGGCCTTTCGTGTTCACGGCAATCTGGAAGTTCGGCCGTGACGAGTTGTCGTTCGGCACGGCCGGCGAGCCGAGCTGGCCGGCGGCGACCTGCACGTTCTGCTCGCGGATCGCGCTGGCGACGTCGCCGACGGTCAGGCCGCGCGCTGCGACCTTCTCCGGGTCGAGCCAGATGCGCATCGAATAGTTGCCGCCGCCGAACTGCTGCACGTCGCCGACACCGTCGACCTTGGCCAGTTCGTCCTTGATGTGCAGCGTGGCGTAGTTCGACAGGTAGGTCTGGTCGTAGCGGCCATCCGGCGAAGTGATGAACACGGCCATCGTGATGTCGGGCGACGCCTTCGCCGTCGTCACGCCGAGACGCTGCACATCCTGCGGCAGCTTCGGCGTGGCCTGGGCCACGCGGTTCTGCACGAGCACCTGCGCCTTGTCGACGTCGGTGCCGAGCTTGAACGTCACGGTCAGCGTCATGACGCCGTCGCTGGTCGCCTGCGAGAACTGATAGAGCATGTCCTCGACACCGGTGATGGCCTGCTCGAGCGGACCGGCGACGGTGTCGGCGATGACCTTCGGATTCGCCCCGGGATAGGTCGCGCGCACGACGACGGTCGGCGGGACGACTTCGGGATATTCCGAGATCGGCAGGTTCGGCAGCGAGATCAGGCCGCCGATCAGGATCAGGGCCGACAGAACGCCGGCGAACACCGGGCGTGAGATGAAGAATTGGGAAAGGTTCATGGTGAGGTTCCTTCGCTCTAGAGCCCCTCTCCCACCGGGAGAGGGGTTGAGGTGAGGGTCGGGTGACGTTGTGCGTCGAAAGATTCCCGACCCTCATCCGCCCCTTCGGGGCACCTTCTCCCGAGGGGAGAAGGAAAAACATCGTTACCGCGGATTTAGCTGCTGTCGACTAGTTCAGGGTCGCGCGATCAGTCGCGCTGCGTGCCGTCGACACCGTCATCTTCGCCGGCGCCAGCTGCGCGACACCGGCCGTGTTCGCTTCCATCGTCACGCGCGTCGGCGTAACGGCCACGCCCGGACGCACATGCTGCAATCCGTTGACCACGATCACGTCGCCGGCGGCCAGGCCCTGGTTCACGACTCGCAGGCCGTCGATGTTCGCGCCGAGCGTGACCGGGCGATATTCGAGCGTGTTGTCCTTCTTCAGCGCGAGCACGAACTTCTTGCCGAGGTCGGTGCCGACGGCGCGCTCGTCGATCAGCACGGTATCGCGCGAGTCGCCGCTGACGAGCTTGATGCGCGCGAACAGTCCGGGCGTGAAGCGGCCGTCCTTGTTCACGAACACGGCGCGCGCGTGGATCGTGCCGCTGTTCGGATCGACCTGGTTGTCGACGAAATCGAGCGTCCCTTCGTGCGGATAGTCCTGCTCGTCGGCAAGGCCCATGTAGACCGGGCTCGGCGTGCCGGCCGCGCGATGCGCGAAGCGCAGGTAGGTCTGCTCGTCCGCGTCGAAGTAGGCGTAGACCGGATCGTCGGACACGACGGTCGTCAGCACGCTGGTGGTCGCCACGAGATTGCCCGGCGTGATCAGCATGCGCGACACGCGACCGTCAATCGGCGAGCGAACCTGCGTGAACTCGAGGTTCAGGCGCGCTGCTTCGAGCGAGGCTTCGGCGGCGCCGATGTCGTCCTTGCTGCTCGACGCGGTGGTTTCGAGCTGGTCGTAGTCCTGCTGGGCGATGACGTGCTTTTCGATCAGCTGCTTGCCACGTTCGTGGTTGGTCGCAGCGAGTTCAGCCTGCGAGCGGGCGCGTTTGAGCTGCGCGGCGAGCCGGTTGACCTCGGCCTGAAGTGGCCGCGGATCGATGCGGAACAGCAACTGGCCCTTCTTGACGCGCGCGCCTTCCGTGAATTGCGCGGATTCAATGAAGCCGGCGACGCGCGGCTGGATCGATACGGTCGTGACCGGTTCGAGTCGCCCGGTGAACTCCTCGAAATCACGCAGCGGACGCGCCACGACCTCGGCGACGCTGACCGCCGGCGGCGGCGCCGCGGCCGGCGCCGCGCCAGCCTGGGTTCGGGCGCAGCCAGCGAGCACGCCCGCGGCCAATGCACTGATAAGAAGGCTGGCGGTTGCGAATCTGGTAAATGACATCGGGAATCTCCACTTGTCCATGACTTCCTCTATTCCGCGCGTGCTGCGCGGCGACTTGACTTGAAACTTCTCTTGCCTGAAGCTATCTAATGTACGTTACCGGTAAGTAACAGTTATTATGTTAGTGACTGGTAACTCACATGTCAAGAGGGTGGAGGCAATGAACGTCAAATCAGGGGTCGAAGTCGAGAAGGTCGAGCTCGGCGCCAAGCCGCGCGTGCGCGACCGCATCTTCGAAACCGCCAGCGACCTGTTCTACCGGCACGGCATCCGCGCCGTCGGCGTCGACGCGATCGCGAGCGAGGCCGGCACGAACAAGATGAGCTTCTATCGGGCGTTCCCGTCCAAGGACGACCTCGTCGCCGAATACCTGCACGACCAGGAGCGCGAATATTTCAGCTGGTGGGACCAATCCATCGCGGCACATGCCGGTAATCCACGTCGGCAGATCGAAGCGTTATTCGACTCCTACCTGGACATGGCGCGGCCTCAGCCGAAGGGCGACTGTGGCGGCTGCAAGACCAGCCGCGGCTGCGCGCTCGGCAACGCCGCTGTCGAGATCACCGAGGGCAACGAACTGCTCGGCGGAATCGTCCACGAGTACAAGACCGAAATCCGCCGGCGCTTGCGCAAGCTTGCGCGCGACGCGGGAGCACGCGAACCCGACACGCTCGGCGACGCGCTGATGCTTCTGATGGAAGGCGGCTATTACTCGCGCCTGACGTTTCCGCAAAACTCTGGGCCGATCGCCGCCATTACTAAAGCCGCGCGCACGCTGGTAGATGCGGCCATCAACGCCGAACCGCGAGCGCACAAGGCGCGCTGATCGATCGCGTTCCCCCGGCAGCGATGATGGCGATGGAGTATTCGATCGACGCGATGTGATGCTATCGATGTTCTCGCCGAGCCGGCGTATTTCGGCAGTCATTAGTCGAGGACGGAACTCATCTCTGCCGTCATTCCCGCGGAAGCGGGAATCCATCTTGATCCTGTTCTGCCGCTAGAAGAACCAAATGGATTCCCGCTTTCGCGGGAATGACGACAATTTTTGTGTGTTGATCGAATGGCGCGCGTCGGTCAAGCAATTTTACGGTTCGGCAGAGCGGCAACAGAACACAGCCTGAATACTCACCCACGCGCCCTCTCCTTTCAGAAACCGTTCGGCATGCAAGGCGCACCATCAAGTCGCGCAAAAGCATCGACGCCAACACGCCAGCTGAACAAGGAGATCATCATGAAGCGCACCCTATTCGCCGTCGCCATTTCTCTCGCCACGATGGGCTACGCCTGCGCCGAGGTCGTCTATGAAGACCAGGTGCTCGCACCGGTCATCGTCGAGCACGTCGACGTCGACCGTCTCGTCCAGAATTGCACGCCGCCCCAGTCCGCGCCCGAATGCGCCAGCTTCCACGAGCTGATCCGCCAGAGCTTCACCGAGCGCGAAATCGGCATGCTGTTCGGCGCGGCGACGTCCTATCCGGAATATCGCACGAGCTACAACTCGGTCCGCGAGCGCTACGAGTCGCTGTTGCGCTACGTCGAGGACCACGGCCTGCCCACCGTCACGATGGTCGACGAACCGGTCGCCGTCATGACGGCGCCGACACCCGCCGTTTACGAAGACACGCGGACCGTCAGCTACGGCTACGGAAACGGGATACCGTCCAATCAAACCGCGGTGATTCGCAGCGACGATCCGGACGTCGAAGTCCTGAATGGGCGACTCGCGTCCGACGGTGACGAATACCTGGATGACGAAGTCGTCTACTACGACGACGATGATTCGCTCCCACCTCCTCGTCAGGACCGACGATGACAGGGGGACGGGTAGAGCAATTGATTTGACGTTGAGTTGAAGGTGCGCCGGAGCGAGTCGTCTCGATCCGGCGCACTGCTATTCGGCAAAAGGAACCGCGAGAGTCAGAACGGAATCTCGTCGTCCTCGAAACTGTCTCCGGCCGGCGCAGAAGGCGCCGGCGCGCCACTGCGCTGCGGCGCTGACTGCGGACCACGTGCCGGCCCGCGTTCACGGCGCTCGTAGCCGCCACCGCTGCCACCACCACCCCCGCCGCCCTCGCCGCCGCCGCGGCTGCCGAGCATCTGCATCTCGTCGGCGATGATCTTCGTCGACCAGCGCTTGACGCCCTCTTTCTCGTATTCGTCGGTGCGCAGCTTGCCCTCGATATAGACCTGGCTGCCCTTCTTCAGGTACTCGCCGGCGATCTCGGCCAGGCGCGCGAAGAATTCGACACGGTGCCATTCCGTGCGCTCCTGCTGCTCGCCGGTCTGCTTGTCCTTCCACGACTCCGAGGTCGCGATGCGGATCGACGTGATTGCCGTGCCGCTCGGCGTGTAGCGCGTTTCCGGATCGGCGCCGAGGTTGCCTACGAGAATGACTTTGTTGATGCCGCGTGCCATGAGGTTTCCTCTGCGTTGAATCGACGATGAAGGTGCACACAGAATACCATGGCCCCGTCCGCGGCCTGTCGGCAAACGCCGGCCGAACGTGTAGGAAATTTCCAGCGGAAGGCGACCGCGCAGAATTGCCCGTTATAATCGTTCCGGGGTTCCCTCAAGACTGCTGCGATGTCGACCGTTTCACCCGATCTTCCCCGTTCCATCAGGCACTTCCGCGAGGTGCAGGCGCTGGCATCGGCCGATATGGCCCGCGTCGATGCCCTGATCCGCGCCCGGCTTTCGTCCGATGTCGTGCTGATCAACCAGGTTGCCGAACACATCATCGGCGGCGGCGGCAAGCGCCTGCGGCCGATGCTCGTGCTGCTCGCGGCGCAGGCGAGCGGCTACCGCGGCCACGATCACGTGCTGCTTGCCGCCGTCGTCGAGTTCATCCACACCGCGACGCTACTGCACGACGACGTAGTCGACGAATCCGACCTGCGGCGCGGGCGCCAGACCGCGAACGCACTATGGGGTAACGCCGCGAGCGTGCTGGTCGGCGACTTCCTGTATTCGCGTTCGTTCCAGATGATGGTCGAGGCCGACGACATGCGTGTGATGCGCCTGCTCGCCGACACCACGAATCAGATCGCCGAGGGTGAGGTGCTGCAACTGCTCAACGTCCATAATCCGGACACGGACGAGGCCGCCTACCTGCGCGTCATCGAACGCAAGACTGCCGTGCTGTTCGCCGCGGCGACCCGCCTCGGCGGGCTTCTGGCCGGCGTGCCCGCAGACCACGAAGAAGCGCTGGCCCGGTTCGGGCTCAATCTGGGTTTTGCGTTCCAGATCGCCGACGACGTGCTCGATTACGTATCGGACGCCGGCACGCTCGGCAAGAACATCGGCGACGACCTCGCCGAAGGCAAGGCCACGTTGCCCCTGATCTACGCGATCGAGCGGGCGCCACCCGACCAGGCGGCGAGCCTGCGCCGCGCGATCGAGACCGGCGGGCTGGATTCGCTCGACAATATCGTCGCCGCGATCCGCGATACCGGCGCGATCGCGCGCGCACGCCAGCGCGCCCAGCATTACGCCGATGCGGCAAAAGCTGCGTTGTCCACTTTGCCGCAATCCGCGGCCTGCAATGCGCTGGCGGTGCTCGCCGACTACGCGCTGCAACGCAACCACTGAAGCGGGCGCAATCGGCGCGTAGCGTGGCGCCGCGTGTTCGAGCGAGTCAGCGCGGCCGTTCCGCCGCGCGCGCCTTGGATTTTTCAGCCGGCGCTTCTTCGTCCTCGATTGGCTCTTCGAGGCTCGCGCCTGCTTCGTTGCGCGCTTTCTCGGCCAATGCGCCATAGCGCTCGCGCAGCTTGCCGAGGATCTCCTCGTCGCCATGCTCCAGGTCCAGCATCGAATTCTTCGCCTGCGCGTGCGAACGGATCAGCTCGTCGAGTTTCAGGTGGATCGCGGCACTGTCGCGGTTCTGCGTGTTCTGGATCAGGAACACCATCAGGAACGTGATGATCGTCGTGCCGGTATTGATCACGAGTTGCCAGGTGTCGCTGAAGTTGAACAGCGGGCCGGATATCCCCCAGACCAGGATGACGAGAGCGGCGATGACGAAGGCCGACGGGTGCCCGGTGGCCTGCGCCGCGTTGTTGGCGAAACGGGTGAACCAGCCCGCGGTCTTTTTCATCGTGCGTCCTGAAAGGCGCGCCCGCGCAGCGGCGCGGGCGCGGAATAACATCGGCTACTTCGTAGCGAATGCATCATCGAGAAAGCCGTGCATCAGTGCGTAGCCCCGCTTGGCCGCGCGTTCGTTGTACAGGCACCCCGGCACGGTGTTGTCGGCCGTCGGGATCGCGAAGCAGTGCACTGCTCCGCCAAAGCTGACGAGTTGCCAGTCGACGTTCGCGTCGCGCATTTCCTTCTTGAACGCGACGATCGATTCGTCCGATACGAACTTGTCGTCGCCGCCATTGAGCGCGAGCACCTTGGCCTTGATGTTCTTCGCCAGCGCCGGGTCGTCGGTCGACAGGTTGCCGTGGATCGAAACGACAGCCTGCACGTCGGCGCCGGAGCGCGCGAGATCCAGCGTCGTCGCGCCGCCGAAGCAATAGCCGAACGCGCCCCAGTGCTTGCCGTCGAGCGGCGCCTTGCCGGCCTGGGCCTTGAGCTGGGTCAACGCCGCGTTGATGCGCGCGCGCAAGTCGCTGCGGTGATCGTACATGTTCTTCGCCGCGGCGCCGGCTTCGTCCGCATTCTTCGGCCGCACGTCGGCGCCGTAGACGTCGGCAACCAGGATCACATAGTCCTTGCCGGCAACCTTTTGCGCCAAGGCGACTTGATCCTTGTTCATGCCGAGCCAGTCCGGCGTCATGACCAGGCCGGGGCGCGCCGTCTTCACCGCGTCGTCGTAGACCAGGACGCTTTGCATCTTTTTACCATCGACGTCGTAGGCCACGTCGCGCGCGACCATGGCGGCATGCGCGGCACCGATGCCGAAGCAGAAGGAAAATCCCAAGGCAATCATTGCTGTTCTCATGAAACGACTCCGTGCTGGGAAAACCCAATCATACTGCGCCGCCCGACATCGGTCTTGGTGCACCGCAGGCCGTGTTTGCTAGACTAGCGACCCTTCCCTGAACCGAACCAACGGAGCGCTGCATGAGCTTTCGGATCGCAATGCTGATCCCCCTGACCGTCGGCTTTGCCGCCACGGCCGTAGCGCAGATGAAGCCCGATGTCGTGATCGAATACCGGCGCAGCGTAATGACCATGGTCGGCTGGAATTTCGGCCCGATGAGTGCGATGGTCAAGGGCAAGATCCCGTTCGATGCCAAGGAATTCGCCAAGCACGCCGAGCGCATCGAGTTCCTTGCGCCGCAGGCGCTCGAGGGCTTCCCGAAAGGTTCCGAAAAGGGCGCCGAAACCGACGCCAAGCCCGACATCTGGGCAAATTTCGACGACTTCAAATCCAAGCTCAACGATCTCATCGAACAGTCCAGGACGATGAGCGAAGTCGCCAAGGGCGGCGACGAAGCGAAGATGAAGGAACAGTTCAAGAAGCTCGGTGGAACCTGCAAGGCCTGCCACGACAAGTACAAGCAGGACTGAGGGGCGAGGGACGAGAGGCGACGAGTTGGAGTAGCGCGTATTCGCGTATTGGAGTAGCGCGTAGGTTCGGCTTTAGCCCACCGCCTCCCTCTATCGCCGTAAAAACAAGATGCGGGCCAAGGCCACCCTACCCGCCTGCGTACCAGACCATTGCCGCCACGGCGGCCACGCTCAGCGACAGCAGCAGCAGCGCAAGCCATGGACTGGCAAAGCGCAGCATGTCCGGCGCGCCGTGCTTGCGCCCGGTAACCATTGGCGTGATCAGGTTGTCGTGCTTGATCAGCAGATAAAACAACACTGCCGCGACATGCAGCGCGATCAACAGCAGCAACACATTCTCGTTCCAGTTGTGCAGCCGCGTCATCAGCTTGACGGTGTAGCCCGATACGGATCCGCTGAGCGGTCCATCGGTGTCTATGCCATCGCTGGCGAACAGGCCGGTAACGCACTGCAGCAGGACGCTGAGCAGCAGCGCCAGCACCGACCAGCCGCCGAGAGGATTGTGCCCTACGCTAAAATGCGCATTTGTGGATATTTGCGCCTTCACGTAGCGGCCGACGGCGGCCGGTCCGCGCACGAAATCGGCGAAGCGGCTGGTCTGCGAGCCAAAAAACCCCCAGAGCACACGAAATACGATCAGCGCGAGCGTCGCGTAGCCGAGCCAGAAATGCCAGCGCATGTCGAGCATGCCGAATTCGCCGCTGGCGTAGAGGAGCGCGACAAGCGCCACCAGCAGCCAATGGAACAGCCGCGTCGGCAAATCCCACACGCGGACCCCGGTTTTGCCTTCGCTGCCGGGTGTCATGCGATTCCCATCCCTTCGATCTGCGCGATCGCCGCCGGATCGAAGCCCACGAGCCGCGCGAACTCGCGACCGCGCTCGGCGTAGTCGTGAAACTGGTCGAAACTCGGCGCCCCGGGTGAGAGCAGGATCGTTCCGCCGGGCGGAGTCAGCGCCTGCGCACGCGTGACGGCGTCGGCCAGCGATGTGCTCGACTCCAACCTGAAAGACGGCGCCTCGACTGAAGCGAGTGCGGCCGCGATCGCAGCGCCATTCGCTCCCATCGTGACGATCGCCTGCGGCGGATGCCGGGCGGCGTGATCGACGAACGCGCGCCAGCTCACGCCACGATCGAACCCGCCGACCAGAACGGTCGTTGCCCGCGGCCCCAGGCTGTTCAGCGCTTCGATCGTTGCATAAGGCGTCGTCGCTATGCTGTCGTTGATGTAATCGATCCGGTCGCGCGTGCCGAGACTCTGCAGGCGATGTGGCAACGGCTTGAACGTCGCGACGTGGGCCGCGAGCAGTTCGGCATCCAGGCCGGTCGCGTCGATCGCCGCCAGCGCAGCACAGACGTTCTGCGCATTGTGCAGACCCGGCAGCGGCAGCGCCGGCAGTGCCAGCACGCGATCGGCGCCGCGGTGGATTGCGTCGTCCGCCACATGCCACCCGTCCGGCGAGCCAAACAGGCTGCGCTGCGCGCTCGACGCGGTAGCCGCCAGCAGTCCCGCCTCGGCATTGACTACGACGCGCCCAGCGCGCGCGGCAATCGCAAGTTTGTCGGCGACGTAGCGCTCGCGCGAACCGTGCCAGTCGAGGTGTTCCTCGTACAGGTTGTTGATCACGGCGATCGTCGGCGCACCGGCGAAATCCCGTGTCTGGAAACTCGACAATTCGATGACCCACCAGTCCGGAGCCGGTTCCTGCTCCGTCCCGCCGACATCGAGCAAGTCGAGCAGCGGCAGTCCGATATTGCCTGCCAGCGCGACTCGCAGGCCGCCCTTGCGCAAGATGTGCGCGATCAGTGATGTTACCGTGCTCTTGCCCTTCGTTCCGGTGACGCAGATCGTTCGCGCCTGCGCGTGTTCGGCAAACCACAACGCCGTGCCCGACGTGAAGCGCACGCCGGCACGTTCTGCTTCCGGCGCCGGCGATTTGTACGGGCTGATGCCGGGCGACTTGATCACGATGTCGAAATTCGCGAGTGCAGCCAGATCGGGGTGCGCGGTGAGAAGCCTCACACTCCGCTCTGCTTGCGAGTTCGGAGTCGACAAACGCGGTTCCGGGCAGTTCGTGCACCGCATGTCATCCGCGACTGTCCCGGCCTCCGCCTCGCTGCAGAACAACGTCAGTTCCATGCCCGGAAAACGGCGGCGCAACACCGTCAGCGCCGCGCGTCCCTCGCGGCCATAGCCCCAGATAGCGACCTTGCGCTCGGCCAGGTCGGCGAGGCGCAGCGGCGCCCGCGTTGCCTCAATCCGCGGCATGCACGAGAGCCCGGAGCCGTTCCGGCAGGAAATGCGCGGACGACGGTTGCAGCAAGGCCGCCAGATCGAGTTCGCCACGATCGAGCTGCGGTGCAATCTCCGATGCGAAGCGCGCAACCAGTGCGTCCTCGGCCCACTCCGGCCGCTGCGTCAGCGCATGCATTGCCGCGCGCGACTCGCGGCCTTCGCCAACGCACTCGAACGGCTTGTGCCCGCGGTACTCGAGCAGGGCATCGAACCCCGGGGCGAGCGCGGCATCGTCGAGCAGGTTGCGGCCGAAGATCGCGAGCAGGCGCGGCTTGGCGACGAATGGGGCCAGCGCGAGAAACACGAAATGACACTTCGGACATTGCCCGCACCAGCGATCCGACGGCCGCGCGCCGCGGATGCGGAAATTGCGGTTGCAACTCGAGAACACGTCGTCGTATTGCGTGCGCCGGGCGAACTCGCGCGTGACCGCGAGCTCCGACCAGGGCCGCAACAGCGAGAAGTAATCGAGGTCCGCGGCGATGTGCGACGTCGTGTAGTCGCGCAGCGCGCGCTCGAAATCCAGGCCCTTGCTCCACTGGTGATTGACCGGCTGACCGTCGTACTCGAGCGTCGCGACCGAGGCCGAGCGTTCGTTCGAGAACGCAATCGCGTCGTACCCATAAAGGATAGCCGCGCACAGCAGGGTCGCCGAGTTGATCGCCGTGACCGGCACATGTCCGTTCAGCGCGCCGAGCCGGTTGTACTCGAACAGTTCCGGCGCGAGCGTGCGCCGCAGGTTCAGTGTCGGCAGTCCGGTGCGCCGGGCGCACGCCGCGATCAGCGCCGAGTCGCCGATCCAGGCCGCGGTTGCCGGCTCATTTACACTTTTCAACATTTCCACGCTGACGAGCGAGTCCTTGCCGCCGCCGATCGGCACGAGCGTGCGGCGCGGGAGGTGAAGCGAAGCGGCCTGGTTGCCACTGCCGTCATTCCCGCGCAAGCGGGAATCCATTTTGCTCTGCGTCGCTCCCGACAATGGATCCCCGCTTCCGCGAGAATGACGATCAAGAGAGTGGAAACGAATGCCGCCGCGCACATCGAGCTTGTTCTGGTAGGCAAACTCGGCAAGCCCGTGAACATAGACCTGCTCGAGAAACTCCGCCGTCGCCGCGTCGAGCGTTCCATTCTCGACGCGGATCTCGCCCGGCACACCGGCCTTGAAGTAACTCACCCCGGCGATGAGATGCAGCAGCTCGAGCGCAGCAGCGAACGCCACCTGGCGCTCCGGCGACAACGGCGGTGCGTCGGGGAATCCGATGCGTTCGACCATTTCGACGTCGTCGTCGAATGCGTACACGAGCCGCGCCTCGCCATCGGCGTACTCGTGGCGGACAAAACGGAACGTCTTTGCCTTGCGCGGATCGGACAGCGCGCTCACAGCACGATCTCCGCCGCGGGGTCGCGCAGGTTGTAGTGCGATGCCATCACCGCGCCGTAGGCGCCGGCTTGGGCGATCAGCAGCACGTCGCCTTCGCGCGTCGGCGGCAGGCGGCGATTGCTGCCGAGCACGTCGCCGGACTCGCAGATCGGACCGACGATCTGCACGAGTTCACTTGCGGATTCATGCAATCGGCTGAGATTCGCGATCTCGTGATACGCCTCGTACAACGCCGGGCGAATCAGCGAGTTCATGCCCGCGTCGACGCCGACGTAGCGTACATCGCCCTTGCGCTTGAGCTGCGTCACCCGGCAGAGCAGAACGCCCGCGTCGGCGACGAGGTAACGGCCCGGCTCGGCCCATAGCTCGAACTGCGGATAGGCGGTCTTGACCTCGCCGAGCGCGGCGCCGAGCGTGCCGAGATCGAGTGCCTGCTCGTCGCTGCGCGCCGGCACGCCCAGACCGCCGCCGATATTCAACACATGCACGCTGCCGATGCGCTCGGCCAGGCTCGCCAGTTGCACGTAGACGTCGCGCCAATGCGAGACGTCGAGAATGCCCGAGCCGAGGTGAGCGTGCAGGCCGACGATGCGCGTGTTGTTGGCCGCGGCAAGCCGCTGGAACTCCGCCAATTGATCCAGCGCGAGTCCGAACTTCGAGTGCGCACCGCCAGTCTTGACCTTGTCGTGGTGGCCGCGGCCGGCGCCGAGATCCAGGCGCAGGATCAACTCGCGTCCGGCAAACACGTCGCCCCAGTGCGCCAGCGGATGCAGGTTGTCGACGGTCACCGTGGCGCCGCGCGCGTACGCGGCAGCATACTCATCGCGCGCGGCGAAATTCGGCGTGAACAGC
This sequence comes from Rhodanobacteraceae bacterium, assembly GCA_035455825.1. GTDB lineage: Bacteria > Pseudomonadota > Gammaproteobacteria > Xanthomonadales > Rhodanobacteraceae > Rudaea. The sequence goes on along the minus strand of DATIEJ010000535.1, from coordinate 7,179 downwards.
AACGGCACGCGCTCCGACACCGCGACGCCTTCGGCCCGGTCCAGTTCGCCGGGCGCAACGCATTCGAGACCAAAACTCTCCGCGGCAATCGCGCGCAGCAGCTCCGGATGCGCATTCGCCTTGATCGCATAAAACCAGCGATCGACGGCCGTGACGCTGCGCAACGCGCGTGCACGCGCGGACACTGTCGAGCGATCATAGACGTAGCGTGGCGTGCCCTTGGCGGCCAGTTCGATCAGCTCGCCGCGGCGCGCGATCCACCAGTGCTGGCCGGGGCCGGCTCCGTCTTTCCTGTAAAGATCGCGCCAGCTCGAACCGAACACGGCGGCGTCTTCGACGCGCATCGCTTCGGCCTGGATCAGCAGCGCGTGCAGGCGCGGCACGAGATCGGCGGCGACCTCCTCGTCGACGACGAACGTCAGGTTCAAATTGTTCGACGACTGCGAGATCAGGTGCATGCGCAGCGAGCCGAACTCGGCCAGCACGCCCGACAACCGGTGCAGCATCGAGCGCATGCCGCGCCCGACCAGGGTGATCGCAGCGCACGGCGCAATGACCTTGACCCGGCAAACCTTGGCCAGGTCGGTGCACAGCGCCGACAGCACGTCGGTATTGACGAGGTTTTCGGTCGGATCGAGCGAAACGGTCACGTTCGTTTCCGACGTGCCGACGAGGTCGATCGACAGGCCATGGCGCCGGAAAAAGTCGAACACGTCGGCGAGAAAGCCGACTTGCTGCCACATCCCGATCGATTCCATAGAGATCAGCGTGATGCCGCTGCGCGAACTGATCGCCTTGACGCTCGGGGCGGCATCGGGGGCGCCCGCGGAGATCTCGGTACCGGCCAGATCAGGATGGTTGGTGTCCCTGATCGCCAGCGGCACGCGCGCTTCGCGCACCGGATTGATGCAACGCGGGTGCAACACCTTCGCGCCGGTCGTGGCGATCTCCTGCGCTTCCTCGTAATCCAGGCGCGACAGCAGGCGCGCGCTCGGGACCTGGCGCGGATTGGCACTGAACATGCCGGCGACATCGGTCCATATTTCGACTTTTTCCGCGTGCAGCAACGCACCGAAGTAACTTGCCGACGTGTCCGAACCGCCGCGCCCGAGGATCACGGTTTCGCCGGCTTCGTTGCGCGCCATGAAACCCTGCGTGATGAACAAGCCGCCACGCGCGGCGAGCGCTTCGGCGAACGCGCGATCCGGCGCGGTAGGCACGGACGCGGACAGATAGCGGCCCCAGGCGTTCTGATTCGGCAGCGGCACAGCGAGCAGGTGTTCGCGCGCATCGAGCCAGTGGGCCGGCAGACCGCGCTGGCAAAGGTAGGCAACGCCGAGCGTGCTCGACATCAGTTCGCCGAGCGCCAGAACCTCGGCCTGCCACGGCAGGCCGTGCGCGTCCGCGCGAACATTGGCAACCAGCGCGTCGAGCCGTTCGAGCCAGTAGTGGATCGGCGCGTTGTCCGTCAAGCCGAGCTCGGCGAACATCGCACGATGGCGCTCGACGATCGCGTCGCGCACCGCGCCGCGGGCGGCCGCGTCGGGCGCCTCGATCAGCGCCTTGAGCTTGTCGGTGATGCCGGAAAGCGCCGATACGACGACCAGCACGTGTTTGCCGCGATCGCGCCAGCGCTCGGCGATCGCAGCGATCTTGTCCCAGCGCTCGCGCGTCGACACGCTGGTGCCGCCGAACTTCAGCACGATCCAGGCGCTGGCACCGGCGTGCCCGGGCGCGGTTGGTTTGCTTGTGATGGTCACTGAGAGGAGATCTGGCGCCGCGGTTGCGACTCTGCCGCCATTGTCCTTGTGCAGCGCAAAAAAACAAGGCGCAAGTCAGGCCGGGAGCGGCCGATTCGATGGCACTGCCGCGCCCGTTCGGTGCCGATGCGGGGTGAAGCGGCGCGTGCGGCCTGCGATACTTGCGACTCCTGCCCATCGCGCTCGCGACGCAATCCCGGATCGACCCATGACCAAGCCACAGCAAACCAGCGCCTACAAGCAGGTGGACGTCTTTACGTCCGTCCCGTTCTTTGGCAACGCCCTCGGCGTCATTTTTGATGCCGACAGCCTCGACGCGAGCGACATGCAGCGCATCGCGGCATGGACGAACCTGTCGGAAACGGCATTCGTGCTGCCGCCGACCCAGGCTGGCGCGGACTATCGCGTGCGCATCTTCACGCCGCGCAGCGAGCTGGGCTTCGCCGGCCATCCGAGCGTCGGCACCGCGCACGCACTGCTCGAATGCGGGCGCATCGCCCCGAAAGCGCAACTGGTCCAGGAGTGCGCGGCGGGCCTGCTGACGATGCGCGTGGTCGGCGACGGCGCCGGCCGCAGCATTTTCGTTCGCGCACCGCGCGCCACACGGCGGCTGCACCCGGCCGTGACCGACGAACGCCTTGCCATGGCCCTGGCAACACCGGCGAGCACCAGCGTTGCACCGCGCCTGTTCGATCTCGGCCTGAGCTGGCTGATCTGCGATCTCGGCGACGAGGCCACGGTCCGGACTCTCCAGCCGGACATGGCCGCGGTCGCCGCGTTATGCCGGCAAATCGGTAGCGTCGGCATCAGCGTCTTCGGCCGTGCCCGCAACGCGGAATATGCGCTTGCCGTGCGCGCGTTCTGCCCCGCGGACGGCATTCCCGAGGATCCGGTCACCGGCAGCGCGAATGCCGCGATCGGCGCCTACCTGCATGAGTCGGACGGCCTCGACGCGGTCGGCAACCGCTATCGCGTCAGCCAGGGCCGCGAGGTCGGGCGCGACGGTTACATCGACGTGCGTGTCGATCGCGACTCGGGCGACGTGGAGATTGGAGGGCAGTCGATCACGTGCATCGACGGCATCATGAACCTGCCATCGGCCTGACCGGGCGAGCCATCTTCGGCTAGACTTGGCGCGTTGCCGGGGACGGCGCAGGCGAGGCTACCGGTGTCCACCGCTGCTTCGCTGCGCGATCAAGTCATGGGGCGCAAGAAGCGCTCGACCTAGAGTTCGATCGCGGCCAGGCAATTGGCGCGCGCGCATTCGAATTTTGCCGGGCGCAAGAACGATGAAACCGTGCTTTCCTGCCGCACTTTCCTGCCGTGACTGACGACAGCGCACGCAAGATGCCGGCGCTCGCCGCGCGCACCCTCTTCGTCGGCGGCCTGGTCGGAGTCACCACGTGGCTGGCAATCACCCTGTCGCGTCCGGCAGGCGGCGTCTCGATCATCTGGGTTGGCAGCGGGCTGCTCGCCGGAATCCTGCTGACGTCGGCCTACCGAGTCTGGATTCCGTATCTGGTTGCCGCGCTGGCCGCCGATCTGCTCGCTCGCGCCCTGTGCGGCGACGCAGCGCCGATCGTCTTCGGTCGCGGGATCGCCAGCAATCTCGAAGCCGGCGTCGTCGCCTACTCCTTGCGCTATCTCGTCGGGGACATACGCGATCCGGCCAACCTTCTGCGCGTCGCCGGCGTGGCGGTCGCGAGCACGCTGTTCGGATGCGCGGGTTCGGCGCTGATCGCGGCAACGACGAGCGCGGCCGTCCATCAAGCCGAGTTCGTATCCACATTCGGCGCGTGGTTCGCGTCGCACACGCTGGGAATGGTCATTTTCGCGACTTTGACCGTGGTCCTGCGCGAACTGGCCACGAAAACAATCGCGCCCCGGGACGGGCGGTGGAAATTTGCCCGCTCGATGGGTCTGGTCGCCGCGACAACGCTCGGCGTGTTTGCGCAACAGCGTTACCCGTTGCTGTTCATGATCTATCCGCCGCTGCTGCTCGGCGTATTCCGGCATCGTTTCGCCGGTTTCGCCGTTGGCGTGTCGATCGTCGTGGCAATCTCGATCGCGGCGACGGTCAGCGGCAGCGGCCCGCTGAGCCTGATCGCCGCTGCATCGTTTCAGGAGCGCACGCTGCTGCTCCAGCTGTTCCTGGCCATAACCTGCGTTACCGCGCTGCCGGTCGCCGTGGTGCTGGCCGAACGCGGCCGCCTGGCGGGCAGGCTGCGCGACAGCGAGCGAAATTACCGCATGCTCGCGGATCACTCGCGCGACCTCGTCGTGCGCATGCGTGCCGACGGACAGCGGCTGTACATATCGCCGGCAGTCGCCGAACTGCTCGGCTGGGAGCCCCATGAAGTGGCGGAGTCGCGCTGGGAGCTGGTCCACCCTGACGATGTCGAGATGCTGACCGAAACGATGGCCAGGCTGCTGCAGACGGGCGACCCGGCGAACGTGATCTATCGTGTCAGGCACAAGCAGGGTTACTACGTCTGGATCGAAGCGCTCGCGCGGCGCGTGCCCGGCTCCGATCCGGCGTCTCCGGCCGAGATCGTCTATTCGGGCCGGGACGTTTCCGAGCGCGTCCAGATCGAGCACGCCCTCGCCGCCAACCAGCGCCGCCTGCGCGTGATCACCGACAACTTGCCGGCGCTGGTATCGCACATCGACAAGAATGAACGCTTCACGTTCGTCAATGCGCAGCTTTGCGACGCGCTCGGCCGCGGCCCCGAGTCGATACTCGGCCAGGTAATGCCGGCCGTCCTGGGCTGGCGCATCTACAACGAGATCAGGCCGCGCGTGCAAACGGCGTTGAACGGCGAACAGGTGACGTTCGAGGCCGAGCGCGGTTTCCAGGGCGAGCAGCGCACGTATCAGGTTACCTATGTGCCGGAGTTCGACGACCACGGCAGCGTCAAGGGCGTGCTGATGCTGCTGTTCGATATTTCCAGGCTCAAGCATGCCGAGCGCGAACTGGATCTGCTGGCGCGTCATGACAGTCTCACCGGCCTGGCAAATCGCCGCCAGTTCGGCGAGCGCCTCGAAGCGGCGCTGACGCGCCGGCAACGCGAAGGCAATCCACTGGCGTTGCTCTGCTTCGACATCGATCACTTCAAGAAAATCAACGACACGCTTGGCCACGCCGCCGGCGACGCGATTCTGGTCGAATTCGCGCGGCGACTGCAGCAGAACTTGCGCGAGTCGGACCTTGCAGCGCGCCTGGGCGGCGACGAGTTCGTCGTGATCGTCGAGGACGCCGACTCGGCCGGCGCCGCCGAGGCGGTCGCCAGCAAGATCCTGCGCGCAATGCAGACGCACTTCATCGTCGACGCGTCGGCATTGCCAGTCACCACCAGCATCGGCATCGGCCTGGCGGCGGCGGGAACCGACGCAGAAACGCTGATGCGCAGCGCCGACGAAGCGCTGTACCGGGCGAAAGCAGCGGGGCGCAACACCTATCGGACTGTCGCGACCGAGCAGGAGAGCTCGGGGCAATCCGCCTAGGCGGGCAGCCTTCCGAATGTGGCAGTGCGCTTCGTGCGGCAACGTCGCAGCGGAAGATCACCGGTCCTGAACGCAGGGATGTGCGAACGGCAGTGCGCAGCGCTCGACAGCGTGCGCCGAGTTCGCCATGCTGCGTGCTCCAGGATCCGGGGACTGCGTGTGGCCAGCGATTCGACACCAATGCCGGCGGCGCCCGTCGGCTACATCCGCCGGCTCGGCGTCTGGGATTCGAGCATGATCGTCGTCGGCGGCGTGATCGGCGCCGGCATCTTCCTCAATCCCCGCATCGTCGCCGAGCGCACCGGCTCGTCCGAAGGCGTGCTGATTGCCTGGGCCATCGGCGGCGTGCTCGCGCTGATCGGGGCCTTGTGCTACGCCGAACTCGGCGCGCGCCGGCCGCAAGCCGGCGGCGCGTACGTCTACCTGCGCGAGGCGTACGGACCGATGATCGCGTTCGTCTACGGCTGGATCATGCTGGTCGTGAACTATTCCGGCAGCGAGGCCGCTGTCAGCATGACGTTTGCGACGTATTTCTGCAGCGCGTTCGACCTGCCCGCCGCGCTGATCCAGCCGATCGCGATCGGCGCAATCGTGCTGCTGACCGGCGTGAGCTATTTCGGCATCAAGGCCGGCGCGATGCTGCAGAACGCATTGACGATGCTCAAGCTGCTGGCCGTCGTCGCGCTGGTCGTGACCGGCGTGTTCATCGCGGCGCCGCATGCGCCGGTCGCCGCGCCGCCACCGGTCGTGATCAGTCCGTGGAACTTCGGCGCGATCCTGATGCCGGTGCTGTTCGCCTACGGCGGCTGGGCCTACATCAACAACATCGCCGGCGAAATCCGCGAACCGCAGCGCAACCTGCCGCGCGCGCTGCTCCTGGGCATGCTGCTGGTCGCGGCGTGCTACCTGCTCGCCAACGTCGCCTACCTGCACGTGCTCGGCCACGATGGCCTGGCGACGAGCATGGCTCCGGCCGCGGAGATCATGCGCGGCGCGTTCGGCGATACCGGCGCGCGCGCGATCTCGCTCGGCATCGCCATTTCCACATTTGGATTCTGCAACATCTCGATCATCGGCGCGGCGCGCGTGTTCCAGGTCATGGGCGAGGAAGGCCTGTTCTTCAAGGCCGCCGGCCACATCAACGCACGCTACCGCTCGCCCGATGTCGCGCTGGCGGCGCTGTCCGGCTGGGCCATTGTCCTGGCGTTGTCCGGGACTTACGGCCAGCTGCTGAACTACTCCACGGTCGGCGACTGGCTGGGCTATGCAGCCGCCGTCGCGACCCTGTTCTACTACCGGCGTGCGCGCAGCGACGAAACCGTCGCGTTCCGCATGAAGGGCTTTCCGATCCTGCCGCTGATCTTCATCGTCGCGGTGCTCGGCGTCGTCGCGAGCAACATCATTTCGAATCCGACCGACGCCGGCATGGGCCTGGTCATCGCGCTGCTGGGGTTGCCGGTCTACTGGTTCTGGTCGCGCTCGCGCCGCGCCGCGGCGCGCGGCTGAGGCGCGGACCTTGTTGCGCGGCGCGCGCCGTGTTCCGAGGCGTGCGGCTTGAGCCCTCCCCTTCAAGGGGAGGGTTGGGTGGGGATGGTGTCGCTTCATGCTCGTTCTCTTTAGCTCGTCATTCCGGCGCAAGCCGGAATCCAGTTCCTTTGCTCTGTGTCGTTCCTAGAAGTGCAGAGCTTTCACTCGCCCTTCGGGCGAGTGGAAGCTTTGCACTTGGAACAAGAAGACAAGGGCAAGATCAAGACGGATTCCCGCTTTCGCGGGAATGACGGCAAATGGGAAAGAGCTGGATTCCGGCCTTCGCCGGAATGACGAGCGAAAAGAACTTGGGGGCAGCTCCGAATTGCGGCGGCACCCCGCAAGTGGACCGATTCCTGAAAGCGCCGCAACGCCTCAGCGCAAAGAC
>DATIEJ010000534.1:0-2051 GCA_035455825.1 Rhodanobacteraceae bacterium | reverse complement strand
GGCGAAATGATCGGCGAACGCGTGCTCGATGATGTCGAGACCGGCAGCACGCAAGGCGGCGAAAAACCGCGCGGGATTGCCGATGCCGGCCACGGCGTGGACGCGCTGGCCCGCCCAGTCGGCGAGCCTGCGTTGTTGCGGGAACCCGCCCAGTGCGACAGCGGCGCCGACGTGCAGCATCATGGCCACCTCCCCCGCTTGCGCGGTGCCACCGTTGCAGACCCGGAACGCGAACGTCCCGGCCCGGCTGGCCGGCTCGCGCAATGGCCCCGCCGGCAGCAGCCGGCCATTTCCGAACCGGCGCTCGCCGTCGATCACGCAAATTTCCACATCGCGACAAAGTTTATAATGCTGCAATCCATCGTCGGCGATCAGCACGTCGCAGCGCGATGTTTCCAGCAACATGCGCCCCGCGGACCCGCGACTGCGCCCGACCGCAACCGGCGCGCGCGTGACCTGCGCGATCAGGCAGGCTTCGTCGCCGGCAACACGCGGATCGCTGCTGGCGTCGACGAGAATCGGTCCGGTCGCGCTGCCGCCATAGCCACGGCTGATGACGCCCGGATTGAAACCGCGCGCGCGCAGCGCCTCGACCAGGGCAATCGTCAACGGCGTCTTGCCGGCGCCGCCGACGCTGATGTTGCCGACGACGACGACCGGAACCGGAAGGCGCGTGCGCGGAAGCAGACCCGCGGCATACAGCCCACGCCGCAGGCCAGCGATCGATCCGTAGAGCGCCGCCATCCCGCGCAACAGCCAGGGAACCCTGCGGCCGCCGTACCAGACCTGCTGCAGTTCGCGCTCGTCGAGCATCAGCCGGCCGGGCGGCAGCAATCCGTTCGCGCCTGGATCGGCGGGCAAGGCACCGATCCGTACGAACAGAAGACGCAGCAATCTCCCGGACGCGGCCGCAGCAGCGCGCCGCAGCCCGGGCAGTCGTGAAAGTAGATGCACGCGTTGATCGGCATCGTCTCGATCGACTTCAAGCCGCAGTGCGGACAAGTCAGCGTGCTGGTCAGTACGACGTCGTCGGACACTGGATAACGCGCCTAATGCCCGTTGTCGCGGAACTGCAGGCGATGCAGTGCCGCGTAGTAGCTGTCGCGTCCGATCAGTTCGGCGTGCGTGCCGAGTTCGACGATGCGGCCTTCCTCGAGGACGACGATCTGGTCGGCATGCTCGATCGTCGACAGGCGGTGCGCGATCACGAGCACCGTGCGATCGCGCATCAGCCGCTTGAGCGCCTGCTGGATCAGGTTCTCGCTTTCGCTGTCGAGCGCACTGGTAGCCTCGTCCAGGATCAGGATCGGCGCGTCCTTCAGGATCGCGCGCGCGATCGCGATTCGCTGGCGCTGGCCGCCGGACAGAAGAGCACCGCCGCCGCCGATGCGGCTGTCCAGCCCGGCCGGCAGGCGGCGCACGAATTCCATTGCGTTGGCCGCCTCCGCCGCCGCCACGATGTCCGCTTCGGACGCGCGTTGCAGCGCCCCGTAGGCAATGTTGCGCGCAATCGTGTCGTCGAACAGCACGACCTGCTGGCCGACGAGCGCGATCTGTTCGCGCAGGCTGGCGATCGTGTACTCGCCCAGTTCACGCCCGTCGAGCCGCAGGCTGCCGGATTGTGGATCGTAGAAACGCGGGATCAGCCCGGCGATGCTGGACTTGCCGCTGCCGGAACGGCCGACCAGCGCGGTCACGCTGCCGGGCCGGCAATGCAGGTTGATCGAACGCAGCGCCGGCTCGGCCGCGCTCGGATAGGTGAACTCGACATCGCGAAATTCGATTTCGCCGCGACTTCGCCCGATGCGCTCGCGGCCGCTGTCGCGTTCGTCGTCCGCGTCGATGATTCCGAACAGGTCGCGCGCCGCGACGACACCGCGCTGCAGGTTTGCCTGCACGGTCGTCAGGCGCTTGAACGACGGCAGCATGACGAGCATCGCCGTGATCAGCGACATGAATGTGCCGGGGCTCATCTGGCCTAGCGTGCCGGGCCGCGTGGCCAGGAAGATCACCAGAGCGAGCGCGCAAGCCGCCGCCAGCTGCACGAGCGC
>DATIEJ010000533.1:0-2214 GCA_035455825.1 Rhodanobacteraceae bacterium | reverse complement strand
CTTTAAGCGTGGTTTGCTTACCTAGTGAATCACGCACGTGTTGTTTTCACGCATGTGTGGTCGTCACACGCCCACGCGCTTATGGTGATCACGCGCTTGCGGTGATCATTCATTCATCGACTACCAAATAATCACCCGCTTCTCCGGCGCGACGTACATCTTGTCGCCTTCCTTGATGTCGAAGGCCTTGAAGAAGCCGGGCTGGTTGGCGACGGTGCCGATTGCGCGGTATTCGGCGATCGAGTGCGGGTCGGTCTTGATCTGCTGGATCGCGGTGTTGTCGCGGTACTTCGCGCGCCAGACGGTGGCGAAGCCGGTGTAGAAGCGCTGGTCGCCGGTCAGGCCGTCCATGACCGGCGCGGGCTCGCCGCGCAGGGCAATCTGATAGGCCTTGTAGGCGATCGCGAGGCCGGAGTTGTCGGCGATGTTTTCGCCGAGCGTCAGTTCGCCGTTGATGTGGTAGCCGGGCACCGGTTCGAACGCGCCGTATTCGGCGACGAGCGCCTTGGTCTTGGCGGCGAACTTGTCGTGGTCTTCTTTCGTCCACCAGTCGCGCAGGTTGCCGTCGCCGTCGTACTGCGAGCCCTGGTCGTCGAAGCCGTGGCTGATCTCGTGGCCGATCACCGCGCCGATGCCGCCGTAGTTCGCGGCGTCGTCGGCTTGGGCATTGAAGTACGGCGGCTGCAGGATCGCGGCCGGGAACACGATCTCGTTGAGCTCCGGGTTGTAGTACGCGTTCAGCGTCTGCGGCGTCATGCCCCACTCGTCGCGGTCGATCGGCTTGCCGAGCTTGTTGATGTTGCGCTGGTAGTCGAACTGCGCGGCGCGCATGACGTTGCCGACGAGATCGCCCTTGTCGATCGTCACGGCGCTGTAATCGCGCCACTTGTCCGGATAGCCGATTTTCGGCGTGAACTTCGCAAGCTTCTCGTGCGCCGCCTTCTTGGTTTCGGCGCTCATCCAGTCGAGCTGGTCGATGCCCTGCTTGAACGCAGCGAGCAGGTTCTGGACAAGTTGCTGCGCGCGCGCCTTGTTCTGCGGCGGGAAATATTTCGCGGTATACAATTTGCCGAGTTCCTCGCCGATCGCGGCGTTGACCAGCGCGAGCCCGCGCTTCCAGCGCGCCTGGTTCTCCGGCACGCCGGTCAGCACGGTGCCGTAAAACGCGAAGTTTTCGTCGGCGAAACGCTTGGACAGCATCGGCGCGGCGTCGCTGAGCGTGTGCCAGCGCAGGTAAGCCTTCCAGGTGTTGATCGGCGTCGTCGAAGCAAGCTTGGCGAAGTCGGTCAGGTACGACGGCTGTCCGACGATGACCGTGTCGACCTTGCCCTTGACGCCGACGCCATCGAGATACGCATCCCAGTCGAAGCCCGGCGCGAGCGTCGCGAGCTTGGAAATCTCGACCTTGTTGTAGGCCTTGATCGGATTGCGCAGCGTGACCTTGTCCCACTGCGCCTTGGCCATCGCCGTTTCGAGCTTGAGGATCGCCGCGGCATTCTTCGCGGCGTCCTTGTCGCCGGCCATCGTCAGCATCTTCTCGATGTGCTTGACGTACTCGGCGCGCATGCCCTTGAGCTTGGCGTCGTCGTCTTTCAGGTAATAGTCGCGATCGGGCAGACCGAGGCCGCCCTGGCGCAAGTCGGCGACGTACTTCGTCGCGTCGCGGTTGTCCTGGTGGATCGCGACGCCGACCGGCGGGTTCGACGCCAGTCCGAACGCCGTGACGTTCATGCCGTTGCGATCCTGGTCGGCGATCAGCGCCGGCAGGCCCTTGGCGTCGGTCAGCGCGTCGATCTTTGCAAAGCGCTCCTGCAGCGGTTTGATGTCCAGCGTTTCGAGCGTGGGTTCGTCCATGAAGCTGGCGTACAGGTCGCCGATCTTGCGCGTGTCGGCTTTCACGTCGGCGGCTTTCCCGGCGGCCGCGTCGTCGACGAGGCTGTGCAGGTCTTCCTGGATCTTGTCGAACACGATCGTGCCGGTGCCGTACTTGCCCTTGTCGGCCGGCATCTCGACCGTCGCGAGCCAGCGGCCGTTGACGTGACGATAGAAGTCGTCGCCAGGCTTGACGTTCGGATCGATCGCTTGCACATCGATGCCTGAAACCAGCGGCGCGGCGGGAGCAGCAGGCGCGGCCGGGGCAGCCGGAGCAGCCGGCGCCGCGGGAGCTTTCGCAGCCGGAGCCGCGGCCTGGTTCTGCGTATCCTGCGGCGAGGA
>DATIEJ010000532.1:0-6375 GCA_035455825.1 Rhodanobacteraceae bacterium | reverse complement strand
CGCCGTGGTCATCTCGTTGATGCCGGATTTGCGATCCCATGCATGACGCCGCACTAGAACCGGTCTGCCAGAAGCCGCGATGCGCGCTCCTGCGCTTTCCGGCTGGCAGCTGCCGGCTACCGGTTCCCGTCTTCACATGCTCGTCCTGATCGCCGCGATCCTCGCGTCCTACCTTCTGGGCTCCCTGTCCGGCAGCCTGCTGATCGGCCGCCTGCGTGGCGTCGACATCCGGCGTGCCGGCAGCGGCAATGCCGGCGGAACGAATGCATTCCGAACGCAGGGCTTGCGCTTCGCGCTCGGTGTCGTCGCGATCGATGTCGGCAAGGGCGCAGCCGCCGCATGGCTTGGACTGCATCTCGGCGCCGCCGCGCAGGCGCCGTTCGGCAGTCCTGACGCGCAGGGCGCACTGTGCGGATTCGCCGCCGTCGTCGGCCACTGCTGGCCGCTGTTCTTCGGGTTCCGCGGCGGCAAAGGCGCAGCGACCGTCGTCGGCGCGTTGCTCGTGCTCGCGCCGGTGTACGTGATGCCGATGATCGGCATCTGGGCGCTCGTGCTGATCGCGACCGGCTATGTCGGCCTCGCGACGATGATTGCTGCCTTTGCATTCGCGACGCTCGCCGTCATGCTCTCCAGCGCGCCCCTGAACGCACTGACGCTTTTCGCCATCGCGATCGCGCTGCTGATCACGTTCACGCACCGCGGCAATATCGCGCGCCTGGCCCGTGGCGAGGAATACCGTTTCGACAAGGCGCGCCTGCTGCATAGGTTGTGGCGCGGCGGCTGATACGTTGCTCTGTTTTCCGCGCTTTACTGCCTGGGCGTCTGGAGTCGGCCCGTCGCGGAAGCTCGTTGCCTGTTACTGACCGCCGGGAAGTGGACGCTCAAGCGGCCGAGCACGGCCGGCCCTCTAAACGCTCCCATCGGGCAAAGCGTCGGCGTAGTGCGCAACATGTGCGTGCGCCGCTGGCCAGCGACTGTTCGGGAATCGCCCCAGTCGCTGGCCTGCCGCCGTTGGCTCGATTGCCGCTGATCAAATACCCATCGAGAGATGGCGGAAGTGCTGCGCCCAGGTCTCGCGGGCATTGGATCAGTCCCGACCTGCCGAATACCGGGTGGTCATTCAGAACGCAGCAACGCGCTGGATGACCCAGAACATCGAAACGCTGCCGACGGCATACGGCGGAATCCGCCAGGCCCAGGCCGGCTGCAGCAAGCCGGTGCGCCGAACGGCTTGCCGCGCGAATGCGACGACGGTGAACACCGAGGCGATGAACAACAATTGCCCCACCTCCACGCCGACATTGAAGAACAGCAGTGCAACGGGAATTGCCGACTGCGGCAGACCGACTTCGCTCAAGGCACTGGCAAACCCGAAGCCGTGGAGCAGACCGAACGTGAACGCGACAATCCAGGGAAACTTCACCGTCAGCCCCGCCCTGCCGTTGCGGCTGTGAATGATTTCCGCAGCGACGAAAACGATGCTCAAGGCGATCGCGGCTTCGATCGGCGTTCCCGGCACGTGCATGATTCCGAGGGTCGCGCCGGCGAGCGTGAGGCTGTGCGCGAGCGTAAACGCCGTGATGGTTGCGATGAGCCGGCGCGTGCCGCTGACCAGGATCAGCAGTGCCAGAACGAACAGGAGGTGGTCGACGCCTCCGAGAATGTGCTCGATGCCGAGTCGCAGATAAGTCACCGCTACCTGCGTTGGACGCGGCGCGGCCTCGACGATGAACGACGGAGCTGCCGACGTCAGACGCGTCACTTGCACGGTGCCGTCGAGCCGTTCCTGGCGTACGAGCACGTCGGTCATCGTCGCACTGAGGCCGGCGATGCGAACCGCGCCGCCGGCAAGCCCGCCCACGCAGGTCACACTCCAGCGCTGTGTGAAGGCATTGTTGATCATCGATGCGCGCGGCTTGGTCGCATTCGTGCAAGCGCCTGGGAGTTCCACGTAGAGCCCGAGGCGCAGGTTCTCCCCGCGGCCGGGCACCTTCCAGAACACTTCGTAGGTTTCCGCGCCGGTCTGGCGCAGGTCCAGATAGGCCGGACGCACTTCGTGTGCGAACGCTGCCGGCGCGAACGCGGCAGACGTGAACGCGAGAAGCAAGGCGACGATGAAACGCACGCTCTTCATCGGGCGGATGCGAGTTTCGCCGGCTCTTCGGCCTGCAACGGCGGCTCGATCGTCACGGTGTAGCGCTTGAGCAATTCCTGGTAGAACTTCTCATTGGCTTGCAGACGCCGCGCGTCGCTCCACTCGCGCACGACGGCATCGCGCACCTGGGCCAGTGGCGGGAGACTTGCGGGCGTGCGCGCGTTGACGCGAACCAGGTGCACGCCGAAACCCGACTCGACCGGCCCCTGCCAGCGGCCGGGCTCGAGCTCGCCGAGTTTGGCTGCGAACTGGTCGCCGAACTGCGCCGAGATGGCCTGAACCGATTCGGCGGCGAAATCATGCTCGAGCATCAGCGGATCGCCTAGCGTCGAGACGTCGGCATCACCGCCGCGCAGGTTCAATCGGGCCAGCAGGTCCGCAGCGTCGGACGCAAGGCGATCGCCGTGCTTTGCCGGATTCAAGTACACCTGATTGAAGGCGAACGAATCCGGCGTGCGAAAGGCATCCGGATGAGCCTCCAGGTAGGCATTCAGTTCGTCATCGGTCGCCGGCGCCTGCACCGCGATGTCATCGGTGATGAATTCCATCTTCTGTCGCAGGCGCCGGCGAATCACGGTGTCGTCCTTGTCCAGGCCCATTGCCAGCGCCTCGCGATAGTAGACCTCTTCGCGAACATGGTCGCGCACCAATCCCGACAGTTCCTCCGCCGTCGGCGGGCGCTGCCACGCATTGGTGAAACCCGTCGAGAGGCTTTCGATCTGCCCTTGCGTCACGACAATCCTTGCCGGATCGCTGCTGCTGCCCGCGCCGATCAGGCCGTAGGTGACGAAGAGCGCAGTGCCCAGCAGCAGGAAGTGCAGCAGGGGTTCCGCCAGCAGTCGCTTCAGTGTCGGAATCATCGAATCACCGTTCCCGGGTCGCATCGTTCGGTAGAAGAAACTTCGTCATTCGGAACGCTGCTGCGGCGATCCACCGTCCGGCTCTCGTTGCCGCGCGATTGTTCCTCGAATCTGCAAGTAGACTGATCGGGCACACGCTCATTTCGCCGGCGTGTACCAGATCGGCGACGTGTAGGCTCGCTCCTGCAGCTCCATCGTCGTGCCCGGAAGCGGCTTGATCCCGAAGCGGTGCGCATCGTACGCGGTCCAGCGTGGCGTCGGGATTTCGAGCACGCGCGCGTAATAGAACGCGCGCAGTTTCGGATCGAACGCGGGGTCTTTCCAGGCCGTGATCAGCTCCGGATCGCCGATCGTGTTGGTCCAGGTCGCGTTCGCGACATCGACGGTGTTGCCGACCGGCGGCAGCTTGCCGTTGGCGTCCGGCTTGCGCTTTTCGGCGTTGCCCCAGACGACGTCGTAGATCTTTTCCTGCACCGCGCCCTTGGCATCGATCCATCCCTTGATGACCTGTATGCGGTCGAGATTGGCGCCGATTGGATCCTTCAGCGCGGCGACGAGAAACGTGGGCGACTTGCCGGCCGGCGCGTTGCTAAGATCGCCGCCCATCGGCACACCCTTGCTGTAGCCGATTGCCGCCGGCATGCGATTGGCCGCGTCCTTCGCATCGAAGTCCCAGCCGCCGAAAAAGCGCACGGTCATGCGCGGGCCGGTCGTCGCGTAGGTTTCGCGGCGCTGCATCGCGTCGAAGATCGACGCGCGCGTGTTCTCGGTTGCCCACACCGCGGCGTAGCCGGAAGCCGAGACTTCCCAGTCCATGATCGTCACGCCGCTCTTGTCATTCTTCACGAACGCCTTGGTCAGACGTTCGGGGCTCGGTTCCTGCGGCGCGGTCTTGCCGAAGAAGTTGTCTTCCTCCATCGCAGCCAGCCCGTTGTGTGCGTCGCTGCTGCCGATCAGGCCGAACTTGTACGGGTTCACGCCAAGCTGAGCCTCAAGCTTGAGCCCGTTCTGGAAAGCCGAACGCGCATACTCGAACTGCAGCATGTCCTTCGTCTTCGCCACGCTGCCGTCCAGGTTGCCCTTGTCCCATTTTTCGAAGTTCGCGAATTCATCGTTCGGCGACAGAAACGGATGCGCTTCGCCGTCGCCTTTGGTCTGTGTCACTTCGTAGAGCCGCTCCCACCTGGCGCGCGTTTCGGCATACGGGCGGTCGACCTTCTTGCCGAACTGTTCGACGATCGGAAACATGACGCCATTGCTCAGATTGCCGTTGTGGGCAATCGCGAGCACTTCGCTGTTCGTCTTGGCTTCCGTTGCGGCCATCCATTTCCACAGGTCCTCGGGATTGTCGCTGCCGAGTGGCGCCATCGTGGTGAAGGGCTCGACGAGGCTGGCCTTGGCGCCGTTTTCGCGGAAGATGATGTTGCGATGCAGGTTGTTGCCGCCGGTGTTCGAGGTCCACTCGTAGCCGATGAACGCGGTGAAGCGCCCCGGATCGTTGAAGGCTTCGGCTGCATCGATCTCATCCTGCCAGGCGGAGCGATAGGCGCGCGTGCCTGGAACAGGAAACCCCTTCGGCAACTTGTTGTTGCTGAAACTGACGATGATGTCCAGCGCTGCTTCGGCGCCACGCCCGGACTTGATCTGGTCATACCATTTGCGGCCTTGCGGCGTGGCCAGCAGTTCCGCATCGCCACTCATCAGCAGCGGGAAAAAACCGAAGCCATCGGAGTGATCGGCGACGACGAGGAAATCGAGCGGCCGCGACAGCTTGGCCGGTTGGCCGCTCGACGAGGTGACTTCCTCGCCGCGGGCGAAGCGATAGGCCTCCCTCGGCCCGAGCCGGGCGCCGAACGCACCTGCGTCCATCGAGTAAGACGTGTGCAGGTGTGTGTCGCCGAACAGCGGCCGCGTCGGGAAATTGCGGCCCGCGTAAGGCGAATACGGCGGCTTGGCCGGATGCACCTTCTCGAGCGTTGCCTGGTCGGCCTGACCGATGTCGCTCTGCTCGGCAGCCGGCAACTCCAGTGAGAGGATGCCGACAGCCAGCGCTACAAACAGGACTCGCACCGATGCACGCGAACGCGGTGCGGTGATCAGCTTCTGGGCATTGGTATTCATGGTTCTGTCCGGGTTTTTGGCTGCGCAGGGGGACCCCGGCCAACCGCTGGCTGGGATCTCCCGGCCGCGGCGGATCGGAGATGTTCGCAGTATTGGGTAGCTGCCAGAGCCTGGAATTGACGCACGTCAACTGGGCATACCCATGAGCGCGATGTCGAGGTTCTCGATGATTTTGTTCGCACCGGCCGTGGCGCCGCTGCCACCTCTTGCCGGCATAACGACGTACCGGAAAGCGAGGGGAAGTATCCGTGGACGATGGCATGGAACTGCCAGTCGTCAGCGCTGGGCGAGGGCGGCCGCGGGCAGGAGGAGCGCCGCGATCGGGGCTACAAGGCGTGCAAAGTTGTCATCGCCTCATCGCAGTTGGTCGCGAGGTTCCGCAACGGGTCGATTGTGGACATGTCGACCTTCGCTTTACCGATTCAGGGCGCCGGCAATAAGTCTGCGTTGCGTCGACGGCGACCGCTGACCGGAAGCTGCAGCTCAGCCCAGGCTCGATCGCGGATCGCTGCGGGCAGCGCGCCATGCCGGCACGCCACACGCGGCAAGACTCGCGACCAGCAGCAGCGCCGCGACGCCAAGATAGGTCAGCGGATCGGTCACGCTGACGCCGAACAGCAGGCTTTCGAGCAGACGCGACGCGGCGAGCGCGGCGGTGCAGCCGAGCGCCAGCCCGATCAAGGTCAGCCGCAGTCCCTGGGCGAGCACGAAGCGCAGCACGCGCCCCTGGGTCGAGCCGAGCGCCATGCGCAACGAGAATTCCGCGCGGCGTTCGCCGACCGCATAGGCCATCAATCCGTACACGCCGCTCAATGCCAGGCCGAGCGCGACGGCCGCGAACAGGCCGAACAGGCTCAGGCTGAAGCGGCGGTTGTCTAGCGACGAGGCATACAGTTGCGGCAACGTGTGGAACGCGACCGGCAAGTCCGGCTCGCTGCGCGCAAGCTCGGCGCGCAGCTCGGCGATCAATGCATCGGGCGCCGCATCGCCACGCACGACGACGCTGAAGTTGCTCGCCGCCTTCGGCCGTTGCGCGATGTCGAGATAGACAGTGCCGCGCACGTCGCGGTCCAGACCGTAGTCGTGCACGTCGCCGACGATGCCGATCACGGTCAATGCATGCATGTCGCCGTCCATGTTTCCATATTGCAGCTTCTGTCCGATCGGGTCGCGATCGGGCCAGACGCTGCGCGCGAGCGCGGCGCTGATCAGCGCAACGTGCGGCGCATCGGCGCCGTC
>DATIEJ010000531.1:0-30886 GCA_035455825.1 Rhodanobacteraceae bacterium | reverse complement strand
GACGGGCGCGTTGCGCGGATTGTCGTTTCGCCTGCGTTATGCCTATATTGAGCAGCGTGGCGGAGGGGACCCGAACATCAACGACCTGCGCTTCATCGTCAACTACGACTTTCCGCGTCCTGGAAACTGATGGGGTGGTGCGATGCCTGGCTTAGCGAATTCCTGGAGATCACGAATGAACCGTCGCAAGGTGCCCCCGCTGCCCACGAGTGTTCGTGTCGGCGCAATACTGCTGGCGATGCTCGTCATGCCGTCCGCGCATGCTTCGCTGTTTCAAGGCGAAACGCTGGACGCCGTGGCCAACGGGATGGCCTGGTTCATCCTGGTCGTGATGCCGTTCGTCGGCATCGCGATCTTCTGGATCGTGCACGTCTTGCCGGAGAAGATCGCGGAGAAGCGCCATCATCCGAACAAGGATGCCATTCACGTCCTTTGCCTGCTGTCGCTGGTGTTCGGCGGAATGTTGTGGCCTTTTGCCTGGCTCTGGGCCTACACCCGCCCGGTCGTGCACAAGATGGCCTACGGCACCGAGAAGCACGAGGATTACTTCGTCGAGCAGAGCGAGCTTGCGGTGAGCGGCAAACTCGCGGCAGAACATGTCGATCAACTGCGCGCAGAGCTCGAAAGCATGAAGCGGAGCGGCAATCTCACCCCCGAACTCAAGCGCGTGTATGAGCGCCTGCAGGATGTCCGCCCGCGTTCCGCTGCCGCCGATACCGGAGGAGCAGGCTGATGGAAGCATTACTGCTTGGAATCTATTCGTTCTTCGTCTGGCTGATCTTCTTCAAGTTCAAGTGGCTGCCGTGGAACAACGCCACGATGGTGATCGTCATCACGATCCCGATCGTCGGACTCACCGCATTGATCCTGTGCCTGAACGTCTACGCACCATCGAGCGCGGAGGTGCGCGTGATGAAGTACGTCGTGAACGTCATTCCGCAGGTGAAGGGCAAAGTCATCGAGGTGCCGGTCGAGCCGAACCGGCCGGTGAAGAAAGGCGCGGTGCTGTTCCGCATCGACCCGACGCCGTATGAGCTGCAGGTCAAGACGCTCGAAGCGCAGCTGGTCAACGCGCAGGGCGGCAGCGCCAAGATGGGAAAGGAACTCGAAGGCGCGGTCAGCCGCACCGCGGCACTGCGGGCGAATCTCGCGCTGGCGCGCAAGCGCGTCACCGAGAACAAGGAACTCGTCGCCACCGGCGCCGGCGACAGGTTTGCGCTGGAACAGGCCGAAGCGACCCTCCAGCAGCTCGAATCCGACCTTGCCAGCGCAGTCGCGAACGAAGGCCAGGTGCGGGCGATGATCAACGCGACGGTCGGCGAAGACCAGGCCGAAGTCGCGCAGATTCGCGCGCAGCTGGAAAACGCCAAGTGGGAGCTCGAGCAAACGACCGTCTACGCGCCGGCTGACGGCTACGCGATCAACGTGCAGTTGCGGCCCGGCGCGATGACGGTGGCGTTTCCGATGAATCCCGTCATCACGTTCGTCGAAAACGAATACCAGGTGTTCGCCCTGTTCAAGCAGAACGAACTGCATGCGATCGAGCCGGGCAACGAGGCGGAATTCACGCTCGACACGAGCCCCGGAACGGTCTTCAAGGCGAAAGTCGATTCGATCGTCTGGGCGCAGGCACAGGGGCAGGTTCTCCCGGGCCTGCAGCTGCCGAATCTCGCGACGATGATGAATCAGCAGCCCGGCCCGTTCGCGGTCAAGTTCACGGTCGATCCGAAGCAGGCCGGGATTTTCTTCCCGGCCGGAGCCGTCGGCCACGGCGCGGTCTACACCAATCACGCGGCAATGATCCACATCCTGCGCAAGATCATCCTGCGCGTCGGCGCCAAGCTCGATTGGCTGGTCCTGAAGCTGCACTGACATGACTGGAGCGGCCGTGCGTCCAATGCGAAACGTGACAGGCTGGTTGTCGGCATGCGCCGCCGCGGCGCTGTGCATTTCTTCGTGCTCGCTGAAGTCGCCGCCCGACCGCGACACCCTGCAAGGCGAGAACCTGCCGAACATGAAGCTTCCGGCTTCGTGGGTCGAGCCGGCCGCGGCGGGCGCCGTGCAGGACAACTGGGTTGCCGCGTTCGGCGACGAGCAGCTGGCCGCGCTGGTCGGCGAAGCGATCCACTACAACACCGACCTGCGCGTCGCGGTGACGCGCATCGAGCAGGCCGCCGCCGCCGTGAAGGCGGCCGGTGCGACGCTCTATCCGTCCGTCAACCTGCTTGCACGCACCAGCGGCAAAGTCGGCGGCGACGGTTCGGGCATCGGTGGCGTGATTGTCAGTGCATCGTGGGAAATCGACTTGTGGGGCCGCGTCCGCTACGGGCAGCGCGCCGCACAGGACCAGTATGCGTCCGCTGAGGCGGATGTCGCTGCGGCCGCGCAATCCGTCGCGGCGCTCGTCGCGAAGGGATGGTTTCTCGCGATCGAGGCACGTCAGCAGCGCGACCTGGCGGTCGACACGGTTGCCAGCTCGCGCGAGTTGCTCAGGCTTGCCCAGGATCGCCTGCGCATCGGCGTCGGCAGTGCCGTCGAAGTCGCCGAAGCCGATGCATCGCTGCAGACGATGCTCGACACCGTGCGTCAGCTCGACCTCGCTCTGAAGCAGGCGTCGCGCTCGCTCGAACTGCTGCTCGGCCGCTATCCGGCCGCTGAAATCCAGGCGCCGGTCGTGTTCGCCGCGCTGCCACCGGCGCCGGCCGCCGGCATTCCGTCCGAACTGCTCGAGCGGCGGCCGGACATCGTCGCGGCACAGCGGCGCGTCGACGCGGCGTTCAGCCAGGTCGGCGTCGCCGAGACGGCGCGCCTGCCGAAGCTGTCGCTGACCGCGGCGCTGACCGACATTACCAGCGAGACCTTCGTGCTGAAGAACCGCGACAATCCGCAGGTCGGCGTCGGCGCGAGCCTGTTCGCCGTGCTGTTCGATGCAAACAACCTCGAGGCGCAAGCCGACGCCCGCAAGGCGGAATTGAAGCAGGCGGCTGCGGCCTGGGCCGGTGTCGGACTCAAGGCGTTCGGCGAGGTCGAGCAGGCGCTGGCCACCGAGGTCGCGCTGCGCGAGCGCGAGCCGCTGCTGCTCGCTGCCGTGCACCAGAACGATGTGGGGCTCACGCTGGAGAAGACGCGCTATCGTGTCGGCAGCACCGACATGCGCACCGTCCAGCAGCAACAGATGGCGCTGTATTCATCTCGTAGCAACTTGCTGCACGTGCAGGGGGACCAGCGCGTGAACCGCGTCAGCCTTCACGTGGCGTTGGGCGGCGGCTTCGGCGCAGCGCCCGCGCTGGCGTCTGTGGAGGGCGCGGCGCCGCCACAGGCACATACGCAGTAACGCGCAGTAACGCGGTCCGATGCAAATGATCGGGCGCGCGGATCGACCGCATCGGCATTGGGAATCCGACGGCAATAAGGCCTAGGTCCCATTACGCCGCGGCTATCGGCAGATTATCGTAGCAAGCGAAGAGCTGGACTCGCGGCGGATTTACGCTGGGATTTGCGCGGCGTCGCCACGGTCCGGCGGCCGATCCATCAACCAACGGAGTGCCTCAGATGAACAACATCAGAAAATCCATCGTCCTGGCGATTACCGGTGCCGCCCTTGCGCTCGGCGCGACTGCCGCGTTCGCGGTCGAAGACATCGTCGAAAGCGCCCGGGTCGGCTGCAAGACGGAAATCGATACCCTGTGCAAGGATGTAACGCCGGGCGAGGGTCGCGTCCTGCAATGCCTCTCAGCGCACGAAGACAAACTCTCGAGCCGATGCGTCTACGCGTTGGCCGATGGTTCGCTGCAGCTCGACCGGCTGGCCCTGGCGATCAAATACGTCTTCGCCGAGTGCAAGGCCGATGCGGAGAAGCATTGCGCCGACATCAAGGTCGGTGACGGACGTATCGCCGAGTGCCTGAAGAAAAACCAGGCGTCGCTGGACCCGAGGTGCACGCAGGCGATGAAAGACACGAACATGCAGACGAAGTAACGCTGGGGTTGGACCTCACCGTAATTAGATGAGGTTGCCCCCTTCCGGCTGCCGCCACCTTGTACTCGCCACATCCATGTGGCTCGCCCTCCGGGCAGCTACCGCTGCAAACATCGGCAATCCTGCCGATGTTTCCCCGCTGCGCGGAGGAAGGATTCCAACTTCGCGGTTTTGATTTTCCTTCACTTGTGAAGGGAGGAAGGATTCCAACTTCGCGGTTTTTGATTTCCTTCTCGTGTGAAGGAAAGGATTACAACTTCGTTGGCTTTTGATTTTCCTTCCCCTGCGCAGCGGGGGAAGGTGCCGAAGGCGGAAGGGGGGCTCTTGACGGGTGCACTCCATCGGGACCCAAGGAGATATCTCATGTACATTCGTCGCCCGATACTTTCGTTTTGCGTGCTTGCGACGCTCATGGCCGGCGTCGCCGTCGAAGCCGCCGAAGGCGCGCATTGGGCCTACAAAGGCCACGGCGGCCCGGCAGAATGGGGATCGATGGATACCGCATTCGCATCGTGCAAGCTCGGCAAGCTGCAGTCGCCGATCGACATCGTCGGCGCGAAGCCGGCCAAACTGTCGCCGATCAAGTTCAACTACAAGCCGTCGCCGCTGAAGATCATCGACAACGGCCACACGATCCAGGTCAACTACGAGCCCGGCAGCTTTATCGTCGTTGGCGGTGTGCGCTACGAGCTCGTGCAGTTCCATTTCCACCATCCGAGCGAGGAAAAGATCGACGGCAAGGCGCATGAAATGGTCGCCCATCTCGTGCACAGGAATGCCGAAGGCAAGCTCGCCGTCGTCGCGGTGCTGATCGACAAGGGCGGCGCCAGCGAGCTGGTCGCCACGCTGTGGAAGAACATTCCAAAGGAAAAGGAAAAGGAAGCGGCGGTCGAGGGCGTGGCCATCGACGTCACGCAGCTGCTGCCGGAAAACAAGGACTATTATACTTTTCAAGGATCGCTGACGACGCCGCCATGCAGCGAAGGCGTCACCTGGTTCGTGCTGAAGGCGCCGGTGAAAATCGCCGACGCCGAGATCGCCGCGTTTGCGAAGATCTATCCGCTGAATGCGCGGCCGGTGCAGCCGCTCAACGGCCGCACGATCGAAACGACGAAGTAGGTCCGGCTGCGATCGGATTGCGTTGCGACGCCGACTTCATCGCCAAGGACCATGTTTCCAGCGCGCTGCCGCCGGCAGTCGCAGGACTGACTGAGGAGGATGGACATGAAAGCATACGGTGCGGAATTTCTGGGGACGTTCTGGCTCGTTCTTGGCGGCTGCGGAAGCGCGGTGCTCGCCGCGGCATTTCCCAATGTCGGCATAGGCCTGCTCGGTGTAGCGCTCGCATTCGGCCTGACCGTGCTGACGATGGCATTTGCGATCGGACACATCTCGGGCTGTCATCTGAATCCGGCCGTGTCCGTCGGTCTGTGGGCCGGCGGCCGCTTCCCGGCAAACAAGCTGGCTCCCTACATCATCGCGCAGGTGCTCGGCGCAATCGCCGCCGGCGGCGTGCTGTATGTCATCGCCAGTGGCGCGGAGGGATTCGACGTCAGCAAGGGATTTGCTTCGAACGGCTACGGCGCGCACTCGCCGGGCGGCTATTCACTGACCGCCGCGCTGGTCTGCGAGGTCGTCATGACGATGTTCTTCCTGATCGTGATTCTCGGCGCCACCGACAGACGCGCGCCGGCAGGTTTTGCGCCGATTGCCATCGGCCTCGCGCTGACGCTGATTCATCTGATCAGCATTCCGGTAACCAATACGTCGGTCAACCCGGCGCGCAGCACCGGTGTTGCGCTCTACGTCGGCGATTGGGCGATAGCCGAGCTCTGGCTGTTCTGGCTCGCGCCGATCGTCGGCGCGGTGATTGGCGCGTTCGCCTACAGGTTCATCGGCGACGAGACCTGAAGTCGCACGACAGTTCCACATGACGAAACCGCCTCGGCGGACGGAGGCCCGCGCAGGGCCTCTCGTCCGACCCGAGTTGCTTTCAATGCGGTCAGGTCTTCCGCTGGGCCGCGTACATGCTCACGAGCCACGCGAGCACGACCGCGACATAGAACTGGCCGAACATCGCTTCGCAGACGACCAGCATTTGCGAAAACGGCAGGTGCGGCGTGATGTCGCCGTAGCCCAAGGTGGCGATCGTGACGAAGCTGAAGTAAACGGTTTGCAGTTCGATTGCCCCATTTTCCGTTGTCGTGACCGCCTCTGGAAAGTGGAAACTCGCCGGTGCGAGCACGTACACGGCCGAATAGATTGCGGCGAACGCCAGCGCCGCGAACACGTAGGCCACGATGGCCGCGAAGATCGAGTCGATAGTCACCTCGGACTCGCGAAGCACATGGCGTATCGTCAGGACAACGCACGCCCCGAGCACCACGACAGTGCACAGGCGCGATGCCATGTACAACAGGTTGCCCTCGATCGAATCCGGAGCGGCCAGCTTCAACCCAACCGCCGCGGCCCAGAAGGCCCACAGGATGAATTTGGTTTCGTTGCGCATACCGCCTTCGGACAGGTTGACCCAGAGCGCGCGCAGGTAGACGACGTTCAACACCAGCCACATGAAGCGATTGCCGAGCATCAACGGCGTGAACAGCAGCACGGCCATGATGAAGACGAACAGCCAGTAGAACGGTTTCTGGCGCGCCCTGGCTACTGCCTGACCAACGATCTTTTCCATCAGAGGTTGCCTCAGCGGCAGTTGCAGTTCGGCGACATCTTAAACGTACCCGGCGCCGATGGCGCGCGAAATTGGACTTTGGACTCATCCTGCCTGTGACACGATCCGCGACGCGCTGGTACGGGTATGCGCCTGTACAATAATGGTTTCGCGGCAAGCCCGCTCACAACGCGGTCAGCGGTACGACCTTCGACCAGAATGAATCTCACGAGCGTTTGAATTCGGCGCCATGCACTGACCGATTCGCATGAGCAGGAACAAGCGTCACCGCAATCAGCCCGACAACGTCCGTTCGCCCGGGCCGGCGAGTCCAGCCGCGTCGAGGCGGGAACCGCCACGACGGCGCTTCCGCTGGCTAGTGCCGGGAATCGCCGCGCTGGGTTTCGTGGCGATTGCCTGGGATGCGTGGATCGGTTCGAAGCCGCCGCCGCAGGCCGTTTCGGCAACTGCGCCGGCGGCCGCCAAGCCGGATGCGAATGCGACGTTCGTCGGCGCCAAGGCGTGCGCCGAATGCCACGCTGGCGAAGCGGCGAAGTGGGAGGGCTCGCAGCACGCGCACGCGATGCAGCACGCGACCGAAGCCACCGTGCTCGGGAACTTCAACGGGGCGAAGTTCAACTACAACGGCATCGTCTCGACGTTCTACCGCCGCGACGGCAAGTTCTTCGTCAACACCGATGGCGCCGATGGCAAGCTCGCCGACTTCGAGGTCAGCTACACGTTCGGGCTGTATCCATTGCAGCAGTATCTCGTTGCGTTTCCGGACGGGCGCATGCAGGCCCTGTCGATTGCCTGGGACTCACGGCCGAAGGCGCAGGGCGGCGCGCGCTGGTATCACCTCTATCCGGACGAGCACATCACGTCGACGGACCAGCTGCACTGGACCGGCCTGAACCAGAACTGGAACTGGATGTGCGCCGATTGCCATTCGACCAAACTCGATCGCAATTACGCGGCCTCGAACAACAGCTACGCGACGAAGTGGTCGGAAACCAATGTCGCGTGCGAGGCTTGCCATGGGCCAGGGTCGAAGCACGTCTCATGGGCGAAGCACGAGCCCGGTGCGGACAAGTTCGTTGATCGTGGACTCATCGTCGCGCTCGACGAACGCAAGGGCATAACCTGGCTGCTGAATGCACAGACCGGCAACTCGGCCCGCAGCGCGCCGCTGACTTCGCACCGCGAACTCGGTGTCTGCGCGCAATGCCACTCGCGCCGCGCGCCGTTCGCGGCAGGCATGGATCACGATGGACGCTTCTTCGAAACGCACGAGGTTTCCTTGCTGACCAGTCGCCTGTACTTCGCCGACGGGCAGCAGCGCGAAGAGGTCTACGACATCGGTTCGTTCCTGCAAAGCAAAATGCACGCGAACGGCGTGACCTGCAGCGATTGCCACGACCCGCATTCCGGCGCGTTGCGCGCGCCGGGCAACGCGGTCTGCGCGCAATGCCATGCGCCGGCCAGATACGACGCGGCTGCACATAGCCTGCATGCTGCAGGATCGGCCGGCGCACAGTGCGCCGCATGCCACATGCCGACGCGCAACTACATGGTCATCGATGCGCGCCACGATCATTCGATCCGCATTCCGCGTCCCGACCTGAGCGACAAGCTCGGCACGCCGAACGCCTGCACCGCTTGCCACAAGGATCGCAAGCCGGCATGGGCCGCGACCGTGATCGAGCGCGCGTTCGGTCCGCAGCGCAAGGGCTTCCAGACGTTCGGCGCGGCGCTGCACGATGCCGACACCGGCGCTCCCGGAGCGGTGGCGGGACTGATGGCGCTCGCGCGATCGGTGCAGCAACCCGCGATCGTCCGCGCGAGCGCGGCGCTGGAACTGGGCCACCATCTGAACGAGGCGGCGTTGCCGGCGATCGAAGCCGCGCTCGCCGATGCGGACCCTGGGGTGCGCGCCGCGGCGCTCGATGCATTGCTCGCAGCGCCGCCGGCCGAGCGCATGCGACTGGCCGTCGGATTGATCGACGATCCGTCTCGCATCGTGCGCATCAAGGCCGCGCGTGCATTCGCGGTTGCTCGGTACGATGGCATGGCGCCGGAGATGCAGGCGCGCTTCGACAAGGTGTTCGCCGAATACGTCGCATCGCAGCGGGCCAATGCCGATCGGCCCGAAGCGCACATGAACCTCGGCATGTTCTATGTCGACCGGCGCGACCCGGTCCGGTCGGAAGCCGAGTACCGCGCGGCACTCGCGCTGCAGCCGGCCTTCATTCCGGCGGTCGTCAATCTGGCCGATCTGTATCGCGCGTACGAGCGCGATGCCGATGCCGAAGCCGTGCTGACCGAAGGCCTGCGGAAAGCGCCGGGGAACGCCGACGTGTCGCACGCGCTCGGTTTGTTGCGCGTGCGCGAAGGAAGAGTTTCCGACGCGCTGCCGCTGCTGGCCGACGCGGCGCGCGCGAATCCGGGGAATGCGCGTTATGCCTATGTCTACGGAATTGCCCTCCACGACAGCGGCCAGGAGAAAAAGGGGATCGCCGTGCTGGAACAGGCGCTCAAGCGCTTTCCGGGCAATGCCGAATTGTTGAGCGTACTGGCCGGGTATGCGCGGGATTCCGGGGACGCGGTCCGCTCCGACGCCTACACAAGGCGGCTCGAAGCGCTGGCGCCGCAAGCCGCGGCAAGGGCCGAATGACGGCCCGGCAATTCGCGCGCCGATTTTCGCCCTGCGCGCACAGTGACACGGTCCGGGGCGATGGATATGCTTGAGCTTCGGTACGGCTGTCGCATATGGCTTGGAAACAGCGTTCGCCACGGACCATGCGGAACCCGGCAGCGCGACGAAGATCTTCGC
This sequence comes from Rhodanobacteraceae bacterium, assembly GCA_035455825.1. Classification (GTDB taxonomy): domain Bacteria; phylum Pseudomonadota; class Gammaproteobacteria; order Xanthomonadales; family Rhodanobacteraceae; genus Rudaea. Next base: position 21,407 of record DATIEJ010000531.1, on the reverse strand, counting down.
GACTCCGGGGTAAATTGCAACGGCCGTGGCCTCGGGCGCGTCTTTTCAACGATACCAACCAAGGGAGGTAGGCATGAAGAAGATATCGTTCGTACTGTTGTGGGCTGCGCTCGTGTGCGCACCGTTCGCGGCCGCGCAGGACAGCGGAGCATGGTCGGAAGGCGGGCTGCAGAAGATCCAGGTGAAGGGGCTCGACGTCGTCTACGCGAGGCCCGGCGCGACACTCGCCGGCTACACCAAGGTGATGCTGGCGCCGATTTCCGTTTCGTTCCACAAGGACTGGGCAAAAACCGTGAAGGTCGGTACCAATCGTCAGATCAGCCCGAGCGATCAGCAGCGAATCAGGGAGAAGCTGGCGAAAGTCATGCAGGAAGAAGTCGTCAAGGAATTGAATGCGGGTGGATACCATCTCGTCACGGCGCCGGGCGAAGACGTCCTCGGCGTCGAGATGGCGGTGGTGAACCTGTATGCGAGAGCGCCGGCCAACCTGTCCGGCCAGAGCGGCAAGGATTTCTACGCCGTTACGGCCGGTGAAATGTCGTTGGTCATCCAGTTGACCGATTCGTCGACCGGCGACGCGATCGCGCGCGCGTTCGACAATTTCAGGGCAACTGAATATACCAATCCGGAGCGCATCACTCGGGCCGACAACGAAACAGAAGTGCGTTCGGCTGCCAGCCAGTGGGCCAAGGCACTGCGAAACGGCCTGGACCGGGCCAAGACAATCAACGCCGGCTGACCGGCTCGGCTCCCCTTCGATCGCGCTTGCGCCCGGCATGCCCGGGCGCGGCGCGATGCGTGTCATTGCGTGCGCTCGCGCGGATCGCTGCGAGGCGGCGCGCGCTACCGGCGCTGCGGCGATGGTGCCAAGGTCCAATAGCGCAATACCGGCTGGCGCAACATCATCCGTTTCGATGGGATGGTCCGATTCTGCAATCGGCAGGATGGCCGGGTGCGTCCTGCCGAATGACTGATCGGGAGACCGCCATGAACAGGCCTGCAGAGGTGCTCGTACTGGCCTTGCTGCTCCTGTGCGCAGCATTGCCCGGATCGCCGGCGCATGCGCAGGACAACGCATGGGCTACCGGCGGCCTGCAGAAGGTCACGGTCCCGGGCCTGGACCTGGCCTATGTAAAACCGGGCGCGACTCTCAAGCAATACACGAAGGTGGCGATGAAGCCGGTCTCGGTTTCGTTCGCGAAAAACTGGGCCGAGGACGTGACCGCGGGAACGATGGCGCGGGTCCAACCCGCCGATATGACGGCAATCAGGACCAAGCTCGCGCATATGCTCGAGATGGCCGTCTACTCCGAGTTGAAAGCGGGCGGCTATGACCTCGTGTCCGCGGTCGGCGAAGACGTGCTCTACGTCGAAATGGATATCGTAAACCTGTATATCTCGGCGCCGCAGCTCAACAGCGGCACGAATCTGCCCGACACATATGCCCTGACCGCCGGGCAGGCGAGCCTGATCGTCCAGTTGAGCGATACCGTAACCGGCGATCCGATTGCGCGTGTCGTCGACAATTATCATGGAATGGAGACGGGCCATCAGATGATGATTACCGCCGCCGTGAACCAGGTCGAAGCGCAGAATGCGTGTACGCAGTGGGCCAAGCGCCTGCGCATTGCGCTGGACAAGTCCAAGGGCATGAATACGAAGTAGGGCACGCACACTGTTTTGCCGGCCGGGTGATTCGGGGCGATCCGCGCCGGCTCGCCGGCGCGGGTGCAATCCTCGAAAGGAGCAAGAGCGATGAACCGCTTGGCGATTGTGGGGCTGATATCCGTTGGCGCAGCTTGCACCGCGTTCGCCCAGGCACCCGCAGCGCCGGTACCCGCGAGCCGCCGCGCTGCCGCAACGGCCTGGAGCGAAGAAGGCCTGGACAAGGTCAGCGTGAAAGGCCTCGACGTCGTTTACGCCAAGCCCGGCGCGACGCTCGCGAGCTATCGCAAGATAATGCTCGCGCCGATATCGGTCGCGTTCCGGCGCGACTGGGAGAAGCAGTCGGCGCCCGGCTCACGAAGGCCGGTCAGCGCCAAGGACACACAGCGCATCAAGGACGATCTGTCGAAGCTGGTGCGCGAGGAAGTCGTCAGGCAATTGGGCGATGGCGGCTATACGTTGGTCGACGCGCCCGGCGCCGACGTGCTCGACGTGGCCATGTCGATTGTCGATCTGGATGTCGCCGCGCCCGACATCCAGTCGGCCGGCCGCGTGGAAACGTTTGCCGTTTCCGCCGGCGAGATGACCCTGGTCGCGGCGCTGCGCGATTCGGTCAGCGGCGACATCGCCATGCGCATTTACGATCGGGCACAGGCGCGCGAATCATTTCGCCCGCAGCGCATCACCAGCGTCGACAACATCAGTGAAGCGCGCGACGCGGCAAAGGGCTGGGCCAGGGCGTTGCGCACGGCGCTCGACCTGGCCAGGACCGTCGGCACGGCCAAACCCTGATCCGGACGCACATGGGGCTGCCGCCGCGCGCAACCGACCTTCATGCCGCATCGATCCGCAAGCAAACATCATCGTGCCGATCCGGCAACCGCCTTGCTGCGCAGGAACCTGGCCGAGGCACTGAGCTGCCTTGCCAATACCGGCAAGATCGACGCGCGCGTGCACGCGGCGCGCAAGGCGATCAAACGCGCGCGCGCCGCGTTGCGCTTGATGCGTGCGGCACTGAAACCCGCGGTCTACGAGCGCGAGAATCGCGCGCTGCGCGATGCCGCCAGGTGCCTGTCGCCGCTGCGTGACGCCAAGTCACTCGTCATCGTCTGCGAGTTGCTCGGCAAATCGCATTCAATGACTGCGGCCGGCGCCGCGACAATATCCGCGCTGGACCGGAGGCTGGTGCAGCGCCTCGACGCAGCGCGCGGCATGTTTGCCGAATCGGCAGAGCGGCGTCGCTGCGCGCTACTCGTGAAGGCTTCCTGCCGCCGCGTTCTGCCTCACGCGCCGCGACGCGCCGACGCGGCGAAACTGCTGGCTGGATTGCGCAGGATCTATCGGAGCGGGCGCAGGGCGCATGCGTGCGCGCTGGCCGAGCGCACGCCGCAGTCGTTGCACGAGTGGCGCAAGCAGACGAAGTACCTGCATGCGGCAGCCGGCGCCCTGTGCGATGCCGGCGTGCAGCCGCTGAAAAGGCTTGTCCAGCGCTGCGCCGACATTGCCCAGTGGCTCGGCGATGATCATGACCTCAATGCCTTGCGTCAGGAGATCGGGCACGCTTTTCCGGGCAGGCCCGGCACCGGCGCGATCGTGTCCCGCATCGATGCCCGGCGCCGCAAGCTGCAGCGCCAGGCGTTGGACCGCGGCGCCGTCGTTTTCCGGAAGAAGCCCGCGAAGTTCATTGCCGATCTGTCGGCTTCGCGCCTTTGACGCGTGAACCGGGCGCAATCGCGAGGTCCGGGGACGTCGCAGGCCGTTCGATCTGTGTCGGGCGGCGCGCGCGCAGCGCCGATCTCGATGCCGGTTCCGAAGGGACCAAAGGTCCCATTGCGCGACCGTGCGCCCGCGTCGATGATTCCGCTTCGGCCTGGGGGCCGAACGCAGCGATGGAGCGACCCGTGCTGCCAGAAACCCCGCCGTCCCGGGGCCGTTTGGTGATGAAGTCCTGCAGTCCACCAGCCGCACGGGGCGTGATTTATTGGACGCTTGATTAGAACGTGCTTGATCAGCCCGTGATTGAGCGGACCGTGGCTGATTGGATCATGGTCCCATTTCGCGCCTCGTTCCGGCGCGATATCGTCGGCAGGCGGCGCCGACAGGTCCTGAAACAATGCAACAAGGGAGTCCGAGCGTGGGCAACGTGGACGACAAGAGCCTGGCCATATACATCGTCGACGATGACGATGATGTGCGGTTCGGTTTTGCCCGGCTGATACGCTCGGTCGGCATCAATGCGCGCCCCTACGCTTCCGCGGAATGCTTCCTCGACGAACTGGTCGAAGGCGAACAAGGTTGCATCCTGCTGGACCTGACCATGCCGCGCGTAACCGGCCACCATGTGCTCGCGCGGCTCAAGCAAGCCGGCAGCCGCCTTCCGGTAATCGTCATCTCGGCTCGCGACGACGAGATGACCCGGGCGATGGTGCGCGACCTCGGTGCGAAAATGTTCCTGCGCAAACCCGTGGACGACCAGGCGCTGCTCGACGCGATCAACTGGGCCACGGGTTTTTCGCTGGGCCGCTGATGACGGCCGCCAGTGCGCAAACCGGACGCGCAGCGGCCAGGCAGGAACGCCATTTGCGCTAGACTTCCTACCAGGACCGGCACTGGGGAGCCGTACCGCGGATGAACTGGATCGATATCGTCTGGCCAATGATGGGGGCGGCCAGCCTGACGCTTGCGCTCATCCATCTGCTCGTCTGGTTCAAGCAGCGGGAACACCAGTCCGCTCACCTGATGTTCGCGATCACCGGAATATCCGTCGCGGCGCTGGCCATCTTCGAGCTGCTGATGATGACCGCGCCGACGGCCGAACGCTACGGCGTGCTGCTGCGCTGGGTGCACGTGCCGTTCGCGCTGATGATGATCGGCATCGTCGCCTTCGTGCGCCTGAACCTGCAAGTCGGCAGGATCTGGCTCGGGGTGCTCGTCTGCGTGATGCGCCTGGTGTGCCTGCTTCCGGATTTTCTGACCGGCGAGAATCTCAACTTCATCGAGATCACGTCGCTTCGCCAGGTCCCGATCTGGGGCGGTGGATTCGTGGCGGCACCGGTCGGCGTGCCGAATCCCTGGATGGCACTCGGGCAAGCCAGCGTCGCGTTGCTGCTGGTGTTCCTGGTCGACGCGCTCGTGTCGGGAATCCGGCGCACGACCGGCGAATACCGGCGCAAGGTCATGCTCATATGCGGCAGCATGATCGGATTCCTGCTGCTTTCCGCGGCATGGTCCGTTGCCGTCGTCAGTGGCACGCTGCATGCGCCGCTGTCCGTAAATCCGGCATTCACGGGCGTACTGCTGGTGATGACCTACGAACTCGGCGGCGACATCCTTCGCGCCGCGCAGTTGGCGAAGAACCTGAGCGCTTCGGAAGCCCATTTGCGCGAGACCGAGCAGCGCATGGACATGGCGGTTCGCGGCGCCGGAATCGGCTTGTGGAGCAGCAATGTCGCGCAGGAGAACTCGTGGGTGTCCGAAACCGGCATGCGCGTGCTCGGGTTCGGGCCGGACGAAAAATGGGATCTCGACCGCTTCTACGAGCGCCTGCCTGCGGCCGATCGGAAAACGTTGCAGGACTCTGTCGCCTCGGCAATAGCGGGAGACGGCGAATTCAGCACCGAGTACCGCATCATCGGCAGTGATGGCCGGACCCGATGGATCATGGTCCGCGGACAGGTGGAGTTCGATGTGGCGACGCGCGCGCCGCTGCGCATGCGCGGCATCGTCAGCGAAATCACCGAACGCCGGCAGGCGGAGGAGCGCTTGCGGCTCGTCGTCGAGATGTCGCCGACGGCCCTGCTGATGGTGGACGAGCAGGGCCTGATCACGCTCGTCAACCGGCAGGCCGAGGCCGTCCTGGGCTATGCGCGGGAAGAAATGGTCGGCATGAACGTCGAAACGCTGGTGCCGGCCCGCTATCGCGAGCGCCACGGCGACTATCTGGCCGCCTTCTTCGCGCACGCCGGCAAGCGCGCGATGGGTGCCGGACGCGAGTTGTGCGCGCAGCGCAAGGACGGTTCCGAGGTGCCGGCCGAAATCGCGTTGCGTCCGATTCAAGGCGATGCCGGTATTTCCATGCTCGTCTCGATCACCGATATCAGTGAACGCAAGCGTGCCGACCGCGAATCGGCGTTGCAGCGCGACGAACTGGCCCACCTGTCGCGCGTGGCGCTATTGGCCGAGTTGTCCGGTTCGCTGGCGCATGAATTGAACCAGCCGTTGACCGCGATCCTGAGCAATGCGCAGGCGGCGGTCCGCTTCCTGGCGCATTCGCCGCCGAACCTCGAGGAGGTTCGCGACAGCCTGATCAACATCGTCGAAAACGACAAGCGCGCGGGTGAGGTGATCCGCAGATTGCGGGCAATGTTGCGCAAGGACCGAGCCGATCACCGGCGCCTGGACATGAACGACGTCGTGCTCGACGTGCAGCGCATCATTCGCAGCGATCTGCTCAATCGCAATGTCGACGTGGTCCTCGATCTCGGAGCGGAGCTGCCGCCGGTCGAGGGCGACCGTGTCCAGTTGCAGCAGGTGCTGCTCAATCTCGTCATGAACGGCACCGACGCCATGGCCGACGCCAGCTCCGGCCGGAACCTGACGCTGCATACGCATGCGAGCGACGCCGGCGGCGTGCACGTTTCGGTCATGGACTCCGGCTGCGGCATTCCAGAGGAAGATATCGAGCGGATCTTTTTCCCGTTCGTCACGACCAAGGCCACCGGCATCGGACTCGGTCTTGCGGTCTGCGCGTCGATCATCCACACCCATCGCGGCACGATCTGGGCGACGAACAACGCCGATCGCGGGGCCACCGTGCACTTCAAGCTTCCCGCGTTGGGCGACACGTCGCATCCATCGTCGTCGCAGGCGGCCGGATCATGATGGCGGTTTAGGAGTCCGCAACCCCAGTGTGGTATACAGTGCGCGCCGACCGGTTGGGCTGCGCATATCCCTCGGCAGACGGCTTTGGCCGAGCGCTTTCGAATTCCTTTCTCGAGAACATGGAGGGGATTCATGTTCGATGCACGGTGGGGGGCATGGGCAAGATAAATACGCCGGTACCAGCCGGCAGGCAGCGGCGTGCGCCATTGGTCCTGGTCGTCGACGACGAACAGATCAACGTGGAAGTCATCAGCGCGTTTCTCGGCGACCAGGGCTACGACGTTCTGCCCGCGCTGAGCGGCGAACAGGCGCTGGAGCTGTGCATGTTGCGCAAGCCGGACCTGGCGCTGTTCGACCTGCGGATGCCCGGCATGGACGGCATCGCCTTGTGCCGCCGCTTTCGCGAAACCCCGGAACTCGCGGCGATCCCGGTCATCTTCATCACCGGAATCGCCGATGAAGAAGGCCTGATCGAATGTTTCGAAGCCGGAGCGGTCGACTTCCTGGCCAAGCCGGTGCGGGTTGCCGAACTGCTGCAGCGCGTGCGCACGCATCTTGAACTGAAGTTTTCGCGCGACCGGCTCGTGTCCAAGGCGCGTGACTGCGACGCACTGACGGCGATGGTCGCGCATGATCTGAAAAGCCCGCTCGCGTCGATTCGCTTCAGCGTGCAGATGCTGCTCGAAGAACCCGCGCTGGGTGAAGAGCGGCTTCAGGACCTGCTCAATTCGCTGGTCGAATCGACCGACCGCACGCTCTATTTCATCGACGATTTCCTGACCCGCAACGCAGCGGCCAGCATGGTGTCGCTCGATGCCTTCGGGCCGTTCGAGTTGCGCGAGGTCGTGCGCTCGCTGGTCGCGCGCTTCGACCTGGTCGGCAGCGAGAAGAAGATCCGCGTGAAGCTCGGGGCCGGCGACAAGCTCGAGGCATTCGGCGATGCGCTGGCAGCCGAGCGTGTGGTCGAAAACCTGCTCAGCAACGCGCTGAAATTTGCGCCGCCCGGAAGCCGCGTGGACGTGGTTGCGGAGGAAGGCAACCCGGGCACCGTGCGCGTGCGCGTGCTCGATCGCGGTCCCGGAATCAACGCCACCGATCGCCAGCGGCTGTTCCAGCGCTACACGCGCCTGAGCGCAGTCCCGACCTCCGGCGAATCATCGACTGGCCTGGGCCTGTCGATCGCCAAGCAGCTCGCGGAGGCGATGCACGGCAGCCTCGCGTACGAACCGCGCCCGGGCGGCGGTTCGGTATTCGTGTTCGAGATGCCGACGCGTCCGGTAAGTTAGCCGGCGATCGACCTCGCGCTGCCCTGCGCGGGTCGCAGACGCTCGAATGAGAAAAGGCGCTTCAGCGGATGCGCCTTGCGCAGAATTTGCGCGCGCAGTATTGCGGCGCCGATCACGCTGAAGACGATGCCGTTGCCGCCATAGGCCATCGCGAAGTGCACGCGCGGGCCGTGCTGCTCATGCGGACCGAAGAACGGCAGCCCGTCGCGGGTTTCGGCGAACGTGCCGGCCCAGGCGTAGCTCGCTTCGAGTTCCCTGTCCGGGAGCAGTTTCGCCAGCTTGCGCATCAGCACGCCGGCCTTGCGCGGTATCGCCGCGTCGCGCCTGGCCGGCAGGTCGACGGTATCATCTTCGCCGCCGACAATGATGCGGTTGTCGGGCGTGCTGCGCAGATACAGGTAAGGGCGTGCCGACTCCCAAAGCAGCAGCCGGCGCAGCGGCCCCAGTCCTCCCGCGACCGGTTCGGTGACCAGCGCGTAGCTGCTGTGGTTCGCGGCAACCTTGCGGCGCAGGTATTGCTGCGTTTCGTAGCCGGCGGCAATGACCACGTGCCGGCAGCGCACGCCGACATCGCGTTCGAGCCTCAGGCGCAGCCCGCGTGACGTGGACCGCCAGCCCAGAACGGCAGTGCGGTCGAAGACGCGGACGCCGCGGTCGCGCAGCCTGCCCAGGATCGAATACGTCAGCCGGTACGGATCGACTTGCGCTGATACGTCCGTCAGCAGGGCAAGCGGCGCGTCGAATCCAAAGCGCGAACGCAATTGCTTGTCCTCGAGGACCGCTACTGCAAACCCGTGCCTGCGGCGCAGCGCGCATTCGTCGCGAAGCCGCTGCACATGGCGGGCGTTGCTGGCCAGATACAGGCTCTTCGTCGGCGTGAATCCGCTGTTGCCGACCTGCGCCGCCAGTTCGCGCAATTCGGGGATCGCGTTTTCGCAGGCGCGATACGCCGCGACCGCGGACGGCTCGCCGAACGCGCGGGCGAGCGCGACGAGTTCGGTGTCGATCTCGTACTGCAGCAAGGCCGTGCTCGCGGCCGTGCTGCCCCAGGCGACGTCGCGTTTGTCCAGCACGACGACGTCGAGCCCGGCTTCGGCCAGGGAATGCGCGATCAATGCGCCGCTGATGCCCGCGCCGACTACCGCGACGTCGCAGTCGATGTCATCGAGGAGTGGCGGATAGGCTGCAAGCAGTCCGTTCTTCACGGTCCAGAACGGATAGCCGCTTTTCAGATCCATTGCAGCTTGTCCATTGCAGCGGGACGCCTGTCTGCGGAAGCGAGGAATACGCACGTCGCGTGCCAACCCGATGCCGCGCAGCGCGCTCGGGCACAAGCGTGATTTTCGTGCAAAACACCAGCCGTCCATGACGTCGTCGTGGAAACTGCCAGCGGGCGCGGAAACAAAGTCGGCGGGCGTGGAATCGTCGCTGCTGGCACAGGACTTGCGGTGTTTGGCCAGGGTTTTCGCGTAGCTCGATGGTCTTGGGCGGATCCTCGTCTGGACGCTGCCCAACCTCCAGTGTGCGGAGGAACGCCGGATCCGCCTGTGCGATGCTGATCCTGGCCAATCCATCCGAAGTTGCAGAAGTATACTATTGCGGCCTGGCCGCGACAGCCTTCGCTCGAGGCGCCGCATCGACAGGAGCGCAGCCGGCCTCACAAGGCCGCAAAGGAGCCGATCATGGCAACGAAGACCAGGATGACCAACACCGGGACGACGAAAACCAGGGCGACGGGAAAAAAGCCCGACAGCCGAAATCCGGCCCTCGCGCCTGTGCGCGCGCCAATCAGGGTTGCGCGGAGCAAGCCGGCAGCGAATGTTTTCGGCGCCGTGACGCTTACCCATCCCGAGCGGGTCGTGTTTCCGGCCGACGGCATCACCAAGCTCGACGTCGCCGAGTACTACCGACTGGTGCTGCCGCAGCTGCTTGCCGGCATCAAGGGCCGCCCCCTGTCGGTCATCCGCTGCCCGGCCGGAATCTCGGGCGAATGCTTCTTCCAGAAGCACCTGACGTCCGGCCTGAAGCACGTCAGCACCGTGGCGCTCAAGGAAGAAAGCGGCAGCACCGGCGACTATGTATTTGTCGAGGATGCTGACGCCGTGTTCGAGCTCGTGCAGTTCAATGCGCTCGAATTCCATCCCTGGGGAGCGACCGCGGCCGATCCCGAGCGCGCGCAATATCTGGTGTTCGACCTCGACCCCGCTCCTGAAATCGCCTGGACGCGCATCGTTGCCGCCGCGATCGACGTGCGCGACCTGCTCGCCAAAGCCGGGCTGAAGTCGTTCGTGCGCACGACCGGCGGCAAGGGCCTGCACGTCGTCGTGCCGTTGCGGCCCGCTGCAAAGTGGGACAAGGCGAAGAAGTTCGCGCATGCGCTCGCCGAGAGCTTCGCCGCCGTGCGTCCCGGGGAATTTCTCGCCGTGGCCAGCAAGCAGCACCGCGACGGCAAGATCTTCATCGACTACCTGCGCAACACGCGCGGAGCGACGAGCGTCGCCTCGTATTCGCTGCGCGCCCGGCCCGGAGCGCCCGTTGCCATGCCGCTGCGCTGGGCCGAGCTCAAGGCCATCAAGAGCGGCGATGCGTTCAACATACGCAACGTGCCGGCGCGCCTCAAGCGCATGCGTGGCGATCCGTGGGCCGGATACGATTCACTGCGCCAGAGCCTCGACGGCATCACGGATCTGCCCGGCAAGTAGCGATTCTCCCGCGGCCCGCGCCGGACCTGCGTGAAAAATCCGTTGCAGCAAAGTGCCGCACTGCGGTCGCAGGTATACTCATCGGTTGTGGATGAGCACAAAGACTTTGATCCGGGAGACGGCTGATGAATCGTACTGCTGCGCCGACGCGATCGCACGGCACGGAATTCGACGTGGGAAAATTCGTGCGTGCTGCCGCTCATGAGATAGCCGGCCAGATCAACGCGATCTCGATGAATGCCGAACTCGTCAAGCTGCTGCTCGAACGCTCCGACGTCGCCCGCGCCGACGAAACGATCAAACGCATGCTCAGCGACTGCGGCCGCTACGGCCGCATGGTTCGCGGCCTCGAAAGATTCGGCGCGTGCATGACGGCGCGCGAACGCGAAACGGTAAGAGTTGCCGACCTCATCGATGGCGCGACGGTCGCATACGTCCAGGAGCGATCGGACGCAAAGCCGGCGCTGAAGACCGATGCCGACGAGGCCTCGATCGTCGTCGACCGGGTCGCCGTGCAACGAGTCCTGTCTGGCCTGATCCACAACGCGGCCGAGTCGGGCGCGACATCGATCGCGATCCGGGCGCGGCGCGAAGCCGACGCCGTCGTCGTGGTGGTTGCCGACGATGGTTCCGGGATCCCGGCCAACATTCGCGCGCGCATCACCGAGCCGTTCTTCACGACCCGGCGCGACGCGGGGCACAACGGCCTTGGCCTCACGCTCGCGGAGGAAATCCTCGTCGCCCATGGCGGCAGCCTGACGATCGAGGACAACGACGCGCGCGGTACCTGCGCCACGGTGCGCCTGCCGCTCGCGTAGGGAAGCAGTGCCGATTTCGCGACTCAGCGCTGCTCGATCGTCGCCTTGAGCAGGTCCGCGTGCACGGGTTTTACCAGATGCGTGTCGAAACCCGCCTCGCGCCCGCGCGCGCGGTCGCTCTCCTGACCATAGCCGGTCATCGCCACGAGGCGAGTGCTTTCGAGCGCGTTTTCCGCACGGATCTGCCGGGCCAGTTCAAAGCCGTCGATTTCCGGCAGTCCGATGTCGAGCAGGATGACGTCGGGGCGAAACGCCAGCGCGGCCGCGAGCACGTCGTTGCCGCTGTGTACGGTATGCGACTGGTGTCCCCACAGGTCCAGCAATGCTGACGTGCTCGCGACCAGATCGCGGTTGTCGTCGGCGACGAGCACGCGCAGCGATTCCGAGGCGGGCGCGGCCGGCGGCGCTGCGGGCCGGGTCGCCGCGGCGTCCGCCGGCGCTTCGACGAGCGGCAGGCGAACGACGAATTCGCTGCCCTTGCCATGGCCGGCACTGATCGCCCGTACTTCTCCGCCGTGCAGTTCGGTCACCCTGCGCACCAGCGCCAGGCCGACGCCGAGGCCCCCGGCGGAACGCGCCAGCGACTGATCGGCCTGGGTGAAGGGCTCGAACACGCGCGGCAGCAGCTCCGGCGTGATGCCCTGGCCGCTGTCGTGCACGCTTATGCGCGCCTCCGATTGTTCCGGAGCGGCGCTGACGCTGATATAGCCCCGATCCGGTGTATATTTTGCAGCATTGTGCAATATGTTCGCGAATGCCTGGATCAGGCGCGCGCTGTCGCCCTCGACGTACATCGGCCGCGGATCGATCTTCAGGTCCAGGCGGTGGCCGCGCGCGCTGATCAGGGGCTGCACGGTCTCGATTGCGGCGCGCAGGATCGGCTTGAGGTCGACGACGGTTTTTTCCACCAGGATCTTGTTCTGCGAGATGCGCGCTGCGTCGAGCAGGTCGTCGACCATGCGCACGAGCTGGTCGATCTGCCGGCGCATCGTCGGCAGCACCGAAGCGACCGTCGACCACTGCCGCTGCTTGTCGGCTTCGAGCAGGTACAGCGCGTTGCGCAGGGGCGCCAGCGGATTGCGCAGTTCGTGCGCCAGCATCGCGAGGAATTCGTCCTTGCGCCGGTCCGCGAGCAGCAGCTGGTCGGCCTGCTGCCGCAGTTGCTTTTCGAGCATCTTGCGCTCGGTGACGTCGAGCGCGAAGCCGACATACTCGTCGGCGCTGGCGAATACGCGCGCATAGCCGACGACGACCGAGACGCGTTCGCCGTTGCGCCGGATGAATTCCTTTTCGTACGGCGCGCAGGCGCCGGCCGTCGCCACCTGGGCAAACGCCGCGATGTCGATCTGGCGATACTCTTCCGGCGTCTGGGCAACCAGGTTGATCCTGCCCTCGGCCAGGTCTTCTTCGTTGAAATCCAGCATTTTCAGCAATGCGCTGTTGGCCTGGGCGACGTGGCCGTCGCGATCGAAACTCAGCATCAGCCCGATCACGCCGGCCTCGACGAGCACGCGCAGGCGCGATTGCGTGACCTGCAGCGCGCGGTCGAGGCGCTGCTGCTCGGTCGTGTCGACCCAGCTGTGGACCGCGCCGATGATGTCGCCGTCGGCATTGCGGACCGGTGCGACATTGACGATGACCGTGAGCGGCCGCCGGCCGGGCCGCGCCACGACCCAGGCCTCGTCGCGGACGACCGCACCTTCATTCATTGCCCGAGACAGCGGCAGCATCGCTGGCGCGGGAATCGTGCCATCCGGCAGCAGCTTCCGGTACAGCTCGCGCGACGGCTGGTTTTCGCCCGGGCCAAGCCACTCGCGCATCTGGCTGCTCATCGCAATCATCGGGAAGTCCGGCCCGGGCCCGGTCATCGAGATGCCGATCGGCGCGTTTTCGAGAATCGTCTTCAGGGTTTGCTCGCTGGCGAGCGCGGCGTGCGCGCGCTGGGAAATTTCCTCGGCTGCCGCGGCCAGTGCGAGCTCGGCGTTGCGCCGCTCGGTCGCGTCGCGGAACACGAGCACGGCGCCCTGGATGGCCCCGCCGGGCTCGACGATCGGAGCCGCGCTGTCTTCGATGACATACTCGCGCCCGCTGCGCGCCCGCAGCACGGTATGGTTGGCCAGTCCGCTGATACTGCCTTCGGCGATGACCCGGGCGACCGGGTCGGGGACCGGCTGCCGCGTAGCGTCGTCGATCGCGACGAACACGTCACGCAGCGGCTTGCCCAACGCCTCCTGCTGACTCCATCCGGTCAGCGCCTCCGCGACCGGATTGAGCAGGACTATGCAGCTCTGCGGATCGGTGACGATGACCGCGTCACCGATACTGCGCAGTGTCGTGGCCAGCCATTCGCGCTGCGCGAAGATCTCGCGCGCGGCACGGTTGCGCGCGAGCAGGTCGCGGCGCAGCAACGCAGCGGCAAGCCCGATCAACACCAGGCCGATGGCCATGCCGAGGAAACGCGAATACGTGGTCCCGGCGTAGAGTTCGATCTCGTGCGCGTCGCGCAAGGCCTGCCGTTTTTTCTCGGTCTCGCGCATGCTGCCGACGAGTTCCCGGATCGCGCGCATCGTCAACATGCCCGAATCGGTCGCCACCAGTGACATTGCCCCGGCGGAGTCGCCGGCGTCGATCAGCGCTATCGAACGACGCAACTCATCGGCCTTGTCGGCGACAAGCCGTTCCAGCGTGCCGAGCCTTTGCAGTTGCTCCGGCTCGTCGGCGAGCAGAGGTCTGAGTGTGGCGATCTTGGCGTCGATGGCCGCAGTGGCCGCGCGGTAAGGTTCCAGATAGGACGCCTTTTGCGTCAGCAGGTAGCCGCGCTGGCCGGTTTCTGCCTCGGTGAGGTCGGACAACAGGTCGTCGATGGCATAAATCGTGTCGCGCGAACGCGCGCTGGCAGCGCCGCCGGCCAACAGTTCCCGGGCGCTGTAGTTGGAAAGCAGCGTGTTTCCTATCAGCACCAGCGCGGTCAAGGCGAGCGCGATGGTCCACAGTGCCCGTTTCAGTTTGCTCACCGAATATGCGCTCCAAGGCATGGCGGCGTCGACGCGGGCTGAATCTTACCGTGCCTCGTGATCGCTGTGGGCGGGGCCGCAGCCGGGTCCGCGCGCCGAGCCGGCCGCAAGAGATATCGCTTCACTGCATACCCTGGTTTCTGGTTCCGCGATCCGTGCCCACATCCGCGCAACAGTTGTGTCCGGCTTGAACAGGCCGGTTGCCGCAACCTGCGAGCTTGATGAAGCAAGGCCGCGGATGAAGTTGTCCTATGCCGCAACACAGGCCGGAAGGAGGGCGTTCCGCCCGGAGAGTCGTTCTCCGGAATCCATGTCGCGCGGAAAGCCGTCGTTCCGGCCGCGTTTCGAGCCGAAAATCACGCGCGTGCTGCAAAGGTGCGGATTTTCGTGGCAGTCATCGCAAGGTATGTGCCAACGAACCGACGTTGTTTGCACGCCAGTTCCGTGATTCGTGCGCGAATCCCAATGCAACCTGGAACGAAAACTTTATACGGCATTGCAAAATGCAGGTGCGGCCGTGCCATCGAGACGCCTCTTGATTCGAACGCGTGCCTGCACCTTCTGGCAGCAGTTCCCACGCCGCAAGGCCACGCCTCGTCGCTCAAGCGCGATTTGCGTTCGCCTGGTCGGCAGCCATGGACGCAAACTCATCAGCGACAAGACACGATCGCCTTGACTGCAATGTGCTGGCATGGCTCTTGCGATCTGCGAACAATGCCACTGCGAGGAAGAACCGGATGCTCAGCCTGACAGCGACACAACGTACATCGGCAAACACTGATATTCAGGCGGTGGCCGCGGCTGGCCTTGCGCTGCCGGATCAGGCCGCCGTCGCCATCGAAACCGGTCCCGCCCATGCCCCGGCTTTCGCGCCCGCGCGGCTTGCGCTGGTTGCGCGCTCACGGCTCGAATCGCTGCTCGACGCTGCCGGAATCCGAATCGACGGTTGCGCACCGACCGACATGCGCGTGCGCGACTCGCGCGTCTATTCGTGGCTGAGCGCGCGCGGATTGAGGGGCCTCGGCGAGAGTTACATGAATGGCTGGTGGGACGCCGCGGATCTCGACGGGCTGCTGCAGCGCGTGCTCCAGATCCATGGTGACAGGGACGTCCGCGGCATCGACGAAGCTGCGTTGTTCATGCTCTCGAAACTGTCCGGGCTGTCCGGTTCGCAGCCTCCGTCTCCCATCGGCACGCAGGATGAATCGCCCGGACCGGTTTTGCTGCGCGCGATCCTCGGCGAGCGCATGGTTTCCAGCTGCGGCTACTGGAAGGACGCCTACAATCTGGCCGGAGCCCAGGAAGCCAAGTTCGATCTGGTCTGCCGCAAGCTCGGTCTCGCACCCGGAATGCACGTGCTCGACATCGGCTGCGGCTGGGGTGAAGGATTGCTGTTCGCCGCGATCAACTACGGCGTCAGCGGCGTTGGCATCACGTTTTCGCAGGAGCAGGCGGAGTTCGCGCGAGCTCGTTGCGCCGGTTTGCCGATCGAGATTCGCGTGCAGGATTATCGCCTGCTCGATGGTCGCTTCGACCGCTGCTGGTCGGTCGGCATGTTCGAGCACGTCGGTGCGAAAAACCATCGCGCCTGTTTCCAGTCCATGCGCAGATGCCTGGCGCCCGACGGACTGATGCTGCTGCAGTCGATCGTGACCAACCGTTCGGTAAACCGGCTGGAACCGTGGATGGAAAAGCATGTTCCTTCCGGTTCCGCGATCCCGACTGCGTTGCAGATAGACGAAGCGGCCGTGGGTCTGTTCGTCATGGAGGACTGGCAGAATTTCGGAGCCGACTACGATCGGACCTTCATGGCCTGGCGCGCAAACTTCGAGCGAAGCTGGCCGGTGCTGCGCGAAAAGCACGACGACCGCTTCCAGCGCATGTGGCGGTTTTACCTGTCGGCCGCCGCAGCGACGTTCCGCTGCCGCCGCAACCAGCTATGGCAAGTCGTCTTCAGCGCCAACGGGTTGGCGCACGCTTACGGCGCGGTACGTTGAGCGTTCGCATGCACGCCGTGCCTTACCCACGCGATCAGTCGACGACTGCACTGAAGGCGGCGCAACACGTGGCCGAACTCGGCGCGCTCGTCTCCTCCGCCGAGTCGCGGCGCCAGCGCGTGCTCATGACCGCGGATACGTGCAGTCCGTTGTGGCAGTACGCGCTCGAGTTGGGCCGGGGCCTGACGGCGGCAGGACATGACGTCGCGCTTGCGACGACCGGTGGCTTGCCTGACCGCGAGCAGCGTTGCGAGGCAGACGCGATTGCCGGCCTTCAACTGCATGCGAGCGCATACAAGCCATCCGCGCTGGACGATTGCTCTGAACGGCGCGCGGCCGGACACTGGCTGCTCGACCTCGCCACGGCCATCCAGCCGAGCGTGGTCCATTTGAACGGCTTTGATCACGCCGACCTGCCATGGAAGCAACCGTTGCTGCTCGCCGCGCACACCTGCATGGAATCCCGCTGGCGGGCGGTGCACGGAACGCCGGTTCCGGAATCATGGCGAGGGTATCGGCAGCGGATTGCCTCTGCCTTGCGGATGGCCGATCTCGTCGTCGCGCCGACGCGTGCCACGTTGCGCGAATTGCAGCAGCACCATGGACCCCTGCGCGCAGCGCGCGTCATCCCGAACGGGCGCGCAGGAACGAACATGCCGGCGCCGCCAAAGGGCGAGTACGTGTTTTCCTGCGGCGATCCAACCGATCGCAACGACAACCTCGCGGCGCTTGGAGCAGCGGCTGCCCGTCTGTCATGGCCGTTGTGCGTGGCCAGCCCTGGCGGGCTTCACGCCGACAACCATTCGGATGCCATGCGTGACGCCAGGATGCTGGGCCGATTGAGCTGCAGCCAGGCGGCGCACTGGCTCGCGCGCGCTCCGGTCTATGCATTGCCCGCGCGGCATGGACCGGTCGGCCTGTCGCTGCACGCCGCAGCATTGGCCCGTTGCGCATTGGTCCTCGGCGACATCGAAAGCCTGCGCGAAACCTGGGACGGCGCCGCGATTTTCGTCGACCCGCGCGATGACGAGGCACTGGCGTTCGCGCTGCAGCGCCTGATCGCCGACAAGGGCGCGCGCGAAAGCTACGCGGAACTGGCGTTCGTGCGGGCGCAGCGCTTCAGCGCGTCGGCGATGGCCGTCGCCTACGCCGACGCATATGCCGAAATAGCTCCCACGGCGTGCGCGGACTTCGAAGCCGCGTGCGCGCAAATGCGCAGTTGAAGCTTCCGCAGGATATTCCGGGTTGACGTATCGCGCGAGATTGCGCGGTCACTCCGCCTGACCGCCGGTCAGGTCGCCGACCTCGGCGTCGCCGATGAGTCCGAGCTCGCGGTAGCGCAGCAGGCGGTTGTAGATCGTCTTGGTCGTGATGCCGAGCGCGCGCGCCGCGCGGCGCTTGTTGTTGCGATGGAAGGCGAGCGTCTTGAGCAGCATCTCGCGCTCGACGTCTTCGAAGGTCATGCCGACGCGGAAACTTATCGACGTATCCGCTTCCGCCGCCGGGCCGGTCACCGATTCGGTTTTCGGCTCGACCGTGTCGCCGCTGGAAAGGATGTACAGGCGCTGCACGGCATAGCGCAATTCGCGGACATTTCCCGGCCACTGGCGCGTCGTCAGGTGCTGCAGCGCCTCTGGCGAAAATACCCGCTGCGTCTGGTAGCGTTCGTTGAGCCGGTCGAGAAAATGCTGGGCAAGCAGCGGAATGTCGCCGCGGCGCTCGGCCAGGCTGGGCACCGCCAATGGAAACTCGAGCAGACGGTAGTACAGGTCGGCGCGCAACGCGCCGGAGATGACGGACAATTGCGGGTCGTCGTTCGTCGCCGCCACGACGCGCACGTCGAGCGGCATCTCTTCCGTTCCGCCGATACGCGTGAATGTTTGTCCTTCGAGCGCGCGCAGCAGGTATACCTGCAGTGCCAGCGGCATCTCGCCGATTTCGTCGAGAAACAACGTTCCGCCTTCGGATTGCTCGAAATAGCCGGCGTGCGACTCGACCGCGCCGTTGAAGGCGCCGCGCTCGTGCCCGAACAGATGGCTGCCGAGCAGCTCCGGCGCGATCGCGCCGCAGTTCACCGCGACGAATCTTCCCCTGCGTCCGCTCAGATCATGCACCGCGCGCGCGACCAGTTCCTTGCCCGTGCCGCTCTCGCCATGAACGAGTACATTCACGTCGAGCGGCGCGACCCGGCGAATTTGTGCGAACAACTCGTGCATCGGCGCGGATTGGCCGATCATGTCGCCGAGGCCGTCGGTTTGCTCGGTCTGGCGAAGCTGCGCGCGCAGGTGAGCGCGATCGAGCAGACTGGTGAGCACGCCGGGTCCCAGCGGTTTCACCAGGTATTCGACGACCGGCGTGGCGACCGCGCGCACTGCTGATTCAACCGTCGGATGACCGGTCACGATGACGATCTGGCCGTGAGCGGTCAGGTCGATGTCTTCGAGCAAATCAAGCCCATTGCCATCGGGCAGATTCAGGTCGATCAGGATCAGATCGAAGCTTTCGTCGCGCGTCAACCGTCGCGCTTCCTGCAGTGTGGCCGCAGGAAAAGGCACGCACTTCGACAGCCTCGCCAGGTCGGACGCGGCATGTTGAAACTCCGGGTTGTCATCAACGATAAGGACGTTGCCGAGGGGCTCCTGCCAATTCATGTTTGCCTCGAGTGCACCGGTGCGCTGCAGCGTCGAGAAGTATTGCGAGCGGACACCGAACCCAGTGTGAACTAATGGCTCATCCTTCCGCCGGAGCAGTCGCGCGCACGAAAATTTTTCCGGAAATCGCCGCGGATGCCGCGATCGCGGACAGCGGTGTTTTGGGTGGCACGCCGATTGCTCTCCTCCGTTGCGTTGTGCAAACCGATGACTGCTCGCCGTTTGTCACGGGGACCCGGTGTCCACGTGCCGCACACGAGCCCCCACCCAGAGAGGTACCTTCATGACCATTCAACCAATCACCCTGTCGCGCGCAGCCGGCGCGCGTGGCTTCGCCGCGATGGACCAGAAAAAGCAGCGGGAAATCGCCCGGCGCGGCGGACTCGCCGCACAAGCCCTTGGCACGGCGCACCGTTTCTCGCCCGAGGAAGCACGCCAAGCAGGCCGCAAGGGCGGCGAAGCCGTGAGCGGCAACCGCCAGCATATGGCGAGCATTGGCCGCCGCGGCGGCGTAGCGCGGCATGCCCTGCGCAAGGCGCAGGATGCAGGGAATCAGCAGAGCCCAGCTTCGCCAGCCGTGCCCGCCGACAGCGCGCCGGACGACACCACAGCGTAATCCTGATCAGCTCTGATCCGCCAAACGGATTGCCATAAGACCGGATTTCCTGTTCTGTGAAGATGCGGCCGTCGGTCATCGATGGCTGCATTTTTTTGCGCGCGCAAAACGCCACGTTGCGTGTGGCCGGGACCCGCACACGCGGTCGATCCACGTATCCAGGCGCCCGAAACCGGATGCAACCTGCACTGCATTTTGACTGCTGAAAAACCGGTCGGATTGCAAAATGAGCGGTTGAGTCCGTCTGGGACACGGGCCGCAACGGCGATCATGGGCGGCAACGGCGGCGCTGCGGAGCGTACTTTTTTCGTTGCCCGATTGTGCGAGGAGGAGTCGAGTTACCGCTTACGGCGAATCCGACTCAAGCATTGACGGGCCGGATGCCGGATCTGGTTGAATCGGACCTGTTGCAGGCCAGCGATCAGGCGGTGAGGCGGAAGTCTGTTTCCGGAGCTGCGATCCGGCCGACATCGAAGATGGCCGGTAATGGCTGGCGGACTGCTTCCGCCGATTGTCCACGCGAGTACCCGACCGCGGGCAGCAGCCGGCGATACTCATTGCGAACGACCGCGTAGCACTCGCAACTGCGCTTCTCCAGGCCGGCCCGGTCCAGGATCATGATCCGGCCGCGCTTGTAGCGGATCAGCCCGGCGTGCTGCAAGTGACCCGCCGCTTCGGTCACGCCCTCGCGCCGGACTCCGAGCATGTTGCCGATGAGCTCATGCGTGCCTCCGATCTCGTTGGACTTCACGCGATCCAGGCTCAGCAGCAGGCGGCGGCACAACTGCTGGTCGAGCGAATGATGACGGTTGCACGCCGCGGTTTGCGACGTCTGCGTGATCAACGCCTGCGTGTAGCGCAGCAGCAGCTGCATCGCCGGGCCGCTGCGATTGAACTCGTCGAGCATGAAGCGCGCCTTCAACCGGTAGCCTTCACCCGCGCTTTGCACGACGGCCCGGTTGGTCGTCGAACCGTCGCCCATGAACAGGGCAGTCCCGACGATTCCTTCGGCGCCGATGACGGCGATTTCCGAACTCGCTCCGCTTTCCATCAGGCAAAGCATCGAAACGATCGAAGTCGTCGGGAAGTAAACATGACTCAATCGGGTGCCGGACTCGTGCAGCACCTTGCCCACGGGCATGTCGACGCGTTCCAGGTGCGGAAGCAGGCGCGACCGCTCCGCTTCCGTGAGTGCAGTGAGTAATTGATTCTCTACTGAATCGACAGGGGTGAGCATCTATTATCTCCAGTAGCAAAACGTAATGTACAAATGGATGCGCAGGCAACGCGCGTGGCAGGCGACGTGGATCGCAAGGATCATGCCGCAACTCGTACATCGTTTACCGCGTGGTCATTTCCGCGATTTGCCCTGCAACGAGTGGCTTTGCTCGCTGCTTGTCTGGCAGTTGTTGCAGCCGCGACCTTTGACGTTGACGGATTTCGCACGACCCCGGCTGATGAACATCGCAACGTGCACGATTGCTTTTATCGCAAGGAAAAAAATCGCTGCTTGGCCGGACTGATCCGCGGCGAAATCATTTTCGCGTCGCCAGTCGCTGCAAATTTAGCGGTTGCTGAACCGCGAGCAGAGGACGGCGGCCTATGTGTCCTATCGCACCGAAGCGAAAGGCCGCGCGCACTAGTTTGCCGGACAGCGGCGCCGACCGCCGATGACTTCGATGGTGCGATAAACGCGATGTTTCGCCCGAATACGCCCGAGCTTTCCACCCTGCTGCCGCGCGAAGTCGCGACGGTCGTCGTGGCGCCGCGTCATCGC
>DATIEJ010000530.1:0-3100 GCA_035455825.1 Rhodanobacteraceae bacterium | reverse complement strand
AGGTCAGTCTACTGCCCAACGACCTGCGGCTTCATCGGCCCCAGCAGCGCGAGCAATTTGTCCTGGCTCGCCTTCGGCACCTTGAGTTCATCCATCGCAGCGATCAGGTCCTCGACGAATGCGGCGAAGTCCGCATCGGTCAGGTTCAAGCCGCTGTGCGCCTCCTCCATCGTGCGGCCGCTGTAGACGCACGGTCCGCCGGTCGCCTGGCAGAACTGTTCGATGACCAGATTGCGCAAGTCCTTGTGGTCGGTCTTTTCGAAGAACAGGTTGATGCGCAGGTCGTTGTCGACTTTCGCCAGAAACAGATCGACGACCTTGGCGATGCCTTCGGTGCCGCCGAGCTCGCGATAGAGCGCATCCTTGGCGCTGCTCGACGACGGCGCGGTTTCGGCTCGAGGAGATCGCTGTGCGGGCGGACTCGCGCAGCCGGCCAGCATCAGCAATGAAACAAGTGCCGCGCCGATACCGGCCCGCACCGTCATGATCCAGTTCGATCGCGCGCGCGCTGTGTTCACCATGGATTCCCCCGAGGTTGCCGTTCGCCCTACCTTTTCCGGATGCGCGCGAAGCGGCGCGTACACGGTCGCAACGGCGCGGGCGGCGTGCGCATAATACGCCCATGAACATTTTTCTTGTCGGTGGTGCGGTGCGCGACCGGTTGCTCGGCCTGCCCGTGCGCGACCGCGACTACGTCGTCGTCGGCGGCCGTCCGCAGGATTTGCTCGACCTGGGCTACAAGCCGGTAGGCAAGGATTTTCCGGTGTTCCTGCATCCGCAGACCGGCGAGGAATATGCGCTCGCGCGGACCGAGCGCAAGACCGGACGCGGCTACCACGGTTTCGCGTTCGACACGGCCGCGGACGTGACCCTCGAAGACGATCTGCGCCGGCGCGACCTGACGATCAACGCGATTGCCGAAGACGGCAGCGGCGCGCTGGTCGATCCGTTCGGCGGCGCCGCCGACCTGCGTGCCGGCATCCTGCGCCATGTCTCGCCGGCCTTCGCCGAGGATCCCGTGCGCGTGCTGCGCGTTGCGCGCTTCGCCGCGCGCTTTGCCGCGCGCGGTTTCCGCATCGCCGATGAAACGCTCGAGCTGATGCGCCAGATCGTGCAGGCCGGCGAAGTCGATCATCTGCAGACCGAACGGGTCTGGGCGGAAACGCAGAAAGCGCTCGGCGAACCCAGGCCAAGCGCGTTCCTGCATGCGCTGCGCGACTGCGGCGCGCTGAAGGTGCTTTTCCCCGAGGTCGATGCCCTGTTCGGCGTGCCGCAACGCGCCGACTATCACCCGGAGATCGACACCGGCATCCACACCGGCATGGTGCTCGACATGGCCGCGCGGATCGCGCCCGGCGATGCGCTGATCGGCTGGTGCGCATTGACCCACGACCTCGGCAAGGCGTTGACGCCGGCCGACAAGCTGCCGAGCCATCCGGCGCACGAGCATGCTGGTATCGCGCCGGTTGTTGCATTGTGCACAAGGCTAAAAGTACCCAACGAGTTCGCCGCGCTCGCGCAATTGGTCTGCCGCCTGCACCTGCTCGCGCATACCGCCCTGCAACTGCGCCCGGCGACCGTGCTCGGTCTGTTCGAGCAGCTCGACGCCTTCCGCAAGGGCGAGCGGCTCGAGCAATTCCTGCTCGCCTGCGAAGCCGACAAGCGCGGCCGGCTGGGCCTCGAAGAATCGGATTATCCGCAGGCGCAGTTCCTGCGCAGCGCATTTACCGCTGCGAAAAGCGTCGTCAGTCAGACTTTCGTCGATCAGGGTCTGACCGGCACGGCGGTCGGCGAGGCAATCCGCGACGCTCGCGTGCGGGCAATTGCCGCCGTATCCGCGCAGCGCGCCGGCAGCGAGCCAGGCTAGCGAAAAAGCACGAGGCGGATTGCGCGGATGGACTGTTGTACCGAAGTGATCCGCTTTTGTCCGCGCAATCCGCGTTCATCCGCGTCCAAATGTTTTGCTCGTCATGGAGCAGGACGGCCCCGGTTTGCCGTACCTGAAGTGCCGGCAAATCGCTAGGGCGTGCAGGTCGCGAAATCGTCGGCGAAAATCAGATCCGGATTGGCCTGGACCGTGAACGTCGTGCTGCTGACGCCAAGACCGATCGATGCCTGCGCGATCAGCTGGCGGCTGCTGCCGGAAGTGTAGAAACGCAGGTTCGGAAATTGCGCGACGCCGCCGGTGACCGTCACCGTGCGCAACAGCGCATTGCTGCAGACGTTTGTGCTCAACGTGATCTGTGTGGCGTTGTCTGCGGTTTCGACATTGCCGACCGAGTCCTCGATGCTGACCGCGACGCCGAATGTCACGCCGGCGAGTGGACTGACCGGCTGGGTCGTGAAGACGATGCTCGCTGCCGCTCCCGGAATGATCGTGAAGGTGTTGCTTACCGCCGGCGTGAGAGCGCTGTCCGTGGCCGTCAGCGAGTAGCTGCCGGCCTTGGCGACCGACAGTCCGGAGAATGTGGCCACGCCGTTCGACGCGGCGACCGATTTGGTGCCGCCCAGCGTCGCGCCGTTCGCGCTGGTCAGTGCGACGCTGACTTGCGAGCTGTTGCCGGTCACCGTGTTGCCGGCCGCGTCCTGCACCGTGACGACCGCGCCGAACCCTGCGCCCGCCGCGATGCTTGCCGGCGGCGGCGAAGTGAACGCAAGTTTTGCCGCGGCGCCATGCGAGATCGTGATCGACGTGCTGACCGCCGCGGTCAGCGCGCCGTCGGTCGCCGTCAGCGTGTAGGTGCCGGCCTTGTCGATCGACAGGCCGCTGAACGTCGCAACGCCGGCCGACGCGGCCTTCGTTGTCGTGCCGCCCAGCGTTGCGCCGGCCGCCGTCGTCAACACGACGGTCACGCTCGAACTGTTGCCGACGACCGTGTTGCCGCCCGCGTCCTGCACGGTCACGCCGACAGCGAAACTCGCGCCGGATTGCGCCGTCGGCGGCGGCTGTGTCGTGAACGCGAGCTTGGCCGGCGCGGCGCTGACGATGTTGAATGCCGCGCTCGTGTCGCTGGTCAGGTTTCCGTCGGTGGCGGTGAGGGTGTAACCGGTGCCGGCCTTGCTGACCGTGACGTTGTTGAACGTGGCCACGCCGTTCACG
>DATIEJ010000529.1:0-2224 GCA_035455825.1 Rhodanobacteraceae bacterium | reverse complement strand
TTGAGACAGTTTGTCATTAAGGTCGCCGAGCATGAACCCGACGAGGTCTTCGGCCTGCTTCTGCCTTCTCTCGGCATCATTCCGCGCGATGACCGCGGTGATCGCCAACGTCGTCGTGATTGCCATGACGACGAGCGCCGCTGCCGTGACAATCGCCAACCGCCGATTGCGCCGCTGCATTTCGCGCTGCTTCAATGCGTCGAACCCGACGTCGAGCAGTCCCGCGATCAGCTTGAGCTTCGCGTTCGCCTTGCCGTCCTTGCCTTCGCGCGCGTCGGCGGCGATCGGCTCGGTGCGCCGCGGCGTCGGTTGCCCGTCGGCGCCGATCTCGAAACGCAGCGCCGGCGCGAAACATTCCTCGGCTTCGCGTCCGGCGATGTCGCTGGCGTTCGGCTCGCCGCCGACGATCAGGCAGAAAATCCGTTCGGCGTGACCGAGGCGCTTGAACGCGAGCACTTCCTCGTTGACCCAGCGCGATTTCGCCGAGGCCGGCGAACAGATCACGATCAGGTTCTTCGATTGCGCGAGCGCGGCGTTGACCGTGCGGCCGAGGTCGGTCGCGCTGGCGAGTTCGTCTCGGTCGCGGAAGATCGGCAGCAGGCGCGAGGGGATGACGCCGGCCGCGGTGGTCTGGCCGACGAGGCGTTTCGGCACGCGCCAGGTTTCCAGCGTCTTGTGCAGCCACTGCGCCCAGGTTTCGTCCTGGTGGCTGTAGCTGATGAACGCGAAGTAGCGCGGGGATTCCGCCGGCGTGCTCATGATGCACCGCCGGGACTTGCACCTGCGTAGTCGCACCGACGCGCGCTTCGCATGAAGCCCCCTGTCGATTGCCAATCGTTGGCCGGGGCGCGAGTATCGATCAAAACCGAACGCAAGTCACGAATGTGAAGGCGCGCTGGCGGGATGCAGCAATATTGCGCGGCGAGAGGCGCGGCGTGCTGTGGCGTCAGGAAGTCGTAAGGCGGATTTGAGCGGTGCAGCAAGCGGATGCGCGTGTCGGGCCGTCACCGACACGCGGGAGAGGGCGAGCGGTGCAATCGATGGGATTCAACACCATCCCCACCCAACCCTCCCCTTGAAGGGGAGGGCCTAAAGGCGGCGGCGTAAGTGGGCCTTGGCCCACCATTTTTCTCTTTGACCGCAAAACTTTTTGAACGCGGATTGCCGCGGATGAGCACGGAATTTCGCGGATAGAGCAAAGTTGCGTATGTCGTGGCGATCGTTGCAGGCGCTATTCCGTCTTGCGCTCTATCCGCGCTTATCCGTCCTCATGCGCGCCAATGCGCGTTCAAATCCGCTGTCAACGCACCGGGGCGGCGCTGTCGTAGAACTTCGCGAGGTCGGCCTTGAATTGCTTCGCCGCTTCGAGGTTCAGGTAGACCATGTGGCCCGACGGGTAATACGTGAACGTCAGGTTGTTGCGCAGCTTCGGGTCGATGTCCATGTGCGCCAGGTCGTACTCGGTCGCGAAGAAAGGCGTGGCCAGGTCGAACCAGCCGTTCGCCGACATGACCTTCAGGTGCGGATTCGTGCGCATCGCTTCGGACAGGTCGGGCACGGTGATCGGAATCGGAACGGGCCGGAACTGGCCGCGCAGGTTGTGCTTGAAATCCCAGTCGCGGTTCGTGTTGTTGCCGGACGGCTGGTACGGCACGTCGCTGACGTAGTTCAACTCGCGCACGATGTAGTCGTTGAACGCGGCCGTGAACGCGCCGCGGATCGCGGTGTCGGCCGGATCGGTCTCCGGCGTCTCGCCGGCGGCGTCCATGTCGATGCCTTCGAAGCGGCCGTCGTAGCGGCCGAGCGTGCGCCGTTCGTCGCGCAGCAGTTCCTTGCGGAAGCGCGGCTGGCTGACGCGCAGGTTCGCTTCCTTCAGGTAGGCGACGCTGAGTCCCGTGTACTTCGACATGCGCTCGGCGATCGCGTTGCGCTCGGCGTCGCCGAGATCCTGGCCTTTGGCCAGCGCGACCGTGTAGTCGCCGCGCGCGAACGCGCGCACTTCGGTCAGGAACGGTTCGAGCGTCGCCGGCTTGTTCGCGACCTTGTTGTGGTACCAGGCGATCGCCGCGTACGACGGCAGCAGGTTGATGTAATCGTTGTCGAGCGCCGGCAGGCGCGAACCGTAATTGAGGATGGACGACAGCAGCACGACGCCATTCAACGCAATGCCTTTCTCTTCGAGATACTTGGAAAGGCCGGCCGACCGCGGCGTGCCGTACGATTC
>DATIEJ010000528.1:0-3415 GCA_035455825.1 Rhodanobacteraceae bacterium | reverse complement strand
GAAGCTCAGGGTCGAAGCCTTGGCGCCGCAAAGCTCGACGCCGGACGACGTCAGCACCGTGACCTGGTTGTTGCCGGAATTGATGACGCGGATGTCCATCAGTTTCGACAGCTGGCTGATATAGACGTCGCGCTGGTCGGACAGCGCCGCCGCCGACGGATCCGTGCCGGCTGCGGAAAGCTGTTCGTTGAGCTGCGCGATCTGGTGCAGGCAGTTATTGGCCTGGCTGACGTCGTCCGAGAGGGCAAGCTCGGCCTGCTGGCGCAGGCCCTGCACGCCGGACGACGTCGTGTTGAGCTGCTGCGCGAACTGCTGCGCGGCCGAGAGCACGGCGGATTTCGCCGTCGCGTCGTCGGGACTCGTGGTCAGTGCCTGAAGCGAGCTGGTGAACGTGTTGAACGCGGACTCCAGCGTACTGTTGGAGTTCGGCGTGCCGTATACATCCTGGAGCTGGCTGTAGAGATTGGCACGGACATCCGTATAAGCCGCACCGGCCGACTCGGTGCGCAACTGCGTCTGCACGAACTGGTCGAGCACGCGGTTGATCGCCGTCACCGACACCGAGGCGCCGGCAGTGCCGACAGAGTTCTGCGTGAGCACCGCGACCTTGCGGACGTAGCCGGGCGTCTGCGCATTGGCGATGTTGCCGGCGACGACCGACACGCTGGTCTGAGCGGCGTTGAGACCGCTCAGAGCCGTATTCAGTGCCTGCGTGAGACTCATGCGCCCGACTTCATGTCATTGCCCGCTGGTCGCGTTTGGCCGCTACCGCAGCATGTTCAGCATGTCCTGCGACATCTGGTTGGCCGTGGTGATGACGCGGGTATTGGCCGAATAGGCCTGCTGCGTCACGATCAGCTTGGTGAACTGGTCGGCGATGTCGGCGTTCGAGCCTTCGAGTGCCGCGCCGACGAGCTGACCGCTCGCGCCCATCAGTGCCGGGCCTGAATCGCCGGTGATCGCGAAGGCGCCGCCGTCGAGACTTTTCAGGTTGTTCGGCGAGGCGAACGAATAGAGCGGGATCTGCGCCAGGTCGACGTTCTTGCCGTTGGTAAAGGAGCCGGCGATGCGGCCTTCCTTGCTGATCGTGATCGCCTGAAGCTGGCCCGGCGGATAGCCGTCCTGGTTCAGCGAGGTGACCGTGGCCGACCCGGTGGAGGTCGCGAACTGGGTCAGGCCGTTGAGCTTGATGGCGATATTGCCGAGAGAGGTGCCGTCAATGGTGACGCCGGTGAGCGGCACCGACGCAATCGAAGGCGAGAGATTGCCGGTCGAGTCGAAGCTGAAATTCGTGCCGACATTGGTCCAGGCGACCTGCGCACCCGTGGCTGCCGAGTCCGACTGGTAGAACAGGTTCCAGGTGTCGGTGCCGGCATTGGCGTTGGAGCCGCTCGCGGTCGCCGAGGCAGCAGCCGCATAGCCGAGCAGGCTCGCGTTCGGGCTGGCCGAACCGGTGAAGTTGTTGACCGTCACCGTGTCGGCGGCGCCGGCGGTGCCGGTGCTGGTGAGCACGAGGTGGCCGGCCGCGTCCGTCGAAGCGGTCGCGGTGATGCCGGCGGTCGAGTTGATGGCGTTCTCGAGTTCGGTGACGCTGTACTTGCCGACGCCGCCGGAACCGGCGAAGACCGACGACAGCGTGACCGTCGTGCCGTTGACGTCGAACGTGATGTTGCCGCCGCTCGCATCGACGACGCCGAGCGGGCTCGTGCCGGTGAGCTTGGCGTTCAGCGCCGGCAGGTTGCTGCTGTTGATCTTGGCCCAGCGCAATTGCGTATTCACGGCCTGGCCGGACGTGTTGTAGGCGGTGATCGAGCCGCCATCGAGCGAGGAGTTCAGGAAATTCGTGATGTCGGAGCCGATCACGGTGCCGGCGCCGCTCGTCGTGGGGTTGACGGTGAACGCGCTCGCGTCGAGCAATTCGGAGCCGGGGAACGCAATGTTCGCAAGCGTCGTCTTCGGATAGGACGGCAGGTTGACGCCGTACGTGATCGTCGTCGTCGCCGTCGCCGGCAGGAAGGTGTTGTTGAATTGCAGCGGCGCGACCGCGTTGCCGACCGGATTGCTGGTCTTCGGGTCGATCGGGATGCCTTCGAGATAATAGCCGGCGCCGTTTACCAGATAACCGTGTTGATCCATCTGGAAGTCGCCGCGCCGGGTGTAGACGTCGGACGTGTTGAACAGCGGGCCGCTGCCGTTCGTGCCGCTCGGCAGCTTCACGGCGAAGTAGCCGCTGCCGTTGATCGCCATGTAGGTCGAGACCGACGAGTTCTGGATCGCGCCCTGGACGTCGTTGGTCGACACCGAATTGGCGATGACACCGCCGGCGATCTGACGCCCGGGCGGCGAGTCGGGAATGAGGTCGACGAAGCTGGTGCCGATCGACTTGTAGGCTGTCGTCTGCGAATTGGCGATGTTGCCCGAGATGTTCTGCAAGGCGAACGACTGGCTCTGCAGGCCGTTCACCGCCGTGTTCATCGCACCGAAAAGACCCATGACCTCTTCTCCGCTGTCGTGCCGCGTCAAAGCCCCCGATTGGGCGCGCGCACGTACCCGCGGTCTGTGTGGCAATCCACATGCCACTTGAAAAAGCTCGCTAA
This sequence comes from Rhodanobacteraceae bacterium, assembly GCA_035455825.1. Classification (GTDB taxonomy): domain Bacteria; phylum Pseudomonadota; class Gammaproteobacteria; order Xanthomonadales; family Rhodanobacteraceae; genus Rudaea. The sequence goes on along the minus strand of DATIEJ010000528.1, from coordinate 818 downwards.
ATCAGATGCTTATGTGTCTCGGACGAGACTATGGCGCGGACCTTTTCTGCCGCGGCGGCATTTTTTGCCGGGCTCCGACAGAAAAAAGGCGCGGGGGTTGCCCGCGCCCTGTCGCCTTGATGAGAGCCGGATTTCAGAGGCTGGCGTGCGCGTAGGCCGCCAGTTTCTCGCGGTGCCGTTCGAACGAGAACGAGATCCAGGCGCGGTCGCGCAAGTGCGGTACGCGCATCACGTCGATCGTGCCGGCGAGCTTGTCGAGATAGAAGAGTTCTTCCTTGCTCTGCACATTGAAGGCCGCGAAGCGGCGCTGGCCGTCGTGGAAATCGGCATCGGAGATCGCGGCGTCGAAGCGGCGCTTCCAGGACGAGCCTTGCGGCGTGACGTCGAGACCGGCCCCCTCCCCGAACGGCACCTTGCCGCGGTCGCGTATGCTCACCGGCAGTTGATCTGGATAGAGATCGTAGACCTCGCGCAGCGGCACCTTGCCGCTCGCCAGACCATTGACGTCGCGCACCAGCGCCGCGGGCGCGAGGCCGAGCGCGTAGTTCACGACCGCCGGATCGAGATAAGGCTCGCGCATCTCGACCTGGTGCGCCATGGCGCAACGGTCGACGCGTTGCAGGCTGACGCGGTGCATCAGGCCGAGACATTCCTCGCGCATCGCCCGCGCGTCGGGATCGTTCTCGGCAAAGGCGATTTCGAGTGGCGGGTAGCCGCAGAACAGCTCGTCCGCCCCCTCCCCGCACAGGCCGACGCGAAACCCGTCGGCATGCATGCGCTCCGCCGCCATCAGCGAGCAGACGGCACCGCGCACGAGG
>DATIEJ010000527.1:0-4052 GCA_035455825.1 Rhodanobacteraceae bacterium | reverse complement strand
CGAGCGCGCGATCGTGCTCGAGACGCTGACGTCGATCAAGCGCGCCGGCGCCGACGCGATCCTGACGTATTTTGCATTGCAGGCGGCCGGGTGGCTGCGTGAGGCGCGCGCTGGTTGAACGCGGTTTTTTTGGACGCGGATTGCCGCGGATGAACGCGGATTTGCGCGGATAAAGCAAAAACACTGCAATTGCTCTATCCGCGCTCATCCGTAATCATCCGCGTTCATCCGCGTCAAAAAGAGTCGCCTCGGACTGCGAGGCGAACCGTTCGCGGCCGCGCGCGGTGACATAATCCGCGGGATTGGATTTGCACAGACTGCCGGGAGTGCCATGAACGCGACAACGGAACCAGAACGCTTCGCCGTATTCGGGCACCCGATCGCACACTCGCTGTCGCCGCGCATCCATGCGCGCTTCGCCGCGCAGGCCGGCATACGCGTGCACTATGCCGCGATCGACGCGCCCGCCGAATCGTTCGCCGCGCAGCTCGCGGATTTCGCCGCCGGCGGCGGCCGCGGCGCGAACGTCACGCTGCCGCTGAAACAGGACGCCTGCGCTCTCAGTGCCGCGCTGTCGGATTTCGCGCGCCGCGCCGGCGCGGTCAACACGCTCACGCGGCTACCCGACGGCCGCTGGCTCGGCGACAACACCGACGGCCCGGGACTGGTGCGCGACTTGACCGAACGCCATGCGCTCGACCTGCGCGGCCGGCGCAGCCTGCTGCTCGGTGCGGGCGGCGCGGCGCGTGCAACCGCGTTCGCGCTGCTCGATGCCGGTGTCGGCGAGCTGATCATCGTCAATCGCACGCCCGAACGCGCCGATGCGCTCGCCGACTCGATCGGCGATCCGAAACGCGTCTACACGCGCTACTGGGACGATCTCGGCGCGGCCGGCAACTTCGACCTGATCGTCAACGCGACATCGGCCGGCCTCGGCGCGGCGCAGCTGGCGTTGCCGTTCGGACTCGTCGCGCGGCGCACGCTGTGCTACGACCTTTCGTACGGCGCGGCGGCATTCGCATTCCTGGCCTGGGCCCGCGCCGCCGGCGCGGGACCGGCGCTCGACGGACTCGGCATGCTGGTCGAGCAGGCCGCCGAGTCGTTCGCGATCTGGCACGGCGTGCGGCCGGACACCGACGCGGTCCACGCCGAACTGCGCGCCGAACTGCCGCTGCGCGCCACGGACTAGGCGCCCATGGACTGCCGCGCCGGTTGCGGCGCCTGTTGCATCGCCCCATCGATCTCGTCGGCGATCCCCGGCATGCCGGACGGCAAGCCGGCCGGCGTGCGTTGTATACAATTGGACCCGGCCAATCGCTGCCTGCTGTTCGGACTGCCGGAACGGCCGGAAATCTGCCGCCGCCTGCGCGCCGAACCGTTGATGTGCGGCACGACGCGCGCGCAGGCGCTGGAACTGCTGGTCGCGCTCGAGATTGCGACCGCCTAGCCGATCCGCGCCGGCTGCGGCGCGAATCAGCAGCGGCAACGGTCCAGACGCTACTTCGCCTTCGGCGAAACCCGATGCTCGATGCCGGTCGCCATCGTGACCCAGTTCTGGCCGTCTTCGGAATATTCCTGCTTGAAGTCGAGCGTGTCGGGCGTCGTGAAGGTATTGACGATGCGCATGTGGACGGTCTTGCCGTTGTCCTGCATGTCGTACGGGAACGTGATCGATTTTTCGTCGACGACGACGGTGGCCGGGTGAACCGTGTCCGCGCCGACCGCGATCGGATACGAGCCGTAGCGCTTGGCAACCGGGTCGTAGAAGAAAACGATCAGCGCGCGCGACTTGTCGTCGATGATCTGGTTGCAGACATAGAAGAAGTCGCTGTGCCAGCACTCGTTCCTGACGGTCATCGATTCCTGGCGCGCCTTGCTGTGCGCCGATTCGACGTAGTTCAGCTGCATTTTCCACGTGCCGGCGTAGCGGGCGAACGTTTCGACCTCCGCGCCGCTCGCCAGCGACGACACCAGCATTGCCGCGGCGACCGATGTCGCGCGTCCGATTCGATTCATGTCTTGCCCCTAGGTGGCCGTGGAAAGTGCTGTTGAGGTTATCAGCGCGTCAAGAACTTGACGAGAAAATCCGCGAGCTTGCCGTACGGCGGCCGGGCGAGGGCCATGCCGCTGAAGCGTGACTGATATAGCACGGGCTTCTGTTTGCTGAACGCGAGAAACCCTTCTCGGCCGTGGTAGTGGCCCATGCCGGACGGGCCGACGCCGCCGAACGGCAATTCGCTCTGGGCGAAGTGCAGGACGGTGTCGTTGATCGTCACGCCTCCGGCGATCGTGCGCTCGAGCACGCGCTCGGTGCGCTTGCGGTCGTTGTCGAAGTGATACAGCGCAAGCGGGCGCGGCCGCGCGTTGACGTAGTCGATCGCCGCATCGACCGAGTCGACCGCAACCAGCGGCAGGATCGGCCCGAAGATTTCTTCCTGCATCAGCGCAAGGTCGTCGCGCGCGTCGAGCACGAGCGTCGGCGCCAGGACGCGCGAACCGGCATCGCCAGCGGCCAGTTCGATGACTTTGGCGCCGGCAGCGCGGGCCTGGTCCAGGTAGCCCGTCAGGCGCGCGTACTGGCCCGCGTTGACGATGCTGCTGTAATCGGGGTTCGTCGCCAGGCCGGCGTAACGCTGCGAAATATACTTTTGCATTTCCTCGACGAATGGCGCGACCTGCGCGCGCGCGAGCAGCACGTAATCGGGCGCGATGCAGGTCTGGCCGGCGTTGAGAAACTTGCCGGCGGCAATGCGCCCGACCGCGGTCTGCAGTGAATAGCCCGGGGCGATGATCGCCGGCGACTTGCCGCCGAGTTCGAGCGTGACCGGCGTCAGGTTCCGGGCCGCCGCGGCCATGACCTTGCGCCCGACCGCCGTCGAGCCGGTGAAGAACAGGTGATCGAATGGCAGCGCGGCGAACGCAGCCGCGACTTCGGCGCCGCCGAGCACAGTCGCGACGCGGTCGTCGGGAAATACTTCGCCGAGCAACTGCTGCAGCAATGCGGACGTGCGCGGCGTATGTTCGGACGGCTTGAGCATGACGTGGTTGCCGGCGGCAATCGCGACGGCCAGCGGGTTCAGCGCGAGGTTGACCGGGTAGTTCCATGGCGCGATCACGCCGACGACGCCGAGCGGCTGGTAGCGCACCTCGGTGCGCGCCGGCAGGAACAGCCAGTCGGCGGCCGCGCGCTTCGGCCGCATCCAGCCGCGCAGATGGCGGCAGACATGATCGATCTCGTTGAGCACGGTCATGCCGTCGGAGAGCAGTGTTTCGTGGCGCGAGCGGCGGCCGAAGTCGGCGCTCATTGCCGCGGCGAACTCGTCGAGCCGTGCCTTGTAGGCGGAACGCAGCCGCTTCAGGTCGTCGACACGCTGGGCATAGTCGGGTGTATGTCGCTGCTGCGCGGCGCGCAGGCGGGCGAGCGTGGAGTCCAGTTCGGGGGCGGAAGGGGTGGGCGTGTCCATCGGTCGAGCCATGCAAGAGGTGAATGCCCGCTAGTGTAGCGCCGCAGGCTGCGGCGAAACGGCACGGAACGCACAAGCCGGCGATCGAGCCGGCGCCAGTGATACGATCGCGGCGCTCAAACGGCGCCGATGGCATGAATATCCGACCCTACCGCAACCAGTCTCCGCGCCTCGGCGCAAATGTATACATCGACCCGGCCGCGGTCGCGATCGGCGACGTCGAACTCGGCGAAGACGCCTCGCTGTGGCCGTTCACGGTCGCGCGCGGCGACGTCAACTACATCCGGATTGGCGCGCGCACGAACATCCAGGACGGCACCGTCCTGCACGTGACCCACGATGGACCCTACACGCCGGGCGGTTTCCCGCTGCTGATCGGCGCCGACGTCACGGTCGGCCACGGCGCGATCCTGCATGCCTGCACGATCGAGGACGCCTGCCTGATCGGCATGCATGCGACCGTGCTCGACGGCGTCGTCGTGCGCCGGCACGCGATGATCGGCGCCGGCGCCGTCGTGACGCCCGGAAAAATCGTCGGCGAAGGCGAATTGTGGGTCGGCAATCCCGCGCGCTGCGTGCGCAAGCTCA
>DATIEJ010000526.1:0-4940 GCA_035455825.1 Rhodanobacteraceae bacterium | reverse complement strand
CATAGAGCAGCGGTTTGGCGAACGGAATCGCGCCGAGCGTGCGCGTGGCGACGCGAAGCTCGTCGTCGCTCGGCTTGCGCGCCGAGATTTCCTCCTCGGCGAACAGCGCGCGCGTCGGACCTTCACCGCGGCGCAGCAGTGGACCCTTGCGGATCGCGTGACTGAAGTGCCCGGCGAAGAAGATCAGCGCCGTCTCGCCATGTTCGTCGACGCGATCGAGGTAAGGCTGCAGCAGGACGCTGCGCCTGGCGTCGAGCAGGCGCACGGCATGCGCATGAGCGGCGGCGCGCTCGCTCTGGCCGTAGCGCTGCGCATCGCGCGAACCTGCGCCGATCGCAGGCTTGACGACGAATTCCATCTCCTTGCCGCCCGCGCCGGCGGAGCAGTGCATGGCGATGAAAACATCGAGGGCGGCGCCTGCATCGTCGCCGGGTTCGATGAATTCACTTGGCACCGTTGCAATTCCCGCTCGCGCCAGGTCACGCAGATAGTGCTTGTCGGTGTTCCAGCGCACGACTGCGAGAGGATTGAGCAGCCGCGTGAGTCCGGCGACGCGCGCGGCCCAGCTCAGGAACTCGTCGAGCCGTTGCGAGTAATCCCAGGCCGAACGCAACAACGCCAGGTCGAATCGCGACCAGTCCACGTCCGGGTCGTCCCAGTTCACGGTGCTGATTTGTATACCCGGCACGGCGCGCAGCGCTTGCTCCAGCGGCGGCAGATCCTCGTCGAGGTCGCGTGCCGCCGCGGCCGTGATCAGCGCGACATGCGCGCGGCGTGGCTGGTCGTTGTCGGTCGGCGGCATGACGGGTATCCCGGCGGAAGTTCGTGGCGGCGCCACGCGTGAAGGTGTCTCGACGCATGGCTGGCGTCGCGACCGCGATATGGTAAGGCCACGCTACCGTGGTGTGAAGGCGCGATGAATGGTTTCGGATGCACGAATTCGTCTGCCGCAAGCAAGCGTGGTTCTTGAGCCCGCAGCCCCCAGCCCCCAGCCCTCGCTCTTCGTTTAACACGTGTTCCGCTTCCTGTCGCAAGGTTCGGAGTTGATTCACAAGGCGGCTTCTATCGTTACACCATCCACAACTTCGTGGGTCGCGGTACTGGCGCAGCGAGCGTCACGACCGTTGCAACGGAAGGAGCAGATCATGACAATTCGAAACGCTGTCCTGTGCGCCGGCCTGGCGCTCGGCGCGAGCATTGCCCCGGGTCTCGCCAGCGCGCGGACCTATGTCGAAGTCGACGTCGCGCCGCCGGCACCGCGCTACGAAGTGGTGCCCGAAGCCCGCGTCGGTTATGTGTGGGCGCCCGGCTACTGGACCTGGAGCAATCATCACCACGTCTGGGTCAATGGCCACTACGTTCGCGCCCGCCACGGCCATCACTATGTGTCCGCTCACTGGTACGACCACAACGGCCGCTATCGCTACGAGGCGGGCCATTGGGATCGCGATCGTCGCTGAGATCGAAGATTCGTGACCTGAAATTTTTTCGGGAATCGGGCGCCCTCGGGCGCCCTCTTTTTTGCCAGGATGCCGCGCAATCGATGGTGCTGCATCAAGGCAGGGTGTGGCGAAATAATGAGGCCTCACGCCGGGTCTGCTCTGGCACGAACTCAGGTGGTCCCGCATGCGCATCGCACGAATCCTGCTATTGCTGTTCCCGTTGGTCGCATCTATGGCGCGCGCGGAATGTTCCGCGGACCGCAGTGACTCGCGCCCGCATCTGGTCGAGTTGTACACGAGCGAGGGTTGCAGTTCCTGCCCGCCAGCCGACGACTGGTTGCGCCGGCTGCCAGCAGGCGCCGGTGTCGTCGCCCTGGCATTTCACGTCGACTATTGGGACTCCCTGGGCTGGCGCGACCGCTTCGCCGATCCTCGCTACAGCAAGCGCCAGCAAGCGCAGGCCACGTTCGACGGCACTTCAGGTGTCTACACACCGCAGATCGTGCTCGATGGCCACGCCTGGTCGGGCTGGTATCGCGCAGGGCAAGCGATGGCTCTGGCCGATCCGGTCACGGGCAGCGATGCAAGCATGCGCTTGAACGCCGATTTGCCGTCGCAGGCCGGCGCGCCGCTGCGCGTGCGCCTGGATACCGAGTTTGCGCATCGCGGCGACACGGATTATCGCAATTACATTGCGTTGACCGAGGACGGGCTGTCGACCCAGGTGCATGCTGGCGAGAATCGTGGCGTGCTGCTGCATCACGATCATGTCGTGCGTTCGCTTGCCGGCCCGCTGGCGCTGGCGAATGCCGACGTGGAGATTGCGTCGCCGCCCGATCTCGACATCGCCCATTCGTCATTGGTCGCGTTCGCACAACGCACGAGCGACGGCGCGATCGCGCAAGTCGTCTCGTTGCCGCTGGCGCAGTGCCGCTAGCGCTCGCGCCGCGGCACGGCTTGCCTACAGGTTCTGGTAGTTCGGCCCGCTGCCGCCCTCGGGCGTGACCCAGTTGATGATGCCGTAGGGGTCCTTGATGTCGCAGGTCTTGCAGTGCACGCAGTTGGCCGAGTTGATCTGCAGGCGCTTGTCAGCGCCGTCGCCGACGATCTCGTAGACGCCGGCCGGGCAGAAGCGCGTGCACGGGTTCCTGTACTCCTCCACGCACTTCGTCACGCAGATGTTCGTGTCGGCGACGTGCAGGTGGATCGGCTGGTCCTCGTCGTGCTGGGTCGAGGCAAAGTATACTTCTGCCAGGCGATCGCGCGGCGGCAGCGTGCGTTCGACGTAATCGCGCAATTCTGGCTGGAACGAGTCGACCTTGTGCAACGCCGTCGCGTCGCCGTGGTTCTTCAATGTCCATGGCGAATGACCGGCGGTAATGGTCTCCCAGCCGGCGTTGGCGAGCCCGAGCCAGAAGCCGCGGTGAAAACCCGGGCGGATGTTGCGCACCTTCTTCAATTCGGAAAAGATCACCGATCCGCGCAGCGCCGCGTCCCAGCCCCGGGTATGGTTCGTCGACGATACGAACTCGGCGGCGAGCATGCCCGAGCGGATTGCCTGGTGCGTGCCTTTGATCTTCGGCACGTTGAGCAATCCTGCCGTATCGCCGATCAGGATTGCGCCGGGCATCTCGCAGTTCGGCAGCGATTGGTACCCGCCTTCGACGATTGCGCGCGCGCCGGCCGAGACGATCGTGCCACCCTCGAGCAATGGCTTGATCAGCGGATGATGCTTGACCTGCTGGAACGCCTCGAACGGCGACAGCATCGGGTCTTCGTAGTCCAGGCCCGTGACGAATCCGATCGCGAGCCGATCCTTGTCGATGTGATAGAGGAAGCTGCCGCCATACGTGCGGTTGTCCATCGGCCAGCCGATCGTGTGCACGACCTTGCCGGGCTCGACGCGGCCGGGTGGCAGCTGCCACAGCTCCTTGATGCCGATGCCGTAGGTCTGTGGATCGCAATTTGAATCGAGCTGGAATTTGGCGATCAGCTGCTTGGTCAGATGCCCGCGGCAACCTTCGGCAAGCACCGTGATCGGCGCCTTGATGTCGATGCCTTGCGTGTAGCCGGGCTTGTGCGAACCATCCTTGGCCACGCCCATGTCGCCGATGCGCACGCCGCCGACGGAACCGTCGTCGTTGAAGAACGGCTCGGCCGCCGCGAAGCCCGGATAGATCTCGACACCGAGCGCCTCGGCCTGCGGCGCCAGCCATGCGCACAGCGCGCCGAGCGAGACGATGTAGTTGCCGTGATTGTCCATTTGCGGCGGCAGGATCGGCGACTTGATCGCGCGCGTCTTGTCGCGCAGCCACCAGAACTCTTCGTTCGTCACGGGCACGCAAATCGGCGGCGGATTCCTGCCCCATTCGGGAAGCAGTTCGTTGAGCGGCTGGGGCTCGATGACCGCGCCGGACAGGATCTGCGCGCCGATCGTCGACGCCTTCTCGATCACGCAAACGCGGATGTCGGGCTTGAGCTGCTTGAGGCGAATCGCGAACGACAGGCCAGCCGGTCCCGCGCCGACCGTGACGACGTCGTACTCCATCGACTCGCGTTGCGTGCCGGATTCGTTCATGGCTGCCTGACTCCGATGATCGCGTCAATTGTCCGGCTTTGCCGCAGTCGCGGCAAATGGCGCTGTTGCAGCCACTAGTGGCCTGTACCGCTTGAATCGATAGCGAAGCTGACACGATTCAGCACGGAGCGCCCCCTTCCGCCTTCGGCACCTTCCCCCGCTTCGCAGGGGAAGGGAAAGCACGAAGCTTCAGCCTGGAATCCTTCCCCCGCCTGCGGGGGAAGGTGGCGGCAGCCGGAAGGGGGTAAGTCACAGCGAGAACTTGACAAGATGCTCCCGAATCCATCGTTACGGTTCACTAAGCGAGCGCCGCCGGCTGCCTGCGCTCGTAGCGGATGAAGTAGCTGAATTGCGGGCCCGGATGCAAGGTCACCGCGACCAGCGCAAGCCGGCCCTTCAGGTCGAAATAGCGGCGCACGCTGCGGAATCCCGGCGTATCGACCGGCACCTTGAGCTCGTGCGCCTGTTCCTCGGTCATCGCCACGGCGCTCAGCGACTGTTCGATCTTGCCGATGCGCTGCTCGAATTCCTTTTCCATGACATGGCGCAGCGCATCTTCCATGCGTGCGAATCCCTGCGGCAGCCCTTGCCAGCTGGCGCGGCGATAAACCTCGCCGAGGCAATACGGCAGCGCGGTGCGGCGATGGTAGCGAATGCCGTGCAGATGGATGCACTCGATGCCGACGCGCACGTTGAGCCAGCCGGCCAGTGTCGAATCGGCCTGGACGCGATCGGTGTGCAGATACTGGAAACCGGTCGCGTTCGTGAACTGCAGCAGATCGTCGATCGTGCGGATGTGCTGCTCGTAGCTGACCTGCACCTCGGCGCTGCGCACCAGCGTTCCGGAACCGCGCCGGCGCAGGATCAGGCCGGCCTCCTCGAGGTGCCGCAACGCCTCGCGCAGCGTGTAGCGACTCGCC
>DATIEJ010000525.1:0-2072 GCA_035455825.1 Rhodanobacteraceae bacterium | reverse complement strand
GGTGTTCGGCGGTATTCCGATTGAGGTTCGCCAGCTAAACTGTGAACCATGAACGAACTCTCGATCCCCATCTCCTTCGGTGAACTGATCGACAAGATCACGATCCTCGAGATCAAGTCCGAGCGCATTGCCGACCCAGGCAAGCTCGCCAACGTGCGCGCCGAGCTGGGCATGCTCGACAAGACCTGGGCGGCCCATCCTTCATCGCGCGTCGATATCCAGCCGGAGCGTGCGCGGCTCAAGGCCGTCAACGAACTTCTCTGGGACATTGAGGACCGGATCCGGCTCAAGGAAAAGGCCCAGGCATTCGATGCCGAGTTCATCGAACTCGCGCGCGCGGTGTACTTCCGCAATGACGAGCGCGCGGCCGTGAAACGTGAGATCAACCTGAAGCTCGGCTCATCGCTGGTCGAGGAAAAGTCCTACCAGGATTACCGGGCGTAGTTCTTTTGAAAAGTGCGGCCAGGGATGGCCGCTTCGTGATCCTCGCGATCAAGGACGATCGCTGAGAAACGCCTCGAAGCGCTCGATGACGGCGTCGACCTCGATCAGGTCCATGACTCCGGGATACTCGAGCTTCGTGCCCCAGGCCAGTTCGGCCGCCGTCTTGCCGCGGAACTTGCGCGCGGCGGCGTCGTAACGATCGACGCACCAGCGCCGCTCGGAGTAGGGCCCGGAGCGCTGCGGGTTGCTTGCCGCATGCAGGCCGAGCACCGGAGTCCCGACGGCATTGGCCATGTGCATCGGGCCTGAATCCGGAGTCAGCACCAGGTTTGCGCGCCGTGCCAGTGCCAGGAATTGCTTGAGCGTGTCCTTGCCGATCAGGTCATCCGGCACATTTTTACACTTTGCGACAATTGCGTTGCCGAACTCGCGCTCGTAGTTGCCCGGGCCGCCGCACAGGGCGACCTGCCAGCCGCGTCCGGCGGCATGGTCGATCACGGCGGCGTAGCGTTCCGGACGCCAGTTGCGCACGGCATGGCTCGAGCAGGGGCTGACGAGCAGTGTCGGCCGATCGCCGGAAATGTGGCGCCGCGCGAAATCCTCGGCTTCGGCCGGAATCGGAATGTCCCAGCGCACCTGCGTTTGCTTCAGTCCGAGCGGCTCGACGAAGCTGCCGATCGCGTCGAGCACATGCTCGCCGCTGCGTTCCGGGATCCGGCGGTTGACGAACAGGCCGTGCAGGTCCTTCGAGCGCCCTCTGTCGTATCCGATGCGCAACGGCGCACGTACCAGCGTGCTCAGCAGGTTGGCGCGCAACGCGACCTGCATGTGCAACAGCGCGTCGAAGCTGCGTCCGGCGAGACGCTGGCGGACCTGGCGCCAGGCAGCCATGCCCTTGCCCTTGTCGAACACGATGTACTCGACATTGTCGATATCGCCGACCAGCCGGTGCTCGAGTTTGCCGACGATCCAGGTCAGCCGGGTTCGTGGCAGCGCACGCTGCAGGGTGCGCACGAGCGGCACGACATGCGTGACGTCGCCGAGCGCCGACGTGCGCAGCAGGCATAGCGATTCAGGCGGTGAGTTCGGTGAAAACACGGTTTCCGGCGCGCTGGCTTGCTAAACTTTGTCGGTGGCCCTTGAGTCTAACGCACGACGGCACTATCCCTTGAACGAGACATGATACCGGCGACTGGCGAAGCGAAAGTGCAGGCGACGAACGACGGCGCGATCGTATTCGACGCCGCCGCGGTCGCGCGCGCCGGCGGCGAGCGTTTCGATCCGGCGTGGTTCGATCCAGGGCACTGGCGCGGCCGCGGCCTTGCCACGGAGCACGGTGGCGGCCGTGGCGGCGTGTTGCGTGTCCGTGCCGGCGACGATGAGTGGCTGCTGCGCCACTATCATCGTGGCGGCATGGTCGCGCGTGTCCTCGGTGACCGGTATCTGTGGAATGGCGCCGAGCGCACGCGCGGATTCGCCGAATTCCATCTGCTGGCCGAACTGGCGCGTCGTGGTTTGGCTGTCCCCAATCCGGTTGCCGCGCGTTATCGCCGCAGCGGCGTGCATTACCGCGCCGATCTGATCACGCATTACATCGCGCCGGCGCAGACGCTGGCCGAACGCTTGCG
>DATIEJ010000524.1:0-2569 GCA_035455825.1 Rhodanobacteraceae bacterium | reverse complement strand
GGGAAACCGGTGGCGCAAGCCTGGCCACGCCGTGGCGACAAATTCGAGGATGCCGACGCGGTTTTGCGCGTAGCGGAACGGACCCATGAACAGCAGCCGAGGAGATTCGGGCGACGGTCGATAGGCGTTGCGACGATCGGTCGCGCCGTTGCCGACCGTCGTTGCCGGCGCGGACGGTGGAAGCAGGGCCGCGTCTTCGGTCGAGCAGACTGTCAACGCGTCGAAGCGCTCCATCGCCGTGCGCTGCGCCGCGTCGCTTGCTTGATCAGGGCTGAGGGCAGAGGGCTGAGGGCTGGACGGGGAGTTTCCGGAGAGGTAGACATCGTGCAACGCGAGCAGCCACTTGGCGCGGCCGTTGCGCGCCGCGGCCAGTCCGGCGAGTTCCATGAACTCGACCTGCACGATATCCGGATCGTAGCGATCGATCATGCGCGCGAGCGCATCGGACAGGCCCGGCCACACATGGCGCTCAAGGCGTTGTTCCAGCGGCAACGTCACGCCGCGCTGGTCGCCGCGGCCTTCGACAAAACGCGCTGCCAGCATGCCATCAATCCACGGTTCGGCGTCGGCTGTGTAGAGCGACCCTTCGTCGCCGAGCAGCAGGAAATCGACGCGATCGCGCAGCCTTGCCGTGAGTTCGGCCACGCGCCGGGCGCCGCCGTGCGCGGGTGGAAAGAGGGCGAACGGTGAAACCAGCAGCACACGCGGGCGGCGCGTGGCGGGCAGGCGCGTTCGTGCGGACGTCGGTTCATACCATCGATCGAGTGGCAGCACTTCGAAGCGCAGTCCGCGTTGGCGCGCCCGCAAGGTCTCGAGACGCGTGCGAAACACGCGCCAGGCTGTGCCGATACCCGACAGTTCGGCGCGCGAGCGCGCATCCGTTGCCGCAACGGCGCGCAACAATGCACCGGCGCGGCGGCCGCTCCAGGCGTGGCGCAGGTCGAACAGCAGCGCATTGCGCGCAATGATGCGCTCGACTTCCGCCGCCTCGTAATAGCGGCGAATCGTGCCGCGATGCTGGTGCCATGCGCGCGATGTCGGGCAGAACAACACTTCCCAGCCGTCGACCCAGGCACGCACGCCCCAGTCCGCGTCCTCCCAATAGAACGGCCGGTAGTCTGCGCTGCCGCGCACGTACGTTCGCAATGTCGCCGTCCGGCACAGCGACGAACCCCCGCCGGGATACAGCGATCCGCGCACCATGCGTGCGGCCGGACCGGGATCGCGTTCGTAGACTTCGGGTGTCAGCGGATTCGGGTGGAAGTCGGACCAGCCTGTCTCCTCGCGCCGCCGGGCCGGGTCGGCAAAAAAAATCTGCGAAGCGATCGCGAATACCCAGGGCCGGCGTTGGGCGAGGACCTCGTGCAATGCGGCCGGCTCGAGGCGCATGTCGCTGTTGAGCAGATAGGTCCAGTCGTGATTCGCGCGCTCCAGGCCGGCGGCGATCGCGCCGTTGAAGCCGAGCGCGCGATCATGGAACTGCCAGTCGGCCATCGGGTACTTTGTACACAATGCCGAATAGTCGCCGCGCGCGGCGCCATTGACGATGACGATGACCTCGGCGGGTTCGTCGACGCTGGCCAGGGCCTGCATCAGCGCCGCGAGCGTTTCCGCGAGCAGGTCGGGCGTGCCGCGCTCCGGCACGATGACGCTCAGGCCCGGCTTGCAGCCTGCCGATGGCGACGGCAGCGGTCCGTGCGCGCGGCGCCGCGCCAGGAGTCCGGCGGCCGCGAGCGCAAGGCCAAGCGGCACGCAGCGCGTCATGCGTGCCAGGATTCCGACCCGTCGCTTCCAGACGGCCAGCGCCGTCCCAGTCATACCAGCCACTCGGCAGCAGGGAGGGCCGCGCCGTCGCTCCATTGGGCGTACCAGCGCAATGCCTGCTCGGCAAACATCGAACACCAGACGTTCGGTTCGCGTGCCTCGGCGTCGTTGCGAAACGTCACGCTGCCGTCGGCGCCGACCCGCGCCAGCAGGGCGTCGGCCAGAAGATCGAGTGCGCGATCGTCGGGTGCGTTTTCGATTGACCCGCCGCGTAACAGCAGGCCGATGCGCAGCGCCTGCGCGATGATGTCGCTGCGCGGCAACTCCGAGCCCTGCTCGGCTTCGGGCAGGCTGCCGTCGTCGCGCTGCAGGCGGAGCACGCGCGCCAGAAGTGCTGCAATGTGCCGGGCGTGGTCTGGCCGCGCAAGCAGCATGCCTTCGGCGAAGTAGAGCGTCGGATGCAGCATCTCGAGCGCGAGCGTGGCCGTCTCGGGTGCGTAGCGGTCGATCAGCCGCATGGATGCGCCGGCCAGGTTCGTGGGCAGTTCGACGTGGCGTGCCGCGAGCAGCACACGCGAGCACGCCTTGACCTCGAACGGACCGCCGATCGTCGACCACCTCGCCGGAAGTACGGCGCCACGGCGAAGAACGCGCGCAGCGCAGATTTCGCCGTCGGCGCCGGCAAATTTGCCGAGCTCGGCCAGCAAGCGCCGGACGAGGTCACGCGGCAATGCGATCAGATCCGCCTCGGCCGCAGCGCACACGCCACGCAGCAACATCGCGTAGTCGAAGAAGAAAACCGCAT
>DATIEJ010000523.1:0-3755 GCA_035455825.1 Rhodanobacteraceae bacterium | reverse complement strand
CCGTTGACCGAGTGGCGTTTCGTCAGCGCGGATTACTTCGGCACGCTCGGACTCGGCGTGCTGCGCGGCCGCGCGTTCACGCCCGAAGACAGCCACGGATCCGGCGTTGCGACCGAAGTGCTGGTCAACGATGCGTTCGTGCGCACGTTCCTGAAGGGCGTCGAGCCGATCGGCCAGCAGGTCAAGGTCTACGACGATGTACCGAAGACGATCATCGGCGTCGTCGCCAGCGCGCGGCAGTGGGGACTGGACCGGGAGCCTTCGCCCGAGGTCTACTTCCCGATCTACGATTCGTTCGTCTCGGACCTCGCGATCGTGGCGAAAACGCGTGTCGCACCGGCATTGGCGGCGGAGCCATTGCGCCGCCTGTTGCGCGAGGCGGCGCCGGACCTGCCGGTCACGGCCGTGCGCACGATGGAGCAGGTTGTCCGCCAGGGCAGCACGATGCGCCGATTCTTCTCGACCCTGATGATGGCGTTCAGCGCGGTCGCGCTCGTGCTCGCGATGGTCGGGCTGTACGGATTGATCGCGTACTCCGTCGCGCAACGGCGAATGGAGATCGGCGTGCGCATGTCTCTCGGCGCCGATCGCGCGCGCGTGCTGAAGATGATCCTGCGCGAGGGCCTGGCGCTGGTCGCCGTCGGGCTGATGTTCGGCGTCGCCGGCTCGCTGGCGCTGTCGAATGTCCTGGGTGCGCTTCTCTACGGTGTCACGCCGCGCGATCCGCTCGTGCTCGGCGCCGTTGCGCTCGCGTTGTTCACCACCGGCGCGCTGGCGAGCGCGGTTCCGGCTTTGCGGGCGTCGCGCCTCGCGCCGGTCGAAGCGCTGCGACACGATTGAGGAACTCGAAACGCGAACGGTTCCGCGCCTGATCGAAGGCGCGGAATCCGAAGCCAGCGCAAACTTGCAACTGCAAATCGGGACGACCTGCGCCTGCCGCTACTCCGTGAACTCGATCGGAGCGTCCATGTCCTCGCAGAAATTCTGGTGGGACGCTGGGCTCCATTCTCCGTCGGCGAATTTCGCGCGAATCCACTCTTCGCAGGGTTCGTCGTTGGTCGACTCGTCCCATACGAACGTCTCCGTGTCGCCCGCCTTGACGCCGTCGCCCACATCGAATTTGCCCCAGGTCTTCTTGTCGACCGAAACCTGCAGGGTCGTGATATCGGAGCTGGTCTTGTTGGCGACCTTGAAATGGTATGCCTTGGAGGCCAGCGCCTGACCGCCGGCGACGACCAATGAAACAGTAACGACGAACGAAACGAACTTCCTCACGTGCATGGCGTGCTCTCCCCCGTTGTTGGAGCACGGAGAGTACTGGAACCAGAGAGGGGCGAGAAGGGCGGAGCGTGGCCGAGCGTGGGAATCAGCCGTCAAAGCCATTCGCAAATATCGGCACCTTGCTTGTGAACAGAGGATCCTGTTGGCGTGCTCAGCGCTATCAAGTCGCGGGCAGGTGTCTGCGCAAGCGCTGCTCCGCGATACACCCGAGGGAGCCGTGAACGTTCGATGTCCGATATCGAACATCCAGTGGCCCGAATCGGACACAAGTCACTGCGTGCACGACTGTCGATCGCGCCAAGACCCTGTTTTCTCACACCATCGCCTTCGCGCGCGAAATGGCACGTCCCGTGCAAATTTGCCCTCCGATCGCGACTATTTGCAATGGAGAATCATCCCGATGGCTGGATTGCTCAATGATTTCAGGCTCGCGCTGCGCAGCGTGCGCAAGGCGCCGGCGTTCGCCGCTGCGGCCATCATCGTCCTTGCCCTCGGAATCGGCGCAAACACGGCGATCTTCAGCATCGTCAACGGCGTGTTGCTGCGACCACTGCCGTACGCCGAGCCGGACCGCCTCGTGCAGCTGTGGCATACGCCGCCACCGAAGCAGTTTCCCGGGATGGACAGGTTCTCGCTGTCGGCGGCGAACTATCTGGATTGGCAACAACGCAATGACGTGTTCCAGAAGTCGGCGATCTATAGCGCCGCGAATTTCCGCCTGACCGGTTCGGGTGATCCGCAGGAACTCCAGGCGGCGCGCGTCGAGCCGACGTATTTCGACGTGATCCACGGCCACGTGAAGCTCGGACGCGCGATCAGTGAAAGCGATGGCGCCGCACAGAGCTCACACGTCGTCGTGCTGAGCGACAAGCTATGGCAGTCGCGTTTCGCCGCCGATCCGCAGATCGTCGGCAAGACTGTTTCGCTCGACAACGAGACCTACAGCGTCATCGGCGTCATGGACGCGGATTTCCAGAAGCCGACCTATGCGCAATTGTGGACCCCGCTGATCTGGGAGCCGGCCGAAAAGGCCGTGCGGGGAGAGCACCACTTCAGCGCCGTCGCGCGCCTGAAGGATGGCGTCAGCGTCGCGCAGGCGCAGGCCCAGCTCGATTCGATCGCGGCGAATCTCGCGCAGCAATATCCGGCGGACGATGCCGGCTGGGGCGCGCTGGTCGTGCCGCTGCTCGAGGCACACGTCGGCCCGGTGCGCCAGTCGCTGCTCGTGCTGCTCGGCGCCGTCGCCTTCGTGCTGTTGATCGCCTGTGCGAACGTCGCCAATCTGATCCTGGCCAAGACGCTCGACCGGCGCAAGGAGATCGCGATCCGCACGGCGCTCGGCGCCGACCGGCTGCGCATCATGCGCCAGGTGCTCAGCGAGGCGGTGCTGCTTTCGGTTGTCGGTGGACTCGCCGGGCTCGCGGTCGCGCACTTCGCCACGAAACTCGTCGTCGCGGTTCTCGGCTCGAGCCTGCCGCGGTTGAACGAGATCCATCTCGATCCGGTGGTGCTCGCCTTCACGTTCGCGGTCGCGGTGCTGACCGGCATCGTCGCCGGCATCGTGCCGGCATGGCGGCTGTCGAAGGCCGATCCGCAGGATGCGTTGAAGCAGGGCGGCCGCAGCGGCTCGGCGGGGTCCAGCGGCAAGACGCGCAGCATCCTCGTAGTCGCCGAAGTCGCGCTGTCTCTCGTGCTGCTCGTCGCGGCCGGGCTGATGATCCGCACATTGTGGAACCTGCGCGACGTGAATCCCGGCTTCGATGCGTCGAACCTGCTGACAGCGCGGCTGGCTGTCGGCGCGAAAGACTTCGCCACGCCGCAACTCGAGGTCGCGTTCGCCGACCGTTTGCTGCAGTCGATCCGCGCGCTGCCGGGCGTACAGTCGGCCGGCGCAACCGACAGCCTGCCGCTGCAGGACGGCTCGACCCAGCCGGTCGCCGTCGAGGGATCGGCGGAACAGGACATGTCGCACCAGCCCGAAGTGTCCGTGCGCATGCTCACGCCGGGCGCGATCGAGGCGCTGCGGATATCGCTGCTGCGCGGTCGCACCATCGCCGACAGCGACACGGCGACTTCGCAGCCGGTCGTGCTGGTCAGCGAGTCGATGGCGAAGCAGTTCTGGCCGAACGAAGATCCGATCGGCAAGCGCCTGAAGCTGACGTTCTTTCCCGATGTCGTGCGCGAAGTCGTCGGCGTCGTCGGCGACGTCAAGGATCGGGGTCTCGACCAGAACGATCCGGTGTCGACCCTGTACTGGCCGGTGTCGCAACTGGTGTATCCGGAAAGCATGGGCACGTTTCACGGGCTTTCGCTGAACCTTGTGCTGCGCACGGCGACGGATCCGGCGAGCGCAACATCGGCGCTGCGCGGAACGTTGCGCGACCTTGCGCCCGAAATACCGTTGCTCGAAATCCGCCCGATGCAGGACATCGTTGCCGAATCGATGTCGCCGCAACGCTTCAACATGTTCCTGC
>DATIEJ010000522.1:0-2134 GCA_035455825.1 Rhodanobacteraceae bacterium | reverse complement strand
TAGGCCGCGCTGAAGAAGCTGACCGGCCCGACCGACTGGATATCGCCGGCAGCATAGGCGCCGGAGAAGAACGCCGCCGTGCGCGCCTTCTGGGTCGTCACGTCGATCGCGTCGACCAGCGAGTCGCGCGTGCGGCCGATGCCGAGCACGACGCCATTGGTGTCCGAAATGACGACGGTCTCGCCGGCGGGGGAGCCGAGTGGACGGCGCACCTGGGCGCGCGTGCGATGCGCGACCTTGAGGCCTTCGCCGATGATCGTGCGCACTTCGTTCGCCGTCAGGGCGCTCGCACCGTCGGTGCCGTCGCGCGGCGGGAAACGGTTGACGTTGTTGGCGTCGACGACGACGAATGCATCGAGACCCGGCCACTCGGTCGTGTCCTGGCGGATGCCGGATTCGGGTTGTCCGAACGCCGTGCCACGCAGTATCACTGCCTGGGAATACCCCGGCACGGCAATCACGGAGCCGGCCGCGGGAGTCAGCGCCGAGAATGGCGCCGCCGTCGACGGATCCTTGGCCAGCTGGCTGACCTGCGTGTTCGCGTACTGCAGCGTCAGGCCGCCGGCGGTGATCTGGTCGGCGCGCCGGTCGGCCGGAGCAATGAAGCCGAAGCTGCCGGCGACAGCGACGTCCTCGTCGAGGTCGAATTCGGGCACCTCGGCGTTCTCATCGAGCGTGTAGACCGGCTTGGCGCCGGAAACGCCGACGGCGCCGACCGGCACGCCGGCCTTGAACAGCGAGATGCCGCCCGGGTCGGGCGACAGGCCAAGCGGCGAGCGATGCGTCCCGGGACCGGTTCCGCTGCCGGTGAAGCGCTGGCTGATGTCGGAGCAAGGCAGGTTCGAAATCTGCACGCCGAACAGCGGTCCGGCCGGAGCGGTTGCGTCGCCCTGGTTGAAGTGTTCCTGGGCGATCTGGCCGGCGGTGCGCGAGGTGAACGCGTTGCCTTCCGACGAGAAGTAGACCGCGGTAAGCGCCTTGGATATCGCGCCGAGTTCCGGCGGCACGTCGAGATTGAGCAGTCCGCCCGTAACCGGCCGCGGATCGGAAATGCGAATCGTGGACGGCGCGCCGGCCATCCGGTAAACACCGAGGACGTTGCCGACGCGGTCGACGACGGCGATGACTGCCGGTTTGCCCTGCGCCTGCGCTTCGTTGACCGCCTGGGCGATGATCTTCTGCACGTCGGCTTCGGTCAGGAACGACGATGCGTTCGCGCAGAAGCCGCTACAGCCGGAATCGGGGGTGTTCTGCGGCGGCGGCGGGGAAGTTCCCGCGCTGCTGCCGGAGTTGCTGCCGCCGCTGCAGGCAGTCAGGGCCGTTACCGCGGCCAGGACCAGCCAGTCGAGTTTCGTCTTCCGCATCGCTCCTTCTCCCCAAGCGCGAACCGGGCTGCATGCTCTTTTGCGTCGGCGCCGCGTCCCCCGCAACGGGCGACCGACACCATGTCCGGTCAGTTCGACCAGGTCCGCCGCATACGTCGCGCCGGACCCACACGCCATGCCGAGCCATCATAGCGCAACCGCATGGCGCTGAAACCCATGCAGCGCGGCCAGCGTGCGAGCAAGTCCGCCGATTTCTCGCCGCTGCGTCAGAGTTTACCCATCTTCAACGTTGCCGACTGATGATATTCGTGGCACGCGATGCACGTCGTCTGCACCTTGTTGCTGGCGTAAGCGCCACCGTGACAAGTCCGGCAATTGCTGATGCCCGGGATCAACAAATCGGCCGACGTTTCGGACTTGCGCGCGTCATGGCAATCGTCGCACTTCATCGTCGTGTGCTTGTCATGCGTGAATTTCGCATCGGCAAACCACACGCCGGCGACGCGCACCGGCGCGATGTGCCAGGTGTCGCTTGCGTCGCGTGGCGGCGTAACCTTGTGGCAGGTCGTGCAAGCCTTGCCGGTGAACAGGCTCTCGGTCATGCGTGCGGTCTGTTCGCGGGCCCAGGCCAGCGCTTCCTGCTGCTGCTGTTGCGACAGCGGCGGTGATCCGGGCCGGCGCCGTTCCTGCACGATGACCGGCGATTTCGCGTCGAGGTAACCGCCTTCGAGCGCAACGCGCGCGTAGTACTCGTTCAGCGTGTAGATGACCTCGGGCACCTTGCCGTGCGGCACTTCGCGGCCCGGCGC
>DATIEJ010000521.1:0-17506 GCA_035455825.1 Rhodanobacteraceae bacterium | reverse complement strand
CGCTGGTCGCGTGAGCGCGTGACACCGGGGCCGCGCGTTGCGGCCCCGGCGACGCCAGCGTTTTACCTGCAGGATTTCTTCGCGAGTTGCTGTGCGTCGTAGCCCGGCAGATCGGAAAATTCGACCGCGAAGACGAAGAAGCGATTCGGATTGTCGATACCGGCCGGATGGTTGCTGTCGGTGACCGTGCCGACGAAGTCGTTGTCGTTGGCGACGAACAGCGTGTGTTTCGTCACGCCATCCATGTCGATGTCCGGACCGAACGCGATGCCTTCGAGCTTCGCCGGGATGTCGTTGCTGCCGATGCCATGCGCGTTCAATGCGGCCACGATGTCGAGGAACGGCGCCGCGCCCTTGTCGACCGCCGCCGGCGCCAGTGCGCTTTCGCCGACGAACGCGCTGACGTCCTGGGCGCCGTCGAGGTCGATGTGGAAGATCTTCTTGAACACCGCCGTCGAATTGTCGCCGAGACCCTTGCCGTCGCGTTCGTCGACGAGGAACTCGTGATTGTTGATCGCGACGATGTCGCTGATCGTCGGATATTTCGGTTTGCTCGCACTGCCGATGTTGGTCAGCGGATAGGCGAACTGGCTCGTGGCGCCGGTGACGAGGTCGATCTTCAGGATGCGCGTGTAGCGCCCGTTGGTCCCTCCGTCCTGCGCCAGCGGACTCTGCATCGCGCCGTATAACGTCGTGCCGTCCGGCGATATCGCCAGGCCTTCCATGCCCTTGTTCGACACGCGGCCGGACGTATTGCCGCTGATTTCGGCGTCGCCGTTCGCGCTGAGGTTCGAGATCGCAAACGTGTCGGGAACTGCGATCACCGCGGTCCGCTGGCCGGTCTTGCGGTTGAAGCGGTAGATGTACGGACCGTACTCGTCGGAGATGAAAACACTGGAACCGTCGTTGCTGACGCGGATGCTCTCCGGGTCGAAGCGCGCATCGAGCGCATAGGTCGACAGCTGCGAGGCGACGAAGTTGTCGGATCGTCCGCTGAAGTACTGCGTGTGATTCGCCGCATTGAGTGCCGGCGCCCCGCCCGGCAAGCCGGCGAGCACGCCGTCGCCGTAGGCCAGCTTTTGCGGCGCGCGCAGCAGCGTCGTCGCGGTCAGCGTCGGCTTCAGTTCGAACGGCAATGCAGAACCGGGCGCGCTCGCGGCGAGATCGAAGCTGATCGTGTGGAAGCGATTGATGTACGAGGCCGTATCGCTGACCGCCGCGTCGTAAGGGATTGCGTTCGGGCCGCGATCCGGCACGGCCAGCAACGTGTTGCAGCCGGCATAGGCGATGCCCGAGCCGATGCCGCCGAGCAGATTGCCAGGCGCGCCATTTTCCAGCGGCGCCGCGGTTTCGGTCGACAGGTCGGCCGTGTTGCCGCTCAACGTCCCGATTGCGATCAGATCGACGGCTGCATGCGCCGACGGCGCGGCAAGGATGGCGGCGAGCATCAGCGGCAGCAGCTTGTGTTGATGGGTCATGACGAAGGCTCCTCGGACTGGGTTGTTGTCGCAGCCCGACAAGTTCGCGCATCTTCATTGCGAAGACGTTACCGCTGAACGACACCGGCTATTCGTGCTGCGCGCGCAGCGCTGGAGCGTCTCCTTGCCGGACGATCAACGTCGCCGGAGTTGGAGCGGAGAAAGCATGCTCATGGCGCGGGACTTTTCCCGGGCGCATCCGCCGCGTTCAACTCCGCGAGCACAGCCTTGAAGCGCGGGTCCGCGCGAACCGGATCGAACGCGGGCAGCCGCAGATAGCGAATGCCGCTGAAGCGCTGGCCGGCCGGCGCATTGTCGTACCAGCGCCGCAGGCTTTCGAGCGCTTGCTCGTGCGCGCCGAGCAGGCTCTTCCAGAAGGCAGCCGCCAGTTCACCGACCTCGGCGCCGGCAAGGCGGTGCATATCCTGGGTCAGCTTCAATGCCGCCGGAGCCAGGTTCGGATCGGCCACGCCCTTGATCAGCGTGGCAATCGCAGCGGGATCCTCTCCCGCCGCTGTCGCGGCGCTGCGCGCCTGGCCTTCGGCCTCGGCGTAGTTGCCGTTGAAAAGGTAGGCGAATGCCAGGTGATAGCGCCCATAGAGAAAGCCGGGCGTCTTCGCAATTACCTTGTCGAACTCGGCGATCGCTTCGGCCTGGCGATGGGCACACGAGAGCGAAACGGCGAGGATATAGCGTGGCGCCGGTGCGATCGGATCGAGTTCCACCGCGGCGCGCGCCTGTTCGATCGCTTCTTCGAAACGCCCGAGCGCGCCGAGCAACTGGGCGAACTGGTTGCGCGTCTCCGCGCTGCCGGACCCGAGAGCCAGAGCTTGCCGATACTCTTTCTCGGCGACCGCGAATTCGAGCCGGTCGCGCAGCACGTTCGCGAGCGCGGTATGCGCCTCGGCCAAGTCCGGATCGAGCGCGAGCGAGCGGCGCGCGGCTGCCTCGGCCTTGGCCAGAGACGACAGCCACGGTGCCAGTTCATACCACGGCAGCAATTCGTAGGTCTGGGAAAGGCCGGCCCAGCCGGCGGCGTAGCCGGGATCCAGGGTGACTGCCTCTTCGAACGACTGTGTCGCGGTCACGAGGCCGGCACCGCGGCCGCTCATTTGGGTCAGGGCCTTCAGGTAGAGGTCGTGCGCTTTCGGATCGCCAGTGGCCTGTTTGACGAGCGGCGCCAGTGCATCGCCGCCGAGCGCGACCTGCAACTCCCTGGCGATCGCTTTGGAGATTTCATCCTCGACCTCGAAGATGCTGGTCAGCTTGCGATCGTACTTTTGCGACCAGCGGTGATACCCGTCACGCGTATCGATCAGCTGCGCGGTGATGCGCACGTCGTCGCCGGAACGCTGCACGCTGCCTTCGAGCACGCTGGCAACGCCGAGCGTCTCGCCGATCTCGCGCAGATCCTGGGCCTTGCCCTTGAACGCGAAAGCCGAGGTGCGCGCCGCGACCTTCAGGCCCGGGATCTGCGCCAGCGCGTTGAGGATTTCGTCGGTGATGCCGTCGCTGAAGTAATCGGTCTGCGCATCTCCGCTCATGTTGACGAATGGCAGCACCGCAATCGACTTGGCGCTGACCGCTTCGCTGAAACCGATGCCGCGCATGCGCAGGACGAAATTGTTCGTGAGCAACAGCACGACCGCGACCGCGAGCACGGCGATGATCCAGCGGTCGAGCTTCTTGCCGGTGGCGCGCGGGACCGATGGCAGGTGCGCGATTTCGCTTTCGCGCTTGAGGCCCTCCGGCGTGAACTCGTAGAACCAGGCGAACGCCATCGCGAACGGAAAGCCGATCAGCGCCGCGATGACGATCCAGCGCACCGCCCAGTTCGGCACGTCGAAGAACGGGAACACCTGGGTCGCGATCTGCACCAGCAGCCAGGCGACCGCCGCATAGAAAGCGGCAGCGCGAAACACGTTGCGGCGCTTGAGTTCGGCGAACAGCGAAGGCATCGATCCCCCGTATGTACCGCCAGCAGCGACACGGCGTGGCGATTGCCAGCCATGATAAACGATGGCCCGCTCGATCGCGCGCCGCGCGCTTCATGGTCGCACCGGCGTGCGTCGCCTATTTCGCCGAATAGGCGCAGCGGAATCCGACGAACGGTTTTGCGTTCGTGACCTCGTGGCTGTCGCGCCAGCGCGTGCGCAGGTTCACCACGCCGCCATCGTAGCTGCCGCCGCGCAGCACGCGCCGCCCGGTCACGCTGCGCAGTTTGTCGTCGGCAACGACACCGCCGGCCATCGGGTTGGTCTGCGCGCGATCGGCATACGCCGGCTGCCACTCGTCGAGTACGAACTCCCATACGTTCCCGGCCACGTCGTACAGGCCGAGCCGGTTCGGCGCATAGCTGCCGACCGGCGCCGTGCCGCCACGGCCGCTTTCGCCATAGTTCGCCTTTTTCGCATCGGGCAGGACCGAGCCCCACGGAAACTCGTCGTCGCCGCGCGAGCGCGCCGCGTATTCCCATTCGGCTTCGGTCGGCAGCCGGCCGCCGGCAGCTCGGCAGAATGCCTGGGCCGCATGCCAGGTGACGTAGACGACCGGATGGTCGAGCTGTGCCGGCGGCGGCTGGCCATCGGTCCAGTGTTCGAGATAGTGGCCATTGTGCATTTGTGTACTCAGCCCTGGCTTCGACCACTCCACATGGCGCGCCGTGAATTCGGCGAAGCGCGCGTTCGTGACTTCGTGGCGGTCGATGCGGAATGCGCTGAGCGTCACCAGGTGCGCCGGCACTTCGCTGTCGAACGCGCCCGGGAAGTCGACGCCGTAGCGGCTGCGCAATTCGGCGATTGCCGTGGCCGGCGTTCCCATGCGGAACGAACCGCCGGCCACGAGCACGGTATCATCGCGCGGCGCGGCGTGGACGACAGCTGCCGCAACGGCAAAAACGGCCGCGGCGACTCGCGCCGCATTTCCAGATGCTTTCGGATGGCTCATCAGCTTGGCCCGTGGCTGCCTCGAAGCTGGATTGGATGATGCAAACGGCCAATCGGTTGCCTCGACCGAAACTGCGCGACCGCGATGCAATGCCGCGCGCGCTTCGCGAAGGCTGAACTTGACTTGACTGAACGAGCCGATGCGGCCGCGGCAGCGTTGTTGCTGCGCTTTTCACGGAATAGACTCGACTGATCGATGTTCGCTGCGAATACCGATGAGTCCGCCCTGCAAGGGGCGCAACGAATTCCGGAGGCCTCATGAGTTACGTCGACAGTTTCGTCATCCCGGTACCCAGGAAAAACCTGGCAACCTATCGCCGCATGAGCCGCACGATGGGCAAGGTCTGGCGTGATCACGGCGCGACCGAGTACATCGAATGCGTCGCCGATGACGTCAAGCCGGGCAAGGTTACGTCGTTTCCGCAGAGCGTAAAGCTCAAGACCGGCGAGGTCGTCGCGATCGGCTGGATCGTCTACAAGTCGCGCGCGCAACGCGACCGCGTCAACGCCAAGGCGATGAAGGATCCGCGCCTGGCCGCGATCATGAATCCGAAAGCGATGCCGTTCGACGGCATGCGCATGTTCATGGGCGGTTTCAAGCCGATCACGTCGCTCTGAGCTGATGCTGCCGCGCGCGCGCACCGAGCGACGGTTTGCGACACGGATGGTGTCTTACGGCAGGAATTCGTTCCGGTGCATCAGGTTCGAGATCAGGCGCCGCAGTTTTTCGCGATCGGTGAGCAAGCGCTCGATGCCGGCGAGGAGATTGTCCGGAATGCTTCCGTAGACCGACTCGATGCGGTCGATGTTGCGCGGGCTGATGCCGAGTTCGCCGCTGACCTTGCCGGGATTCCTGCCGGCGCGGATCTCGCGGGCCGCGCGAATGCTGTTCAAGTTGAGCAGAATTTTTTGCATCGCTCACCACCGCCAACGTGACGAACCGATTATGGTCGGCGCGCGGCGCGCATTTCTACCATGCTTCTGCTCACTTCTCCGCGCCGGCGCGTGCATCAACCGGCAAGGCGATCCATGACCTGCGTGCGAAAGCGCCGGCTGACCGGCACTTCCTGGCCGCCCTTCATGACCGCGACGAGATCGCCTTTGAACATCTCCTGCAGCTGCGCGATGCTGTCGATGTTCAACAGGCTCGAGCGGCTTACCTGGACGAAGCGGTCGGCGCACAAGCGTTCGGCCAGTTCAGCCAGCGGCCCGTCGACGCGGTGGGCCTTGCTGCCGCAGTGCAGGACGCAATCGCGGCCATCGGCCTCGATCCAGTCGATCTGCTCGTTGCGCACGATCAGGTAGCGGCCGTTCTCACGCACGACGAACCGCCCCGATGCCGGCCTGGCTTCCGGCGCTGCGCGCGCATCGATCGACTCGCCCACGACCGCATGGATTTTTTCGGCCAGCGCGAGCGCTTCGCGCGCCTTGAACCGGTCCTTCGCCGTGGCCAGCGCCTGTTCGAGCTGCGCGCGATCGAACGGCTTGAGCAGATAGTCGGCCGCATGCACCTTGAATGCGTCGAAGGCGAAGCGCTTGTGCGCAGTGACGAACACCACGATCGGCGGTTGCTCGCCCTGCTCGCCGAGGCGGGCCGAGAATTCCATGCCGCTGATGCCCGGCATCTGGATGTCGAGCAGGGCAATGTCGATCGGTTCGACCGCGAGCACTTCGAGGGCCTCGTCGCAATTGCCGCAGGCTGCGGCAAGTTCGAATCCGGATTGCTCGGCAACCAGGCGTGCCAGGCGCTCGCGCGCCAGCTCTTCGTCTTCGACCACGAGTACTCGCAGGCGTCTCATGTCGGCGGGGCAGGCGCTGAGGAGTCCAGGGGTAGGATGATCGAAGCGCGAAAAAGGTTGCGCGTGACGAAACCGGCTTCGAAGCGCGCCTGCGGCCCGTACATCAGCGCCAGGCGGCGCCGGCAGTTCGGTATCGTCAGCTGCATGCCGTCGGCCGGTTCCTGGCCGGCCGGCGGCGACGAGCAGGTATTGCTGATGTCGATGACGACATCGCCGGCGTCGCGTTGCGCCCGCACCTGGATCTGGCCGCCTTCGAGCGCGCGCGCAATGCCGTGCGTAATCGCGTTCTCGACCAGCGGCTGCAGGATGAATGCCGGCAGCCGGCATTCGGTCACCGCGGACGAAACCTGGATCTCGGTGCGCAGTCGCGAGCCGAGGCGCGCGCGTTCGATTTCCAGGTAGGCCTCGACCAGGGCCAGCTCCTCACCGAGCGTCGCGGTCGCGCGGTCGCCGCTCTGCAGCAGGATGCGCAGCATCTGCGCCAGGCGGATCGTGAACACCTGCGGCGTCGAGCCTTCCTCGAGCATCGCCACGAGCGCATTGAGCGCGTTGAACAGGAAGTGCGGCTGCATCTGCCGCGCCAGCGCCGTGAGCTGCGCGGACGCGGCCTGCGTGCGCAGCTCCTCGCGCGCCAGCGCTTCGGTTTGCGCGCGCCGGAAATAGATGCCGACATGAACCATCGCGACCAGCGCGACGTAGCTCATGAAGCCCCAGTGCCCCTGCATCGCCAGCAGTTGCAGGATCGCCGGCCCGAAGTCCGGCAGGACGCCGAAGCGTTCCGGATACAAATGCATGATGGCCGCGGCAATCGTCGCGTGCAGGCCGATGAACCCCGCGGCAAGCACGATCTGCAGCGCCACGGCATGCGCGAGGCGCGGCCCCTTCTCGATCGGGTAGCGCATCGTCAGGATGATCGCCAGCGGCGCGAGCAGGGCCCAGATGTACCAGATCACGCCGCTCCACAGCACCGTGTCGAAGTAGGCCATCTCCTGGCCGCGCAGCATGAACTGCAGGCGCGTCTGGAACGCCGTGAACAGCGTCATCGCCGTGGCCATGAGGGCGGCGATCACCCAGTAGCGCAGAACGCGTACGACCATCGGAACGAACCTTCCCCTCGCTGCCACGCCGGCGACAGGTCCATTCCTGTTCTCGGGGAACAGGAATCCGGCGACGGTGTTTTGCAGTAATCGGACCATGTTACGGCGTCATGGTAGCGAATTGCGGACGCCGCCGCGCTGTCCGCGCACGGTGTGCTGGTCGACCATTCACGGATGTCGGAATTTTGTCCATTTCGCCGATCGCCGGGCCGGTGCGGGTCGCACGCATGTGGGCGGATTTGTGGAAGCGAACCGGCGGCCGCACCGCTAGCCTGTCGTCATCGCCCCGGGACGTTCGATCGAACCGATGCTCAGACACCGCCAGGTAAGGCTCAGCTATCCGCAGGCATTCGTCGAAGTCGCCCTGCTGCTCGCCCTGCGCCACGGCCGGCGCAACAGCGCCCGGGTCCTGGGCCTGCCGCTGAGCACGGTCTATCGCTGGCTCGAGCACTATCGGCGCCAGCCCGAACGCATCGAGCGCATCGAACGCAGCGACCAGGCCTGGCTCGACGAACTGATCGGCGCGTGCAACGCGCACGGTTTCGACCTGCGCGAGCGCATCGGCACGCTCGAGCCTCTCGCTGGCGAACAGGCGCGCGACAATCCACGTTCGATCTTCGCGGCACGCAGCCTTTTGCCCAGCAACACGGCGGCTCGCACCGGCGCGACGGCGCCGGCAAGCGTGCTGCGCGCGCAGCCGGTCCGCGCCAGAAGTGCGCCCGTGTCGCCAATGGTGCAGGCGCGCGTCGCGCTCGCGCGCAGCGAGATCGATCGTCATTACTACTCGCAGCTGTCGTGCGAGATGCTGGCCGGCATTGCCGGCATGTCGCGATTTCATTTCATCCGCACGTTCAAGGCCGCGTTTTCCGTAGCGCCGTACCACTATCTGATGCAGGTGCGCATCCATCACGCGAAGCTGTTGCTGAGTACGACGCAACAGCCGCTCGATGCCGTCGCCGCGGCCGTCGGTTTCGACACGCAGTCGTCGATGTGCAAGGCGTTTCGCAGCATCGAAGGCGTCTCGCTCTCCACGTTCTTTCGCGGCGTGCGCCTGGGTTCGGCGCCGCTGCCGAACTTCGCTTCGGCTCAGGGCCACGCCGCATCCGGCTAGTTCGCGACCATGCGCCAGTGGCCGCATCGGCGCAAACGCTTCGAGGACGAATTTGCGCACCGCGCTGCGCATGCATCGGCATGGCCATGACCGGCGAATCCGGCTTTCCTCGAACGCGGCCCGCAGCCGATCCCGGTTCCCCATCTGCGCCTGATTGCGCAGACGGGGAACCGGCGAGCAGCAACTAGAACTTCACCGTCACGCGTGCCCAGAAGAAGCGGCCGACCGTATCGAACGTGTTCGGATCGGTGTTTCCGTTCAGCACGTTGTTCTGGTAGAGGATCGGCGGCTGCTTGTCGCTCAGATTGTCGACGCCGACATCGACGCGCGTGTTGAGCGGCTCGATGTTATAGCCGGCGGTAACGTTGTGGTACACCGAGGCGCCGTAGTGCAACTGGGTACCCGGCACGTATACCGACGCCGACTCGTTGTAGTTCAGGTTGGCATAGCCGACGTTGAACCCGCCGACGTACTTTCCGGTCCAGGCGGCACTGAAGGGACCCATGTTCCAGTTCAATGTCATGAGGGCTTTCCAGCGCGAGAAGTTCGCGTACGGGATCGCGGAAGCGCCGGTCGCGTAGTGGCCGGCATATTCCTGCGTGAAATCGCCTTCCAGTCCGGGAGTCGGGTCATCCGCGAAGCGGTCGAGATACGTGGTCTGGAAGTTGACCGCGAAGTTGCCGATGGCGGTTTCCGGCAGGCGATAACGAATCGCCAGGTCCGCGCCTTTCGCGTCGAGACGGCCGAGATTGGCCTTGGGTTCGACGATATAGTCGATCTGGCCCTGCGACAGTCCTTGCGGTATGCGGTGGATGTACTGGCAGTACGGACCTCCGTTCGAGAAGTAACACAGGTTCAACACGTTCTGGGCGAAGACACGCGCGATCTGGTTTTCCAGGTACACGCGCCACACGTCGATGCTGAGCGAGAGGCCCGGGATCCAGTGCGGATCGTAGACGAAGCCGTAGTCGAACGACTTGCCATTTTCCGCCCCGAGCGGGAATCCCGCGGCGACGGATCCGCTCAGCACGCCGTTGATCTGGCTGGTCTGGCCAGGCAGACGGTGGAAGCTGCCGTCGCTCGGCACGAACTGGCACGCCGCGTTCGTGCCGACCAGGCCGAAGCACGGGTCGACCGCCTGCGGCGCGCTCGACGTGGCGCCCTGGTACAGGTCGGTGATGGTCGGCGCGCGAAACACCTTCGACACGGTGCCGCGCAACAGCAAGTCTTCGATCGGGCGCCACTCGACCGCGATCTTGGTGTTGTTCGTGCTGCCGAAGTTGCTGTACTTCGAATAGCGGTCGCCGAGCGTCAGGTTCAATGCGTTGGCGAACGGGACGTCCTTGAGAATCGGGATCAGGGCTTCGGCATACGCTTCCTTGACGTTGTAGCCGCCGACAATCGGCGATACGCAGCCGGTGCCGATGTCGCAGACGCCGGCCGAGTCGGGAACCTCGATCGCGTCGACGATCGTCTGGCCGAACTGCTTGCGATAGCTCGCGCCCGCGGCGAGCTGCACTGCGCCAGCCGGCAGTTCGAACAGATTGCCGTTGACTTCGGCGACGACCGAACGCTCGACGTAGACCAGGTTCGTGAACGTGTTGCCCGACGCGTTGTTCAATGCCGCGACCGTGGCCGGATCGGTGATGTTGAAGATGTTGATCGGCGTGCAACTGGCAATCGGACCGCTTCCGCCGGTCGCCGGATCGGTGCCGCAGACGACGGTGCCGGTTGCGTCCCGATACGACGGTCCCAGGCCGGGGTTGAGCTTGTTCAGATTGATGTAGCCGCTGGTATGGTTCAGCTGGTTGTAATGGGCGTAGTTGAAGTACGTGTTCCATTGCCAGCTCGTGTCGCCGAACGTGCCCTTGAAGCCGCCGGTGAACTGATCGACCGTCGTGCTGAAATTGCCGATGCGATTGCCGTTGCCGACCGATCGCGTCTTGAAACGGTTCGAGGTATTGGAGAAGTCGACGCCGAACGGGTTGTAGAAGCTCTGTGCCGAGACGACCAGCGGGCTGCCATTCGTGTCGATCGGCAGCGGCGCAAGCGACGTGGCCGACTGGGTCTTGTCGTGGAAGAACTCCAGGTACGTCTCGACGCTGTCGGTCAGCTTGTAGTTGCCGACGACGAACCCGTTGCTGCGCTCCTGCGGCGTCAGGTTGACGTTGCCGTGCGCCTGGAAGTTGTAGTTGTCGGTCGCCGAGTTGTAGCAGCGGAAGTCGCTCAGCGTCGGCGCCGGGTTGCTGGTCGAACCCAGCTGTTTCAGCGTTACCGTGCTGCAGCCGCCGAATTGCGACCGCAGCGCGGTCGGCAACTGCACATAACCGGTTGGCGTGCG
Organism: Rhodanobacteraceae bacterium; assembly: GCA_035455825.1. GTDB lineage: Bacteria > Pseudomonadota > Gammaproteobacteria > Xanthomonadales > Rhodanobacteraceae > Rudaea. The sequence goes on along the minus strand of DATIEJ010000521.1, from coordinate 6,735 downwards.
GCTCGAACCGCCGGCGACGACCGGAGTCGTGTAGTAGAAGTAAATCGCGTTCTTCGAAAAGTCGCGGTTCGAGGACAGCACCGAGTCGAACTTGTTGTAGTCGACGCCGGCCATGATGCTGCCCTTGTCGGTGGTCTGGCCGAAGATGAAATGGTAGCCCTGGCGCTGGCCGTCGTCGCGATCGGATATGCCGTAGTCGGTCGAGAACTCCGCGCCCTGGTAGTTGCTGCGCAGGATGAAATTGACGACGCCGCCGACGGCGTCGGAGCCGTACACCGACGAGGCGCCGTCGGTCAGCACTTCGATGCGCTCGATCGCGTCGGCGGGAATCGCGTTGACGTCGCCATAAAAATAACGGTGTCCGTTCACGAGAACCAGCGTGCGGGTCGAACCCAGCCCGCGCAGGGAAATCGTCGACGCGCCGGTGCCGCCGCCGTTGTTGACGCGCGGGTTAGTGACCGGGCCGGTCACGGCCGGCAGATCCTGCACCAGGTCGCCGAGCGTGAGCTTGCCGGACTGCTGGATCGCTGCCTTGTCGATCGTGACGACGGGGTTGGCCGTCTCGATGTCCACGCGGCGGATATTCGAGCCCGTCACGACGATCGTTTCGAGCGACTGGCTCTTCTGATCGGCGGTGTTGTCCGCAGCGGTTTGCGCGTGCGCCAGTTGCGCCGCTGATAGCAGGGCCGGGACCGCTGCCACTGCGGCAGTCGCGTAGCGTTGCTGGAGTGCGGATCGAATTGCCTGTCCGAGCGATAGCCTGGTCATATGATTTCCTTCGTCATGGGGTGGCTGAGCGCGTCGTGCCTGCTCGCCACCATCTCGGGTCTGTGTTCATGAAATCGGCGATTACCGATGGCGGGGTTTTCTGTTCTCGTGGAGTACGAACCGCTGGCGCCGGCGGCACGCGCGAAAAAAAACAGGCTCCGCGCGCCCGATCGGCTCCGGATTGAGCGACCGAAGTATTGGAGCCTTGCCCGCCCCCCTGCTACACAAAACCCGATCACTTCCACGCTTTCCTAACAACCGCCGTTGCAGCAGTCGGGAAGGTTTGCGCCCGGCGCGCAAGCACCGGCACTCGGCGCGTGTTCGTTACATCAACGAAGCCGTTCGTACTGCGAACGCGACCGCTCGTTACAAATCCGTTCCGCATCCGCCGCGCCCGGTGCAAGTCTGCACGCGGACCAAACGAGCAAGAGTTTGGTAGCAGCCAACGACTTCAATTCCCGGGATTCGGCTGATGCGCAACGTTTCGACTGATTCATGGCGGTCCATTGCGGCCCGCGCCGAGAACGCCCGGGCGCCCGCCGCATGGCCCGTGAACTGGCCCGCGGTGAATGGCGCCGCTGGCGAACCCGCGTTTCACGACGGGCAGCCCGCAGCCACTGGCGTTGGCGATGCGCAACAATTGCGCATCGACATCACGCCGGTCGAGCAGATCCTGCGCAAGACCCAGAGCGTGGCCCTCGGCCGCTATCGCTGCCCGGTCGACCATCCGCAATTCATGCTCGGCGGCGGCCCGCACACCTGCTCGTATATTGCGTTCCATCGCACCAGCGTGAAGATGAAGATCGGCGACTGGCGCGCCGAGGTCGCGACGCCGAACAATGTGAGTTTTTACAATATTGGAGAATCGTACTCACGCGAGTCGATCGGCGGCGAAGGCGACGAATGCGACTGGCTGGCGGTGGCGCCGTCGCTGCTGCGCGATATCCGCGCGGACGTCGCCGGACACATCGATGGCGGCGAAGGCCCGCTGTTTCCGCGGCCGTTCGCGCCGATGCGCCCGGCGGCGTTCTTCGCCCAGCGCAAGCTCTTCTCGATCGCCGGCAATCCGGATACGACGATGAACTCGCTGCAGATCGAAGAAGCCGTAACCGGGCTGATCGGCGCGATCGTCGGCAACGCGATGGATTTCTGGGGCTACTCGGGCAAGGCGCGCAGGAAGCCGCGCCCGCAATGCCAGCGCCGCCGGTTGCAGATCATCGAGGAGGCCAAGGCCTTGCTCGCGCGCGAATACTGGACCGACCTCTCGCTGGCCGACCTCGCCCGCCATCTGCACTGCTCGGCCGCGCATCTGTCGCGCATGTTCCACGCCGCAACCGGCTTCAAGCTCTGCGACTACCGCCAGGAGTTGCGCCTGCGCAAAGGTTTGTTCCTGCTCGAGGAATCCGGACTGGAGATCGGCGACATCGCGGTGCAGGTCGGCTTCGCCAGCCACAGCCACTTCACCAGCGCGTTTCACCGCCGCTTCGGCATCAATCCGTCGGAATTCCTGCGCTGGAAATCGAGCAAGCTGATCCTGGCCATGAAAGGCGGCGCGATGAAAGCCGCCTGACCGCGGCGCGAACGTCGGCGCTTGGCTCAGCCTTTGCGCCTGCTCGGGCCGGCCGCCTTCGCGCCGGGTCCGCAGTAGATATCGTAGAGCGCGGCGAGCAGGCTCTTTGCCGGTCCGCTCGACAAGCTGTAGTAGATCGTTTGCGCCTCGCGCCGCGTCACGACCAGTTCTTCTTCGCGCAACTTGGCCAGATGCTGCGACAGCGCCGACTGGCTCAGGTCGACACGCTCGTTGATCTGGCCGACCGACAACTCGCCCTCGACGAGCAGGCACAGCACGCGCAGGCGCTGGCCGTTGGCCAGCATTTTAAGCAGCTGTGCGGCAGTGTCCGCTTTCTTGCGCATGGCATTGGCATCGATCCGTCGAAACGCGGGCGTCGAGCGCTGTGTTTGTATCTTCATCGGGTCGGCATACCGGCGGCGATCGGGTTGGAAAGCTTCCCACGCCTCGGGCACGGCTGCAATCGGCAGCCGAAGCGCTGTACGGGGCTGGTCGAGTGTAACGCCGAGGCGACCGGAACATGTCTTTCTTCGTGCCGCGCAAATGTAAAAAACTGTTCGGCTGCGCTGCGGAAAATACATTGGCGGAAAGCGATCGAACGTGAGTCGCTCGTGTCATGATTCCCCCGCGACCTGGACGAGGGCATCGCGACATGTCACCAGCAACCATGCAGGCGATCGCCATCCGCGATGGCGCGGGACCCGCCAGTGCGCTGCACGCCGTGCAGTTGCCGGTGCCGACGCCGCGAACCGGCGAGATCCTGATCCGGGTGCGCGCCGCCGGCGTCAATCGGCCGGACCTTCTGCAACGCTCGGGCAACTATCCGCCTCCGCCTGGCGCACCAGACACGCTCGGCCTCGAGGTCTCTGGCGAAGTCATTCGGGCGGCGGGCCGCTGGCGCGAAGGCGACACGGTCTGCGCGCTGCTCGGTGGCGGCGGCTACGCCGAATACGCCACGGTTGATGCCCGCCATGCTCTGCCACTGCCAGGCAGGAGCCCGAGTGCCCCGAAGGCCCTGGCTGGCCGAGAGGGGCCGACGGGGGTGGACTTCATCCACGCCGCCGCACTGCCGGAAACCGTGTTCACGGTCTACGCGAACGTATTCGAGCACGGCGCGCTGAAAGCCGGCGAAACCTTGCTGGTGCACGGCGCGACTTCCGGGATCGGCGTAGCGGCGATCCAGATGGCCAAGGCGGCGGGCGCCACGGTCATCGCGACCGCGCGCGGCGCGGACAAGGCCGCGCAGGCGCGCCGGCTCGGCGCCGACATCGTGGTCGATAGCACGCACGAGGATTTCGGCGCGGCCGCGAAGGCCGCCGGCGGCGTCGACGTCGCGCTCGACATGGTCGGCGCGCCCTATCTTGCCGCGACGCTCGACGCGCTCAAGACCGGCGGGCGCATTGTGTACATTGCCGCACTGGGCGGCGGGACGCTCGACGTGCCGGTGCGCCAGATCATGATGAAACGCGCGGTGCTGACCGGCTCCACGCTGCGTCCGCGCAGCGCCAACGAAAAAGCGCGGCTCGCGGCCGAAGTCGAGCGCGTGGTCTGGCCCTGGATCGCGGCGGGCAAGGTGCGCGCGATCATCGACCGCACGTTCGCGCTGGCGGACGCGGCCGACGCGCACGCATACCTCGAAGGCGGCCGGCATTTCGGCAAGATCGTCCTGCTGCCGTAGGAGGCCGCCGCGCGTCCGCGCTTGCGCTTCGGCGCGCAACGCACGCGCCAGCGGCGTGACCGATGGCCTTGCGCCTGACGAACGAGGATCAGTGCCGCCGCGACCGCTTCGGCGCGGCGGCGACTGCCGTCACGGCTACTTCAGCTTGCCGAGAATTCCGTTCATCTCGCTCTTCGAGAATGCCCGCAGCGTCTGCGTGCGGACGTTGCCGGCCGAGCCGGTCGACAGCATGAACGCGGTTGCCGACGCGTCGTCCGGTGCCTCGATGACGATGACCAGATCGAAGCTGCCCACCGTCCAGTAGATCTGCGTCATCTTGACGCCGAATTTCTTTGCCGCTTTCGCCGCCGCTTCGGCGCGTTTCGTCGTGTCCTTGACGCTGCGAATCCCCTGATCGGTAAAGCTCGACAGTGCGATGTACGTTGCCATTGCCTTTCTCCTCGGACCGATGGGGCCACGAAGCCTTCAACCGGGTCCAGCGCGGCCCCGGGGCGCTGGAAACGACGGGTGAGCGGCGCCGCGCGTACTGGACATGCTCGGCTCGGCGCTCCGCGGTTGATCGGCGAAATCGGCCGCTGGTTCCTGGAACGCCGATGCGACAGCCTCGAAGGCCGGCAATCGGTCTGGCGCGACGGAACCCCTGCACCATTGTGATCGCTTCGCGGCGATCGCGAAAGGCGGCGCAATGACGTGCTCCAGACGCGACATGCTCCCAAGCCCGCCGAACGTTGCGGCACCGTCCGGAATCGAGATTTCCGAGTCCGCTACCGGACACCGTCCCGAAACGCAGGCGCGTCTTGCCCACGTCGAGCGCTCGCGACGGGGCGCCTGCTGCGCCTCGGACCTCTGGCACATGGCTTGCTCTGCCGGTTTGATACGGTATGCATCGATTCGTGGCATGCCAGAAACCAACGAGGATGCGGCAATGCACTGGTTACGCGACTGCTCGCTCGCCCTGAGGCTGCTGATCGGCCGGCCCGGCTTCAGCTCCCTTGCCATCGTGTCGCTGGCGCTCGGGTTCGGCGCGGCGATCGCGATTCTGTCGGTCGCCGACGCCGTGCTGCTGCGCGCGCTGCCGTATCCGGATGCGCAACAGCTGGTCGGCGTGCGCGAGATCGATGGCAACGGCAAGTCGATGACATTGGCGGACCTCAATTATCGCGACCTGCGCGATGGCCTGCACGGCTTCGCCTCGATCGCCCAGTACGGCGGCGGCACCGACCTGATCGTCAGCGGCAACCGCAGCACGCGCGGCGACGTGCGTGCGGTGTCCGCGGAATTCTTCGACGTGCTTGGCGTCGCGCCGGCGCTCGGCCGCCGCTTCGCTTCCGACAGCGGCGCCGACGCGCACGTCGCGGTGATCAGCCATGCGCTGTGGCGCGAACTGTTCGGCGCCGAGCCGGACCTGTCGAAGCTGCATCTGGATACCAACGGCGAAACGCTGCAGGTCATCGGCGTGATGCCGGCGCATTTCGAGTTTCCGGCGCGCACGAACGTGTGGTTCCCGCGCGAACTGTTCCCGGCCGAAACCTCGCGCACCGCGCACAACTGGAACGCGATCGCGCGCCTCGCGCCGGGCGCCGACCTGGAGCGCCTGCGCGCCGATGCGCTCGCGCTCGGCCAGCGGCTCAAACAACAGCACGGCAAGGACATCGACGCGGCCGGCTTCGCGCTGACGCCGCTGCGCGATGTGCTGGTCGGACGCGTGCAGAACGCGCTGTGGGCATTGAGTGGCGGCGCGGCGTTCCTGCTGCTGATCGCCGGCGTCAACACGACGAACCTGTTTCTGGCGCTGGCGCTGTCGCGGCGCAAGGAGTCGGCCGTGCGCACCGCGCTCGGCGCGCCGCGCCTGCGCCTCGCGCGCCAGAGCGTGCTCGAAAGCGCGCTGTTGACGGCTGCGGCGTTCGTGCTCGCGCTGCTGTTCGCGCAAGGCTGCCTGCAGGTGCTGGTCGGACTGGCCGGCGATAGCTTGCCGCGCGCTGACGAAGTCGGTTTCGATGCGCGCGTCGTCGGCGTGATGCTCGCGCTCGCCGCGGCGCTCGCGCTGCTTCTCGGTTTGCTGCCGCACTGGCGTGGCAGCGATGCGAACGCGCTCACCGAGCAGGGCCGCGCGACGACGCTCGGGCATCGCGGTGTGCGCCTGCGCGCGGCGCTGCTGATCGCGCAGACCGCGCTGACCGTGCTGCTGCTGGTCGGCGCCGGCCTGCTCGGCCGCAGCTTCCTGCAACTGCTGCGCGTGGATCCGGGCTTCCGGCCGCAGGGCGCCGTTGCGCTCGATCTTTCGCTGCCGCAGCCGGCCGATGCGGCTGGCGCGCGAGCATCAGCGGCACGCTACTCCGAACTGATGCGCCGCTTCGCCGCGCTGCCCGGCGTGCGCGAAGTCGGCGGCGTGAACGCGCTGCCGCTGACCGACACCGGCTGGAATGGCGCGTTCTGGGACGCCGCGGTCGTGCCGAAGCTCGACGATCTCGCCCACCTGCCGCCGCAACTCGGTTACGCCGAGTACCGTGTCGCCAGCGCCGGCTATTTCCGGGCGATCGGCATTCCGCTGCAGCGCGGCCGCCTGTTCGACGATCGCGACGGCGCCGATGCGCCGCACGTTGCGCTGATCAGCGCCGCGCTCGCGCGCAGCGTCTGGCCCGATCGCGACCCGATCGGACAGAAGCTGCAATATGGAAACATGGACGGCGACATGCATGCATTGACCGTGATCGGCATC
>DATIEJ010000520.1:0-4293 GCA_035455825.1 Rhodanobacteraceae bacterium | reverse complement strand
CAACTTGTTCACCGACACGCCGGGACTTGGGCCATTGCAGGACAACGGCGGCCCGACCGACACGCTGGCCGTGCTCGCCGGCAGTCCGGCAATAAACACCGGCAGCAACACTGCCGCGGCCGCGCTGACGACGGACCAGCGTGGCGCGTGCTGCGTGCGCGTTGCTGGCGCGACGGTCGACATCGGCGCATTCGAATACCTCGGCGACCGCATCTTCGCCGCGAACTTCGAACCCGGTACATGACTTCGGAGATTGCCGACGAACCACACACGTTCGGCTGGCATCGAATCTCGTTGGGCGCGCTTGCGACCAGCTGCGTGACGGCGGCGTCGAGTCGTCGCGATCAACGCCGGCCACCGTCTTGCGTCCGCCGCAGGCACGCTATTGGCGCTCGAGAGTCTGGTCCTGATGCCCCGTGGCGACAGCGTGAGCCTGCACCGACGGATCCCGGTTCGCGGGTCAGGGCCGGCGATTTTCCACGAGTGCGGCAATCTGCACGAACTCGACGCTGGGCCGCACACCGTACAGACTCGCTACCCGTTCGACCAGTTCATCGGTGAAGAATGCTTTCGCGGCGGCCTCTGAATCCCAAACGTAGAAGTTCGCTGCCTCGCGCTTTGCGGGATTGAGCGTGAACGCTTTCGAACTCAGTCCCGGCATCCCTTCGAACCTTGCGCGTGCGGTCTCGGCGATCGCGCGCACGGCTCGCTCATCGAATTTCTCCGCAAACTGAAATGTAACGAAAACACCGATCATGCCGCACTCCTCGTGACGCGGTCGTTGATGTAACGCCAGGCCGTAGGTCTTGATGACGCGCGGCGGCAAACAGACCTCGGAGGTACTTGGCGACCGAGCGTTGCCGACCGCATTTACGCACAACGATTTTCTGTTCTGGACTACGCCACGCGCCCGCGGTGTGAAGCCCGGTCCTTTCCGTTGGCTTGAATGGATTGCCGCTTTCGCCGGAGTTGGTCACGCCGCGCGCATTGCCCCGCGCGGTCCCGGATTTCGCTGCGCTTCATCCGGGCTACGGGATTGTCTGATCTCCGGATGCCGTAGCGGCCGCTGGATATGGAGGCACCCGAAGTCCAGTTGTTGCAGGTGTCGGAAAGCGTCATGGCGCCGTAAGCGAGGGCGCGGCGGATCACAACAAACGGAACGACGCAGGCGAGGGTCAGGAGAAAGCGCGGCCCGCGGCTATATCGAGCCGACGAGCGTGTGGGTGGCGGCGGCGAGTTTAACGATCGATCGGGTATGATGCGGCCGCTATACAGGATTTGCGGATGACTCGAACCAGTTTGCGCGGCGCGCTGATAATTGCCGTCACGTGCCTCGCGGCGCTTGCCGCAGTTGCCACCCCGACTGCCGTTTCGGCGTCCGGCCCGTCCGCGTCTTTGCCTGCAGGCTCGGAAGCCGAGATTCTGACGAAAGCGGCGCCTGCCGCGGATCCGCGCGTCGTGCAGTTGGCGACGGCCGCGATGGCTTGCGCGCAGAGCGAAGGCGTCGGTGTTGGCGCGACGCGCCTTGCCGTCATCGACTACAGCCGCTCGTCGCTGAGCCCGCGCCTGTGGGTTTTCGATCTCGCGGCGCAGCGGCTGTTGTACGAGGATGTCGTTGCGCACGGCCAGGGTTCCGGCGGCGACGTTCCGGATCGTTTCTCGAACGATGAAGGCACGCACGCGTCGAGCCTCGGCCTGTTCCTGACGGCAGACACCTATACCGGCCATAACGGCTACTCGCTGCGCATGCTCGGACTCGAACCCGGGGTCAACGATGCGGCGCTCGAGCGCGCGATCGTCATGCACGGTGCCGCCTACGTCGATCCGCAGGCCGGCCGTCGTCAAGGCCGCCTCGGTCGCAGTTGGGGTTGCCCGGCGCTACGCAGCGCCGTCGCCAAACCGATCATCGACGTGCTCAAGGATGGCCAGTTCGTGTTCTCGTACTATCCGGACCAGGACTGGCTTGCGCGCTCGGCGTTGCTGAAGTGTCCAGCCGCGCGCGTCGCGCAGAAACTCGCTGGCCGCAGCGGGACAAGCTAGCTCCCGGACCATGAAGGTTCCGCAGTGACTCGCATCGTCGCGTTCATCGTTCTTTGCTTTTGCTGCGCGGTGGCCAGCGCGGCCCCGTTCTGGGGCGCAACCAAGTCGAGCCCGGTCGACACGGCGCCGGCGGATCTGAAGCCCGGCGAGTGGTTCTGGGCCGGTGACAACAAGGCGCTCGGGCCGATGGCCGTGATTGTCAGCCTGACCGAGCAGCGCGCCTACGTCTATCGCAACGGCCTGCTGAACGGCGTGTCGACGATCAGTTCGGGCAAGCCCGGCTACGAGACGCCGACCGGCGTGTTCACGATCCTGCAGAAGGACAAGGATCACAAGTCGAACAAATACAACAGCGCGCCGATGCCGTACCAGCAGCGGCTGACCTGGGACGGCGTCGCGTTGCACGCGGGCGGTCTTCCCGGTTATCCCGAGTCGCATGGCTGCGTGCATCTGCCGACGAAGTTCGCGAACCTGTTGTTCGAGGCGACGAACATGGGGATGACGGTTGTCGTTGCCGAGGAAGGCGCCTCGCCGGTCCGTGTCGTGCATCCGACCGCGATCATACCGATCGAGCCGATGAGCGGCGCGGAAGTCGAATTACGTCGGCTGCAGGAAGGCGAGCAATTCCGCTGGACGCCTGACAAGGCCCCGAATGGGCCGATCTCGATCGTCGTGAGTCGCAGCGACGAGAGTCTTCTGGTCTATCGCAATGGCATCGAGATCGGGCATGCGCGGATCGGCGTGCGCAAGGATCCGCCGGTGACAGGCACGCATGCCTACATCGTCGCTGAAGGTTTCATGGATTCCGAAGTGCCGGGCTTCCCCGGCATGCGCATGCCGAAGTGGATCGCAATCGGAATTCCAGGACGGGGCGACGAAGCCAATCGCGAACTCGACGAACAGATGGTGGCGCGCTTCATCATCCCGCCCGAATTTGCCGCCACACTCATGCCGCTGCTCAAGCCCGGCGTCGTCGTGCTCGCCACGGATGCGCACCTCGTGCCGGATGAGGCACCGCGCAACCTCCAGATCATCAATTCCGATCCGCCGGCAAAGTCATAGGCGCGGTCAGCCCAGCGCCGCGCCGTCGCCGTGCCCACCGAGTTTGCCGAGCAGGTCGCGCGCCGTGCCGAGGCGTTCGGCCGCGCCGGGCAGTTCGAGCCGGATCTTCAACTTGTCCTGTCCGTCGAGTGAGTATACTTTTGGCTGGGCCTGGATCAGCTTGATCACGCGCAGCGGATCGATGTTCGGCTGCGGCTTGAACACGATGCGCCCGCCCTTGTCGCCGAGGTCGAACTTGCGCACGCCGAGCGCGTTCGCGCCGAGCTTGACGGCCGTTACGGCGAACAGGTTCTTTACCGGCTCGGGCAACAGGCCGAAGCGGTCGATCATCTCGACCTGCAGCTCGCGCAGCGCGTCGGCGTCGCGCGCGCTGGCGATGCGCTTGTACAAGGTCAGTCGCGTGTGCACGTCGGCGATGTAGTCGTCGGGAATCAGCGCCGGGATGTGCAGCTCGACTTCGGCTTCGTGGTCGCTGGTCAGGTCGAAGTCGGGGACCTCGCCGTTCTTCAGCGCGGTCACCGCGCGCTCGAGCAGTTCGGAATAGAGCGAGAAGCCGATCTCCTCGATCTGTCCGCTCTGTTCCTCGCCAAGCAGCTCGCCGGCGCCGCGTATCTCCAGGTCGTGCGTCGCCAGGGTAAAGCCGGCGCCGAGTTCGTCGAGAGAAGCGATCGCGTCGAGGCGCTTCTCGGCGTCGGCGGTCATTGCCCGCCGGTCCGGAATGATCAGGTAAGCGTAGGCGCGATGGTGCGAGCGGCCGACCCGTCCGCGCAACTGATGCAGCTGGGCGAGGCCGAAGCGATCGGCGCGATTGATGACGATCGTGTTCGCGCTCGGCACGTCGATGCCGGACTCGATGATCGTCGTGCAGACCAGCACGTTGAAGCGCTGGCGGTAGAAGTCGAGCATGACCTGTTCGAGCTCGCGCTCGGGCATCTGGCCGTGCGCGATGCGCATGCGCGCATCGGGAATCAGCTCCTGCAGGTCGCGCGCCGTGCGCTCGATCGTGTCGACTTCGTTGTGCAGGAAATAGACCTGTCCGCCACGCGCGAGTTCGCGCTGGAACGCCTCGCGCACGAGCGCGGGATCGTACGCGGCGACGAACGTCTTGACCGCGAGCCGATGCTCCGGCGGCGTTGCAATGATCGACAGGTCGCGCAATCCGGACATCGACATGTTCAAGGTGCGCGGAAT
>DATIEJ010000519.1:0-3915 GCA_035455825.1 Rhodanobacteraceae bacterium | reverse complement strand
CGAGTACGGCCTGCACGCCGGCCTTGATGTAAGGCACCGAATCCGCCTTGAATGGCGCGTCCGATTTCTTGCGATAGTCAGTCTGGACTATCAGCCGGCCGTCGCTGGCGGCGTACACGTAAAGTTCGGCCTGATAGCCGACCTTCGGCGGAACGAATCCGCCCATGCCGGTGTTTTCGCTCGTATAGCTCGGGGTGGCGAACGGCGCGAAGCGCACGACGATACGGTAGTCGACGTCGCCACCGGACTTCGCGAGCTCGGCGGACGGCAGTCCGGCATTCGCGTCGAATGCGTCATCAGTCGTCAATTCCCTGATCGCGACGTGGCGCTCGCTCGCCCACAGCGTGAAGTACTTCGACGGCACCCAGCACAGTTCCGTTTCCGCCGATACCTGGCCGGCGCAGGAATACCACAGGCTGAAGCGCGGCGCGCCGCTGCTGTCGAACAGATGCAGTCGCGCGAGATCGCCGTTGTTCGATGCCGTCGTGGCGCAACTCGTGAGTAACAGCGCGGAGAGGCTGAAAGCCGCGCGCTGGTATACCGAACGTAGCTTCCTGCGGTTTGCGCTGCTCATGACAAACTCCCTGATTCCTGCGCCGGCACGTTGCCGAGCAGCAGCACGAACGGCAGGAATCGCAGTGGGTTCATCGGTATTCCCTGGTGACTGACTACGGTGGCTGGCTAGGTGCCGGTTCGATTGGCCGCGCCGCTCTCCAGCCGCAGCAGTTCGCGCTCGATCGTGAAGACATGCGGGTCGTCCGCTCCGAGCTCACGCAAGGCATCGGCCAGGTGCAGCAGGTAATCGCGATTGGCGCCGCTCGGACCGTGCGATCCGGAGATATGCAGCGCAATTTCGCGCTCGTCGGCGCCGCCGAGGTATGCCGCATTTGCCGGAGTCGCGATGTATACGAGTCCGCTCACGTGCCGGCCATCGTCCAGGGTGAGTTCTGTCGCAATGCGCAGGTAGCCGTTCTTCTCGCGCACGTCGAGCGTGGCGAAAGTCTGCGGACTCACCAGGTAGGCCACGCCGACACACGTGGCGTCCGGTTCGGCGATCAACGTGACGACGCGGCCGGGCGCGTTCGGCGTTCCACGATGGTCGTGCGAGCCTTGCCAGAAGCGTCGCGCCCAGCCGCGGATGCTCGCGCGTCGGCGCTCGATATACGGAAAGTCGGCCTTGTAAATCAGCGAGCCGTAGCCGAACAACCACACCTGCGAGTGGCCGTCGAAGTGTGTCATGCGGCTGTTGATCTCGATTGTGTCGGCGCGCTCGGCGGATGCGGTCATGAGTCGGTGCCGCCGATCATCCAAGGAAGAACAAGGCAATGCTGGCCGCGAGCCCGGCCACCCATAGCGTCGAGCGCAGGGCGGCCAGATCCGCGAGGTAGGCGCCGATATAACCGATACGCGCCGCGACGAACACCAGCGCGACGTTGTCGACGTGCGCTTGTGGCGCCTGCAACTGCTGTGCGACCAGCGCGCCCGCGATGAAGATCGGCAGCGCCTCGAAGCTGTTCTGCTGTGCGGCGTTGGCGCGCGCCTGCCAGCCCTGCAACTTCCCGAGCCACTGGCGCGGATTGTTGTTGTCGAAGCCGCCCTCGCGCCGCGGCTTGCCGAAACCCGGCGACTTCGCCGCGCCGGCGCAGAGCACCGGCAGGAGGCACGAGACCAGGATGCAGGCGTCGGCGATCGTCATGTTTGAGTTTCCTGTGTGTGCCGGTAGCGTACAACTTCGAGAGGGGCGGTTGCACCGGCAGCGCGGCGCCAATGCGGCATTGGTCGTCGCCGCTTCACGGCAACGAGGCGATATACGCCGCGATGTCGGTCATCTGCTGCGTGTTCAGCCTACTGGCGACCGGTTTCATCAGCGGCGCCAGGCTGCCGTCGCGTGCGCCGGTCTTGAAGTCGTAGAGCTGGCGCACGAGGTAACTCGGCGAGCGGCCGGCGAGCGGCGGCGCCGGGCCGAGTCCGTGCAGGTCGGCGCCGTGGCACGCGGTGCAGGACAGCGCTGCCGGCAGTGCGGCAGTCTGCGCGCCTGCGGAAGCCGCGGCCACGAGCGTGCGACCGCGTTCGATGCTGCCGACCGGCACATAAGCCATGTAGCCGACGTGCGGGTTGTCGTTGAACTGCTCGTTGTCGCCGTCGAGCACTTCGACGATGCGGTCCGTGAGCGGTTCGGTGCGTTCGTTGCTGGTGGCGATGAACAGGTTGCCGTGCAGACGCAGCGGCGGCGCGTGGTCGCTCTCGACGATGCGGATGCGCGGCGCGCCTGATTGCGCGGCATAGTACTCGGCCGCTGCGCGCGCTTCGTCGGGACTGATCGCCTGCGCGATTGCGATCATGGTCGGAACATTCGGCTTGCGCGGATCGGTCGAGTGCCGCCGGCCGCTGCGAAAGTCCTCGAGCTGGCGCAGAAAATACTCGACCGGCAATCCGGCGACGGGCGCGTTCTCCGGCCGTCCGCCGCCGCTGACGCGATGGCAGATTGCGCAGGCGCGCTTTTTTTCGCCGAGCGCGGCCGAGCCGTGCTGCACGACATCGGGCATCGGCGCGTGTTCGTCCGGAAACCAGTCGACGGCATTCGCCCAGTCGCTCAGATCGATGCGCGCGTAGGTCCGTGAACTGCCGGCGACGTGGAGGACCGGCTTGAGCTGTTCGTCATGATCGATCGCCGGATCGAACTGTCGTCCCCAGCCTTGCGGCTTGGCCGTGTCGCCGGGTTGCGGCAGCGTCGTGATTCCGTAGGCCCACTGTGGCATGTCCGCGAGAGCGTGCGGCGCAATCGCTGCAGCGTGGGCAGGCGAGGGCGGATCCGCCTGCAGCGCGGTCGAGGCATCGCCGCCGTGCGCGCACGTCCACGCGCCGATGCACAGAAGTACGAGCGCTGGTGCTCGCCACATGGTCTTCATCCCCTGTCCTCGATTACGCGAACGCCGCGCGCAATTCTACTTTGTCCGCAGCAAACAGGCCGACGGATTCGATTTCTAGGGCCGTTTATCGTCGCCTTGGCTACGACCCGAACGAGTCGGCGAAGATGCGGTCATCCTCGCCGCTCAGCGTGAATGCGAGATTGAACGAGCTGCTGCTGCCGATGATGTCGGTGCCGATGCGCAACCAGTTCGGTGCAAGGTTCGCGTTGCGGATCCAGGCCTGCTGGTCCGATGCGAACGGAGTGCCGGGCGATACGATCGGCCGCGATCCGGAGAGCCAATAGAAATCGCCGCTGAAGAGTCCCACCTGCGCGACGAAGAAATAGTGGCCTGCCGGCAGCAGGATCGCGGGAATGAACGTCGCCGAGACCACGCCCTCCGCGCCGGACACCGGACCTTCGCCGCCGGTCAGGTTGTTCGGCGCGGGATTGATTCCATTGAGCACCGAATTCAGCGCCGTGAAACTCGGGTTCAGCAGCGTGAACGTGACGGAAAGCTCGTCGGTCGCCGTGTCGCGCGCATCGTAAGCGGTGTCGGAAGGCGAATTGGTGCGAGTCGGCGCGCCGGGCGGAGGAGGGTTCGTCGAATCGAGCGGAAACACGCGGTAGATCTTGACGACGACCTGGCTGATTGAACTCCCCGACCCGCCACTCGGCAGCAATCCGGTGAACGTCGCGCTCTTGAGCGTCGTCTGCAGCGGCAGCACGAAGTCGTCCGCGGCCTCCTTGAGCGCAGGCCGCGATGACGCAGCGAGCTGATTGTTCGGCGTTCCGGTGCTGAAGGCGTAGGGATTGGCCAGCGCAGGGGATGTCGTCGCCAGCAGGACGGAAAGAAGGCAGGGGAGTTTCATATCGTCAGTTCGGCGATGTAGCCAACCCGACCTACTCGGCTTCGAATTCTGCCACGCGTATGTGGTCGAAATCCCGCTCGAAGACGTGCGACGTGCCGACGCTGTCCCAGGTAGCGCAGAAGAGGTGGTAGTCGG
>DATIEJ010000518.1:0-15222 GCA_035455825.1 Rhodanobacteraceae bacterium | reverse complement strand
TCGAACGAGGCGAACGGCGGCGCCGCGGCCGTGTGGTTGTTGTCCTGCATCAGGTGATCCCAGCGCACGAACGCGATGCGGCCGAAGCTGTCGACGAACGGCGAGAACGATCCGGACGGCGTGTGCTCGAGCAGGCTCAGTGCGCCGCTCGCCGGATCGAGCCGCCACAGGCCGCTGTTCGCCGGCTGCGCGCGATATTCGTCGTTGACCGGATACAGATGCGCCGCGCCGTTGCGCGGGCGGTCGCTGACGAACACGATGCTGCCGTCGCTCAGATAGTTCGGATGGATATTGTTGAACGCAGGCTGGTTCGCGACCTTCGTGATCGTCGCCGTTTCGCCATTGCCGATGCCGCTGACTTCGTAAAGTTGCCAGGTGTAGTTCTCGGCGCCATTGGCCTGCGCCGGCGCACCGACAACCATGCTGAAGATCGCCTTCGTGCCGGACCAGTGAACGGCCGGATCGCGCACGGCGATCGCGTTGGCGTCCTGGAAGCCGGCCGCGCCGGTCGAGCCGTAGCCGGCTTCGGCGGTCAGGTTGCGCAGCGTGCCGTCGGCGGCCAGGCGCATCAGGTCGCCGCCGCGCGGCGCGGCCGCCGTCGTCGGCAGATGGTTGGCGAAGCTCGACGTGACCGTCATGCGCGCGACGTCGTCGCCGGGCATCGGCACCTGCGTTACGAACAGCACCGGATTGGGCAGGGGTGGGTTGATCGCGGCGAGCCCGGCGCACGACCAGCAAGCAAATGCACAAGCGGCGATGATCCGGAACGGATGCATTCGATTTCCTCGGGGCGATGGCGGGCGCTAGGCAAAACGCAGTGTCGCCGACGATCCGAACGGCGCCGGCAGAGAAAAGACCCGGCCGATGGATCGGCGGCACACTTGGGCAGACAGAGGGCGCGTCGACACCCGCAGGCAGGATCGCGGATCAGTCGATTAAACTGTGCGCATGAACAGCAAGCGAAAGCCGGCAACGGCAGTCGATCTGAAGGGCCGGCGGGAAGCTGTCGCTGCGTCGCTCGCGGCCGCGCAGCGCAAGGCGCGCGAGGCGGTGGTCGGCGACAAGGCGAATCGGCAGGGCTGGTGGTGGTGGCCGGTCGATGCCACGCGCCGCGCGCTGGCGCGCGTCGACTGGGCGCATGTGCGCGAGCGCCTCATGCAATACGCAAAGCTCGCGCGCATGCACAAGCCGATCGGCGCCGCGCTGCTGCTGTGGCCGACCTGGTGGGCGCTGTGGCTGGCGGCCGGCGATTTTCCGCCGTGGGGCACGCTGGTCATCTTCACGCTCGGCGTGTTCCTGATGCGTTCGGCCGGCTGCGTGATCAACGACTACGCCGACCGCGACCTCGACCCGCTGGTCAAGCGCACGCACGACCGGCCGATCGCCGCCGGGCTGGTGACGCCGCGCGAGGCGCTCGTCGTGTTCGCGGTCCTGATCGTGCTGGCGTTCCTGCTCGTGCTGCTGACGAACCGGTTGACGGTCGAGCTGTCGCTCGGCGGCGCGTTCCTCGCCGTCACCTATCCGTTCATGAAACGCTACACGTATCTTCCACAAGTATACCTGGGCATGGCGTTCGGCTGGTCGATACCGATGGCGTTTGCCGCGGTCAAGGGCGCCGATTCCAAGGCGTTCATGGCCGCGCTGCCGCTGTGCGGCCTGCTGTACCTGGCCAACGTGCTGTGGTCGACGATCTACGACACGCAATACGCAATGGTCGACCGAGACGACGACATCCGCGCCGGCGCGAAATCGACCGCGATCCTGTTCGGCGACGCCGACCTGCCGATTCTCGGCGTGCTGATGGTCACGTTCCTGTTCGCGATGCTGCTGGTAGCCCAGCGCGGCCACCTGCACTGGCCCTACTTCGCCGGCATCGGCGCCGCTGCGCTGCTGTTCGCCTGGCAGCAATGGATCATGCGCGGGCGCGACCGCGACGCCTGTTTCGCCGCGTTTCGCAACAACAACTGGGTCGGGCTGGCGCTCTGGGTCGGGATCGCGCTGTCGCTGTCGTTGAATTAGGCACGCCGCGGGACCGCGACCGGCCGTCCGGAAAGTCGCAACGGCGGCCCCCCGACCGCCCCGTCTGGCCTCGTTCCTGCATCGTCTGCCGCGACACTATTAGACTCCGTTGGCCTAAAATCCGATACTTTGCCCAATGGACAGGGGGGCGCAGGGCTTGCGCGATCGCGGCACATGAACGTGAACTTCATCGAAGGCGTCCTCGACAAGTCCGAATTCGGGCTGCGGGCGGTCTTGCTTGCCCAGCTGCGCGTGCGCGTAGGCGTGGCGATTCCGGTCATCATCGCCGACCTGGTGTTGTTCCTGACCAGCCCGAACGGGATTCCGCTGTGGTTCCTGGGCCTGACCGCGGGTTACTGCGTCTACGCCCTGTCGCCGTATTCGTTGATCCGCAACGGCTCGTTCAAGGTGCTGTACGGCCTGTTGATCGCCACGGCCGTGCTCGATCCGCTCGTGTTGTCGGTCTGGATCGCGCTGACCAGCCAGTTCGGCGGCCTGATCGCCGGGTTTTATCTGTTCACGACGCTCGGTTTTGGCTTTCGCACCGGCCAGCCGCTCATGCATCTGTGCCAGATCGCCTCGATCGTCGGCTTTTCGCTGGTGCTCGCGTTCAATCCGTACTGGCAGCAGCACGGGGTCTTCTGGGCCGCGCTGCTCGTGCCGATCATCGTCGTGCCGATGTACGCGGGCAAGTTGATCCAGACCCTGCGCCAGGCGCGCGAGCATGCCGAGCAGGAAAGCCGCGGCAAGTCCGACCTGCTGGCGAAGGTCAGCCACGAGCTGCGCACGCCGCTGACCGGTATCGTCGCGTCGGCCGAGCTGCTGTCGGTCGAGTCGCGCGAACCGTCGGTCACGCGCCGCACGCAGACGATTCTTTCGTTGTCCGACACGCTGCTGAGCGAGATCAACGACCTGCTCGATGCGGCGAAATACAACGCCAAGGCCGTCGAGCTGAGCTATGCGCCGGTCGACGTGCCGCAGAAGATCGCCACCTTGCGCGCCACGTTCGAGACCATGGCCGCCCGCAAGGGCGTCGCGTTCCTCGCCGACGTCGACGCGGCGATCACCGATCGCGTCGAGACCGATACGCACGGCCTGGACCGGATCCTGCTCAACCTCGTCGGCAACGCAATCAAGTTCACCGAGAACGGCAGCGTGAGCATTGCCGTCGAACTGCTCGAGGCAAGCGCCAGCGACTATCGCCTGCGCTTCAGCGTGGCCGACACCGGAATCGGCATACCCGAGTCGTTCCGCAAGGAAATCTTCGAGCCGTTTTCGCAGGTCAACAAGGGCAGCGCCCGCAGCTACGGCGGCACCGGACTCGGGCTGACCCTGTCACGGCAGATCGTCGAGCTGATGGGCGGCGAATTGCACTTCGAAAGCAACCTGGGGAAGGGCAGCCAATTCTGGTTCGAACTCGAGCTCAAGCGCGCCGGCCCGGCGCCCGACGCCGAGGCCGACGCGGAGGCGACGCCGATTGCCACCGGCCGGCGCATCCTCGTCGTCGACGACAACGTCACGAACCTCGTGCTGCTCAAGGAACTGCTCGAAATCGACCACCACGAGGTCACGACTTGCGCCAGCGGCATGGCGGCGCTCGAGTTGCTCACGCGCCAGGATTTCGACCTGATCCTGCTCGACTACAACCTCGGCGACATGGACGGCGTGCGTGTCCTGCAGACCTATCGTTTCGGCCGCCTGCATCCGGCGCCGGCATTGTTCCTGACCGCCGACGCGACGGCGCAGACGGCGACGCGGCTGCGCGAAGCCGGCGGCGCCGGCACGCTGTACAAACCGGTGAATCTGACCGGAATCCGCAAGGCGCTGGCCGAAGTGGTTCTGCCGGCCGTCGCGCCGGCGCCGGTCGAGAGCGCGTCGCCGGCGGCGGAAATCGTCAGGCCGCTGCGGCCGGTGCTCAAGGTCGTGCCTATCAGTCCGCTGGATGCGGCAGTCATCGAGGAGTTGCGCAGCGTCAACACGCGGCCGGATTTCCTCGCTCAGCTGCTGTCGCACGCCGAGAACGACATCGCGCGCGCCTGCCAGCAGGTGCTCGAAGCGCTGGCGACGAGGAATTACGCGACGATGCGCACGGCTGCGCATGCGCTCAAGGGTGTCAGCGCCAATGTCGGCGCGATCCGGCTCGTCACGCTGAGCACGAGCCTGATGAGCATGGCCAGCGACGAGCTCTCGGCGTCGACCGAGCGGCTGGCAATGGACGTGCGCGAAACCTCGCGCGCGACGATCAACGCGCTGCGACAAACGGTCGCTGCTTCCGGCCCAACGTCAGTGGATAACGCTGGCTCGCTGCATCTGGATTAGCATGTCGAGCACGCGCAGGTTGTCGTCCGACAGATTCATTGCCGCCTCGATCCATTCCCCGACCACGGTCTGCAGTTCCATGTAGTTCAGTGGCGCCAGCCGGTGCCGCCCACGCTGCAGCATGAGCCGTGCCGTGCGATGCCTGGCATGCTCGCTGATGAAGTGCTCGACGGCCAGCGCGCCTTTGCCGCGCGGGCAGATTTCATCGACGATGCCCAGCGCTTTCAATTCCGCGGCGGAATAGATCTTGCCGTCGCTCATCATGCGCTCGGCCTGATGCACGCTGACGCGCTGGCACAGCAGGCTCATGCCGCCGGTGCACGGAAACAGGCCGAACAGGATTTCCGGAAAGCCGAATTCGCTCTGCTCCTCGGCAATGATGTAGTCCGACGCCAGCGCGGTTTCGAAACCGCCGCCGAGCGCGCGGCCCTGCACGAGCGCGACGGTCGTCGCGTGCTGGCTCAACGTGCTCGACCACTGATAGATCATGTCGACGCACAGCATCGAATAATCGCGCAGTCCCTGGTGGTCGCGCTGGCGGATGCACTCGCGGAAATAGGCGAGATCGCCGCCGAGGCTGAAGTAGTCCGGATGCGCCGACTGCAACACCACGTAGTGGATCGGCTGCTTCGCGCCATTCGCCACCCAGGCCACACCGTTGGCGTGGATCGCGCTGTTCAGCGCGAAGACGTCGTGCAGCAGCTCCGGCGAAAAGTTCTGACTCCTGCCGACTGCCGATTCGGCCATCGTCAGCCAGAGTGCATTGTGCTCGCTGGCCCTGAAATTCGCTGCGACGTGCGATAGCTGCAGCGGGGAAACTGTCTCGAATACGCCCATAGCACGCTTCCTCAAAAAGCTGCCACGATGATGTGGCAACCTTATTGTAGGCACGCTTTGGCCTTGCGCGGCAGCTTTTCTTCGCGCGAAACGATCAGGGCCGAGTTGGTTCCACCGAAGCCGGCCGAGAACGACAGGGCATGGTCGATTGGATGGCCAAAAACCGGCCTGTTGGCGACGTGGTTCAGGGCGCAGGCCGGGTCGATCTCGGCCAGGTGGGCGGTCGCCGGCAGGAAGGACTGGTCTATCGCCAGGATCGAGACCACCAGTTCCAGGGCACTGGCGGCGCCGAGCAGGTGGCCGTGGATGGCCTTGGTCGAGCTGACCGGGACGTCGCCGAGGACCTGGCGGATCGCGCTGGCCTCGATCGGGTCTCCGCCCGCCGTGCCGGTGGCGTGCGCGTTCAAGTAGCCGATCTGCTCCGGGCGCAACGCCGCGTCGGCGAGCGCACTGCGCAGCGCCTCGACCTGCCCTCCGAGCTTCGGCGAGCCGATGTGGTAGCCATCCGAGGCGATGCCGTACCCGGACAGGGCGGCATAACAGCCCGCGCCGCGCGCTCGGGCGTGCTCGCGCGATTCGAGCATCAGGAACACCGCCCCTTCGCCCAGCACCAGTCCGCTGCGCCTGCTCGAAAACGGCCGGCAGCTGCTCCCGACATCCTCGGCGTCGGGTTCAGCCAGGGCGCGCAGGCCGCCCCACAAGGCCATGAATGTCGGCGCCAGCGACGCCTCCGCGCCGCCCGCCATGGCGACATCCAGATACCCGTGGCGGATTGCCCGGGCGGCGTCGCCGATTGCCGAACCCGATGACGTGCAGGCGCTGCTGTGGGTCATGACCGGACCGAGGATCTGATGGCGAATCGAGATCTGCGCCGGCGCCGCATTGAGCATGCTGGCCATCAGGGTGTACGGCTTGGCGACCTGTTTTCCCTCGGTGAAGAATTGCCTCACCCAGTCGTGTTCGGTGGCGACGCCACCGCAAACCGATCCGTAAAACAGGCCGGCGCGAGCGCCGGCGTAGCCAAATTGCTCGAGCCCCGCGTCGGTCGCGGCTTGGCGCGCGGCGATCAACGCGATCTGGGTGCAGCGGTCCAGGTAAGGCAACTCGAGCTTGGTGAATTGAGCGGAAAAATCGCTCGCGATCAATCCCGCCGGCAGGTCCCTGCCGAGCAGCGGCGATTGCCACAAGCCGATTCCGGACCGATTGCTGCGCAGGCTGTCGAGCAGTTCGCCGACCGACAGTCCGATCGGCGAGACGACACCGATGCCGGTGATGACGACGTCATGCCGGCCGGCCACGGCTACGGGCTCTTCAGGTTGCGCCGGGCCAGGTCGACGACGTCGCGCAAAGTCGGGTTCGCAGGCATCGACAGATCCTTCAGCTTGATGCCGAACCGGTCCTCGACCTCGAGCATGACCTCCAGCATCATCATCGAATCCATGCCGAGATCGCGCATCGACGCGTGCTCGGTCAGCCGCTCCGGCGCGATGTCGAAACGCTCCGCCAGAAACTGCTTGACAGCGGACTCGATCTGCACGGATTCCATCGGCTTGGTGATGCCCTTGGCTGGCTGATGCTGTGACAGGTTCGGGCGACGCGCTCGCTGTTCGACCGGCGAGCCCGATGTTGCTTGGCTTCGCCTGTGCCGTCAATCACGACGACCGGCATTTGCGGACGCTTCGGCGCAACGCGGCGCGAACCCCAGACACCTACATCGAGTCGCGCGCCGGCGTTTGCAAGCCGGGCGCGCCGCGCATCACACTACATCGCTTACCGGTTCGGTCATGCGCGTCTGTTCGATCTCGATCACCGCGGACATGTCGCGCAACAAGGCCGACACGCAGGCCGGATCGAAGAACGAACCGCTGTGCGCGCGCACGTAGGCAACGGCCTCGTCGTGCGACCAGGCGGATTTATACGGCCGTTCGGACAGCAGCGCGTCGAACACGTCGGCCAGCGCCACGATGCGGGCCGCGCGCGGAATATCCTCTCCGCTCAATCCGTGCGGATAGCCGGCGCCGTCCCAGCGCTCATGGTGATGCAGCGCAATCGACGCGCCGAGCTGGATGAAGCGGCTTGGGCTGTCGCGCAGGATTTCAAAGCCGATCTGCGGATGCGTGCGCATGATTGCGAACTCTTCCTCGGTCAGGCGGCCGCGCTTGAGCAGGATCGCATCCGGAATGCCGATCTTGCCCAGATCGTGCAGCGGCGCGGCAACTTCGATCATGCGGACTTCGTCGTCCGGCAGGTTCAGGCCGTCGGCGATCAGGCCGGCGAAGCGCGCCATGCGGATCAGGTGCAGCCCGGTGCCGTAGTCGCGGAATTCGATCGCGCGGGCGAGCCGGAACAAGGTCTCGCGCTCGCGTTCCTCGATTTCGCGCAGACCCTCGATCACGCGGTACTCGAGTGCGCGCGCGTGCTCTTTCACCGATTCGCCCTGCTGGCGCAGGGTCAGCAGGTTTCGGCAGCGCAGGCGCAGCTCGCGCGGGCGCACCGGCTTGACCAGGAAATCGATCACGCCGGCGTCGAGCGCCGCATGCCGGACCGGTTCATCGCCGACGACGCTGATCAGGACGATCGGCACGTCGCGCTTCTGCGCGGGCTGGCGGAACTGGCGCGCGAATTCCAGGCCATCCATGCCGGGCATGCGGTAGTCGAGCAGCAGCAGGTCGATCGGATTCTTTTCCGACCAGCGCAGCGCCTCTATCGGATTCTCGAAATCACGCACGCTCATTTCGGGAGCGATACTCTCGACGACTTCGCGCAGCATCGTGCGTGCGGACTGCTGATCGTCGACGATGAGAATGTTCACGACCCTTCTCCTGATTCGACCTTGCCCGAACGCAGCGCGCGATACCGTCGATCGGCGCCGACGCCAGTGCCTAGACTACCATGGCGCCGAATGAAGGGCGGATGATTGACGGCGCGTTGCGCCTGGCCGGGATGCCGGCACGAGGCGGCGAGCAACTTGTTCCGATCGAAGAAGCGCAACGTACGCCGGCGTATTTTCAGCGTTGCCGCGGCGCGCGCGCGAGCGCCCACGCGTCGACGCGGCCGATGCCGGCGCGCCGCAGCACGCGCGCGCACTCGCGCAGCGTCGCGCCGGTCGTCATGACGTCGTCGACCAGCGCGACGTGCACGGCAGCCGGCGCGACTCCACGCAGGGCCGGCACATGGAACTCGAAAGCGCCGCGCAGATTCCGCCGGCGCGCGCTTGCGTCGAGGTTGGCCTGCGCGGGCGTCGCGCGCGTGCGCTGCAGCAGCGATCCGGCCAACGGTATTTTCAGCGAGCGCGCCAGCGGACGGAGCAACTCGAAGGCCTGGTTGTAGCCACGCTCGCGCAAACGCGACGCGTGCAGCGGCACCGGCACGAACAATGTCGGCAGCACCGGCGCCATTTGCGTGATCGCTTCGCTCCACAGCCCGGACAATACCCGGCCCGCGGCAAGGCTGCGGCCGAATTTCAGGCGCGTCATCAGCAGGTCGAGCGGATGGGCGTACAGGAACGGGGCAAACGCGGCCTCGAATGGTGGCTGCCGGTGAAGGCACTCGCCGCAGGCCGGAGCCGGAACCCCGAGCGGCAGGGCGCAGCGCGGGCAGCAGACCGGATTGCGCACGAGGCTTGCCGCACAGGCCAGGCACAGATCCCGTCCGGCCTCGCCGTCGTCGCCGCACAGCAGGCAATGCGGCGGCAGGACCACCCGTTGCAAGCGCGCCCAGATACCGTCAACTGATTTGACCGTCATCGGGTTGACAGGTCCCTGATAGCCCACCCAAACTGGCAGCCACTTTACGCCATGTATGCGCCGCCATGTCCGCGATCAGCCCCTACGATATCCACGAACTCGCAGCCGCCCCGCAGCCGCAGCGCCATGACTGGTCGCGCGCCGAAGTGCTGGCGCTGCTGTCAGCGCCGTTCAACGACCTGGTCGCGCGCGCGCAGGCCGTGCACCGCCGTCATCACGACGCGAACGCGGTACAGGTTTCCACATTGTTGTCGATCAAGACCGGCGGTTGCCCGGAAGATTGCGCCTACTGTCCGCAGGCCGCGCGTTACGCGACCGGAGTGAAGGCCGAGAAACTGATGTCGCTCGACGCGGTGCTCGACAAGGCGCGCGCGGCCAAGGCGGCAGGCGCGACGCGCTTCTGCATGGGCGCGGCCTGGCGCTCGCCGAAGGATCGCGACATCGACAAGGTCGCCGCGATGGTCGGCGCGGTGCGCGCGCTCGGCATGGAAACCTGCGCGACGCTCGGCATGCTCAGCGGCACGCAGGCGCGCAGGCTCAAGTCGGCGGGCCTGGACTATTACAACCACAATCTCGACAGCGCCCCGGAGTTCTACGGCGAGATCATCCACACGCGCGAGTTCCAGGATCGACTCGATACGCTCGATCACGTTCGCGCCGCCGGCATGAAGACCTGCTGTGGCGGCATCGTCGGCATGGGCGAGACGCGCGAGCAGCGCGCCGGCCTGCTGCAGACCCTGGCGAACCTGCCCGAGCATCCGCAGTCGGTTCCGATCAATCGCCTGGTCCAGGTCGAGGGCACGCCGCTCAACGGCACGACCCTGCTCGATCCGTTCGAGTTCGCGCGCACGATTGCCGCGGCACGCATCCTGATGCCGCAATCGATGGTCCGGCTGTCGGCCGGGCGCGCCGAGATGAGCGACGAATTGCAGGCGCTGTGTTTTCTTGCCGGCGCGAATTCGATCTTCTATGGCGAGAAGCTGCTGACGACCGGCAACCCCGATGTCGCGCACGATCAAGCGCTGTTCGCGCGCCTCGGCATCGTGCCGATGCCGGTCGACATCGAGCCAGGCACCGTGCATGCGGACATCGTCGAGCCACACGTGGAGGCTGCGGTTGCCGCTCTGCAGCCCTCAGCCCTCAGCCCTCAGCCCTGACCTTCGTCGCGCTGTTACGTTGCGACGCGCCGCAATGTCGCGCCCCGACCTGATCGAACGCCTCGCCCACGCGCAAGCCGAGCGCGCGCGGCAGTCGCTGCTGCGCACGCTGCGCACGGTCGGGCAGGTCGACGGCGCGCGTATCGTCATCGACGGCAGGCAGTTGTTGAATTTCGCCAGCAACGACTATCTCGGTCTGGCCCAGCATCCGGCGCTGGCCGAAAACCTCGTCCGGGCCGCGGCGCAGTGGGGCGTCGGCGCGAGTGCCGCGCATCTGCTCGGCGGCCATCGCGACGAACACGCCGAACTCGAGGCAAAACTCGCGCGCTGGACCGGGCGCGAGAGCGCCCTGTTGTTCTCGACCGGCTACATGGCGAACCTTGGCGCAATGCAGGCGCTGCTCGATGCCGGCGGCCGCGGATCCGGTCAGGCGCAGGCGGTCTGCGTGCAGGACAAGCTCAACCACGCCAGCCTGCTCGACGCCGCGCGCCAGTCGACAGCCGAACTCGTGCGCTACGTGCACGCCGATGTCGCCAGTGCAAGGCGCCAGCTCGCCACGCGCGCCGCTGCGCCGGCGCTGCTCGCGACCGATGGCGTCTTCAGCATGGACGGCGACGTCGCGCCGCTGGCCGAACTTGCGGCATTGTGTAAAACGCAGCAAGCCACGCTGATGGTCGACGATGCGCACGGTCTGGGTGTGCTCGGCGCCGAAGGTGGCGGCAGCGTGAGCGAGGCGCAACTGGACGGCGGCCACGTCCCGGTGCTGATGGGCACTCTCGGCAAGGCCCTCGGCGTCGCCGGCGCGTTCATCGCCGGCAGCGCCGAGCTGATCGACGGCCTCGTGCAGTTCGCGCGCCCGCACATCTACACGACCGCGCTGCCGCCGGCGCTCGCGGCCGCCGCATCGGCCGCGGTCGACATCGCGCGTTTCGAGCACTGGCGCCGCGCCAAGCTCGCACGCCTGGTCGCGCACTTCCGCCACGGTGCGCGCGAGCGCGGCATCGTCCTGCTCGAGTCGCGCACGCCGATCCAGCCGGTCGCGATCGGCGCGAGCAAGGCGACGCTGGTCGCGATGCAGTCGCTCGAGACGCAGGGATTCTTCGTGCCGGCCATCCGGCCGCCGACCGTGGCGCAGGGCAAGGCGCGTTTGCGCGTCGTGCTGTCGGCGCGGCACGAGGAGATCGACGTCGAGCAGCTGCTCAACGCGCTCGCGCGCGCGATCGGCCACGCGCGCACGGAACTCTGAGCATGCACATCGAAACATCTGGCAGCGGGCCCAACCTGATCCTGATCCATGGCTGGGCTATGCACGGCGGCATCTTCGCTCCGCTGACACCGCTGCTGGCCGAGCGCTTTCGCGTGCATGTCGTCGACCTGCCCGGGCACGGTTACAGCAGCGAGTCGCAGGACAGCATCGACCCGGCGCGCTGCGCGGCCTGGATTGCCGCGCAATTGCCGCCGGCCATCTGGGTCGGCTGGTCGTTCGGCGGCCTCGTCAGCCTGCTGGCGGCGTTCGAACAGCCGCAGCAAGTACGCGGCATTGTGGAAATTGCCACATCGCCGAAATTGGTCGCCGGCCCGGGCTGGGCCCACGGCGTCGCCGCGCAGATCTTCGTCGACTTCGGCGCGGGCCTGCTCGCGGACTACCGGGCGACGATCGAACGCTTCCTCGCGCTGGAAACGCTCGGCTCGGCTCAGGGCCACGACGAGCTGCGCTCGCTGAAGGCGCGCGTGTTCGAGCGTGGCGATCCGGCGTTGCCGGCGCTCGAGCATGGCCTCGACGTGCTGCGGTCGACCGACCTGCGTGCCCGCCTGCCGGTGTTGGCGCTGCCGAACCTTTGGATTGCCGGACGGCGCGACCGGCTCGTGCCGCCGGCAGCGACTCGCTGGGCCGCGCAGCACAGCCCGCGCGGCGAGTTTTTGGAGATCGCCTCGGGTCACGCGCCTTTTTTGAGCCACGCGCAACAGGTCGCCGACGCGATCGTGGCGTTCGCCGAGCGGATCCCCGACCGATGACGCCGCCACTCGATACCCGCCAGGTACGCCGCGCCTTCGGCCGCGCGGCAGCGAGCTATGCGGCGCACGCGGTCCTGCAGCACGAGGTCGAACGGCGCCTGCTCGAGCGCCTGGACTACCTCGAAAGCGCCCCGCAACTCGTGCTCGACGTCGGTTGCGGCCCGGGTCTTGCCGCCGCGGCGATGCGCACGCGCTGGAAAACCGCGCGCATCGTTGCGCTCGATCTTGCGCTGCCGATGCTGCGGCGGGTCAAGCCGGGCTGGCTGCGGCCGCTGTTGCGCGTCAACGCCGACGCGCGCGCGCTTCCGCTCGCCGATGCCAGCGTCGACGTGCTGTTCTCGAACTTGTGCATCCAGTGGATCGACGACGTGCCGGGTTTGTTCGCCGAATTCCGCCGCGTGCTCCGGCCTGGCGCCTACATCGTCCTGTCGACGTTCGGGCCGGACACGCTGTACGAGCTGCGCGAAGCCTGGGCGCAGGCCGATCGCGCTCCGCATGTCAGCCAGTTCGCCGATATCGGCCGCATCGGCGATGCGCTGCTGCACGCCGGTTTTCGCGATCCGGTCCTCGATGCCGAGCACTTCACGCTGACCTATCCCGATGCGCAGAAACTCATGAGCGAGCTCAAGGCGATCGGCGCAACGAACGCCGATGCGAAACGCCTGCGTGGCCTGACCGGCGGCGGCCGCTGGCGCCGTGCCGTGGAGGCGTACGAAACCTTCCGCGTCGACGGAAGGTTGCCGGCGACCTATGAAGTCTTTTACGCCCACGCCTGGGCGCCGGACTCGAGCCAGCCGCGACGCACCGGCGGCGCCGAGATCGCAACATTCCCGGTGGATCGATTGCGCGGCTCGCGGCGCTGAGTGCAAAGCAGATCTGATCTAACGATTACCCTTCAGACTTCGCGATGGCGAAAGCACCCGATGAAATGGTCATTGACCATGCCGGTGGCCTGCATGTGCGCGTAGATGATCGTCGAGCCGACGAAGTTGAACCCGCGTTTCTGCAGATCCTTGCTGAGCTTGTCCGACAGGTCGGTGCGTGCCGGAACATCGCCGCGGCCGCGCCAGCGGTTGACGAGCGGTTTGCCGTCGACGAACGACCAGAAATACGCATCGAGGCTGCCGATCTCGTCGATGACCTTCAGTGCGGCCTGCGCATTGCGCCGCGCGGAATAGATCTTCAGGCGGTTGCGGATAAGGGCCGGATCCAGCAGCAGCTTGTCGAGCGCGGCGTCGCTCATGCGCGCGACGCGCGCGATGTCGAAGCCGTGGAATGCCTTGCGGTAGGCGGCGCGCTTGTGCAGGACGGTGCTCCAGCTCAATCCGGCCTGCGCGCCCTCGAGCACGAGGAACTCGAACAGCTGCGTATCGTCATGCAGCGGCACGCCCCATTCGCTGTCGTGGTAGGCGCGCATCGCCGGATCTTCGCCGGCCCATGAACAACGCTTCGGTTCGATTTTCGCCATGGCATTCTCCCGTTCTCTGCTGGCAAAGAATACAAGCTTGAACCACGGAGAACACGGAGAACGCGGAGAATGCAAAGGACAGAGGCAGCAGATGCCCGCAAACTTTTCGAGTTCCACAACCCTTTGCGAACACTCACCTGCCTTCATTTCCTCCGTGTTCTCCGTGGTTCAGTCTCTTGACGGCGCTTTTTCAGCGACAATGCAACGATGAACGCAGCGCCCGCCCGCCGCCAAGCCCTGCTCGCACTCGGCCTCATGAGCCTGATCTGGAGCCTGAACTGGATCGTCATGAAGCGCGCGATGCTGTACATCGGACCGTTCGACTTTTCCGCAATGCGCACCGCGGCCGGCACGACCTTGCTGTTTGCGCTGCTGTGGTGGCGTGGCGAATCGCTCGCGCCGCCGCCGCTGCGCGATTCGATCCTGATCGGCGTGGCGCAGACCGGCGCGTTTCAGCTGCTCGTGCAAATGTCCCTGGTCGAAGGCGGCGCCGGCAAGATGGCGTTGCTGGCCTACACGATGCCGTTCTGGGTCATCGCGTTTGCCTGGATGCTGCTTGGTGAGCGGCCCGGGTTGAGACAGTGGGCCTGTTTCGGCCTGGCGGCCGCTGGTCTGGTGCTGGTCATGGAACCGTGGCGCGAGATCGGCAGCCTGCACAGTTGCCTGCTTGCGCTCGCCGGGGGCGGCTGTTGGGGCCTGGCGACCGTGCTGACCAAGCGCCTGTTCCAGCGCGCGGCGATCACGCCGTTGCGGCTGACCGCCTGGCAGGCGCTGTTCGGGACGATCGTCGTCGTGATCGGCGCGTTCCTGATCCAGGAACGCGCGATCGACTGGTCCGGCGAATTGATCGGCGCCCTGATCTACAACAGCGTGCTGGCGGCCGCAGTCGCGTGGGCATTGTGGTTGTTCGTCATCGAGCGATTGCCGGCCGGCATCGCCGGTGTGGCGAGCCTGGCCACGCCGTTACTCGGTGTGCTGCTCGCCTGGGGTCTGCTCGGCGAGGCGCCGGATCTGGCCGAGGCGCTGGGCATTGGCCTGATCGCCGTGGCGCTGGCCGGTGTGCTGTGGCCGCGCGCGGTTTGATGCGGTTCGACGGTTTGCAGGCTTGTTTTTTGAAACGCGGATTACGCGGATCGACACGGATAAGAGCGGATAGAGCAGATCAGGATAAAAGTGAAATGTGCCGGGTACCACCTTGATCCTGGAGACTGTGCCAACGCAGGCTCGATCCTGTACCGGCCTCGAGAGCCCCAGTCGACGCATTTCAATTTTTATCTATCCGTTTTTATCCGCTTTTATCCGTGTTGATCCGCGTAATCCGCGTTAAAAAATTTTGTTTTCCACGATCACGCAAGACCGGACCAGGACAGGCGGTCGAGGTCGACGTTGCCGCCGGTCAGGATCAGGCCGACGCGCTTGCCAGCGAACAGATCCTTGTAGCGCAGCACCGCGGCGAGCACCGTTGCCGACGAGGGTTCGACGACGATCTTCATGCGCTCCCAGATCAAGCGCATCGCGGCGATCGTTTCGCCATCGCTGACCGGCAGCACCGTGACGCCGTGCGCGCGCATCAATTCGAAGTCGATCGGTCCGATCGCCGCGCGCAGTCCGTCGCAGATCGTGCGCGGCACGATATCGGTGACCCGTTCGCCACGATGCA
>DATIEJ010000517.1:0-2033 GCA_035455825.1 Rhodanobacteraceae bacterium | reverse complement strand
TCGTCGCCCGCACCGTTGCCGAGGCGCAGCAACGCCTGCGCGGCCTGCACGGCCGCTCGAGCATCGAAGCGGCAAAAATCGTCTTCCTGTTCCCGGGCCAGGGTTCGCAGCATGTCGACATGGCGCGCGAACTGATCGATTCGGAGCCGGTGTTCGCAAGCGCATTGGAGCGTTGCTGCGAACTCGCGTCGCAGTCGCTGGACCGGAACCTGCGCACGTTGATCCTGCCGGCGAGCGGCGAGACCGAGAGCGCGAAACAGCTCCTCTCGAGGACCAGCTACGCGCAGCCGGCCTTGTTCGCCGTTGAATACTCGCTCGCGCGCCTCTGGCAGTCGCGCGGAATCGAGCCGCACGCGATGATCGGCCACAGTGTCGGCGAACTCGTTGCGGCCTGCATCGCCGGCGTGTTTTCGCTCGAAGACGCAATGCGTCTCGTCGTCGCCCGCGGCAAGGCAATGGACGCGCAGGCGTGCGGCGCCATGCTCGCCGTGCGTTGCGACGAGGCCCGCGTGAGCGCGCGCCTGCCGCATGGCATCGAAGTCGCGGCCGTGAACGCGCCCGATTCTCTAGTCGTTGCTGGCGCCGTCGAGGCGATCGACGAATTCGGCCGTCTGCTCGGCGGCGAGCACATCGCCAGCAAGCGGCTCGACGTCGGCCATGCTTTCCATTCGGCGTCGATGCAGCCGGCCTTGCCGGTCTTCCGCCGCGCATTCGACGCGGTCCGCTTGAACGAGCCGGCGATTCCGTTCTATTCCTGCGTGACCGGCCAGTTGATGACGAGCGCCGACGCGACGTCCGCGGACTACTGGTGCCGGCAGATTCGCGCGCCGGTGCGTTTCGGCGATGCAGCGGCGGCAGCGCTGGCCGCAACCGACTGTATTGCACTCGAGGTCGGTCCTGGCCAGGCGCTCGCGGCGGTGCTTCGTTCCAATCCGGCATTGCGCGACCGTGTCGTCGCGACACTCGGTCCGAGCCGTGAGCCCGGGTCGGCCGCCGAGCATCTTGCCGCGGCAACCGCGCAACTGTGGTGTCTCGGCGCACCGATCGAATGGAAGTCGTACTGCGACGAAAAGCAACGCCGGCGCGTGCCGTTGCCGGGGTATCCGTTCCGCGGCCAGCGCTACTGGATCGACGCAGACGCCCCTTCGGCGGCCGCGGCGGTGGCCTCCAGCCCAGGCGCGATCGAGGCCATACCGGAAACGATCGCGGCTACCGACGCGGCGCCGCACAGCTTGCGCATCGAGCTGCGCGAACTGTTCGCTTCGCTGTCCGGCGAGACGTTGTCCAGCGAGCACGATGCGACACGCTTCCTGGACCTGGGACTGGATTCGCTCGCGCTGACGCAGGCCGCTCTCGAGATCGAACGGCGCTATGGTTTGAAGTTGAAGTTCCGGCGCCTCATGGAAGATGTCGACACCATCGCAAGACTTTCATCGCTGCTCGAGCCGCAAACTGTTCCGCTGGTCATTGCCGGCTCGCCCGGTTGCAGCTGCGCAAGCGACGCGATGGGCGCGCGTGCACCCATGCAGCCGGCGGTATCGCGCGCAAGTCCGCAAGCGGACGGTGAGCGCGCGACGGGCGATCAGCCTTTCGGTGCCGCGGCCAGAATCACGTTGAAGGCCGCCGCCGAACTCGGCTCGAACCAGACAGCCTGGCTACGGGATTTCACCGCGCGCTACTGCGCGCGCACGGCCCGATCGAAAGCCTTCAGCGAGCGCAATCGCGCGCCGATGGCCGATCCGCGCGTCGTGACCGGCTTCAATCCGTCGTGGAAGGAACTGGTTTATCCGCTCGTCGTCGAGCGTTCGAGCGGCGCACATTTGTGGGACCTCGACGGCAATCGCTATATCGACCTGCTCAACGCGTTCGGCGCGAACTTCCTCGGTTATCAGCCGGAGTTCGTCAAGCGCGCGCTGGCCGACCAGATCGAAGCGGGCTTCGAGATCGGACCGCAGCATCCGCTGACGGCCGAAGTGACCGCGCTGATCCGCGAGATGACCGGCACGGATCGCGTTGCGTTCTGCAATACCGGT
>DATIEJ010000516.1:0-3247 GCA_035455825.1 Rhodanobacteraceae bacterium | reverse complement strand
AGCGCCTGCTTCGTGCCGGCATCCGGAATGTGGTCGCGCAACTCGGTTGCCACGACACCGGGCTCGATCACCGAGACGCGGATGTTGTCCTTGTAGACCTCGCGTCGCAACGACTCCGAAAATGCCACGATACCGAACTTGCTTGCCGAGTAGCCGGATGCCGCCGGATTGGCGATACGCCCGGCCGTCGAGGAAATATTGACGATGTGGCCGCCACCACGCGAGCGCATGCCCGGCAACGCCGCCTGCGACGAAACCATCGGTGCGAGCGTGTTGAGTTCGAGCATCTGGCGCCAGTCGTCGGAGTTCGCGCCATCGACCGGAGACAACAGCATGACGCCGGCGTTGTTGACGAGGATGTCGAGTCGCCCGAAATGCTTTTCGGTGACGGCAACGATGCGGCGGTTCTCGTCCTCGCGCGCGAGGTCCGCGGCCAGCACCAGCACTTCGTTGCCGGCGGCGTTCAATTCGCGCGCGAGCACGTCGAGGCGTTCGCGCCGCCGCGCAGCGATCGCGACTTTTGCCCCAGCCTGGACCAGGGCACGCGCGGTGGCGTCGCCTATTCCCGATGACGCGCCCGTGACGAGAGCGACGCGTCCTGCAAGTGGTTTGCTCATGGTTGAACTCCGTTTGAGAGGATTAGCCGGCAACACGCCCCGCACCATGCGCGTTGCGATCGAGGTAAGGCCGGTCCGCACCGATTCAATCCGCCGCGTTCGAATGACGTGCGCTGAATTGCGACCGGCCAGCGCCGGCCACCGGGTCCGGGCGGCTCAGCGCCGATCGATGCTCTCGAGTGCGGCGACGCAACCCTTCAAGCGCGGCCCGACGTAGCAATGCGTCCCGCAGGCGATCAGTCCGGCCTGCGCGAACGCCGATCGATACCAATTCGGCGTACGCGGCATGAACCCGTGCTTGTCGCCGGCCGGCGCATCCTGTGCCGTGAACAGTTCGAGGAATGCCACGCCGTCCAGCATCTCGGCGATGCCGCGCAACCCGCGCTTGAGCTCCGGCGTCGGCACGTAGTGCAACACATCGGAGCAGACGATCAGATCGAACGCCGTATCGAAGCGCAACTCGCCGAGCTGGCCGAACGTCGCCAACCGCAGATTGCGCGCGCGGCCATAGCGCGCGACGGCATACTCGCTGCTGTCAAGGCCGAGATAATCCACGCCAGGACGCACGGACTGCAACGGCTTGCGCCATACGCCTTCGCCGCAACCGACATCGAGGACGTTTCTTATACGGCGCCCCAGATAGTATTCAGTTGCGGCCACCGCGAGCGCGACTTTGCGCTGCAGTTCGTCGCGCGTATTCACCGCGTGCCGCGCGCTGCGGTACCACTTGTCGAAGTAGTCGCGGTCGTAGACTTTGCTGGTTTTCAGACAAATTCCTTCCATTGAGCCGCACGTCCCGAGCGTCGGCCACGTGCTTCACTGACGGAGGGGCTGGAGTCGAAGGGCAAGCCGTTTCGACTCCGCTCGCTGCGCGAGCTGCGCTCAGCGCGAACGGACTGGGACTCTGACGACGGCAATGTCTTCAACGTTGCTGCATGCTCAACGCAGCGACGCGTTGATCTTCTCCAGCGTCTTCACGCCGGGGCTCAAGGATTCCGCGCCGAGGCGGTTCAGCGGCGTGCCGGTCGTATTGAAATGCTCGTGCAGGTCGTGCGAGTCCGGGTCGACGTACAGCAGCCCGGTCACGACTTCGCCCTTGGCCTGGCGCTCGTGCACGTAGTTCATGGCGGCGACGCGGTCGTGCGCGTTGAATTTGGCACTGAGCTTGCGCAGGCGCACGATGCTGCCGTCGTGCTGCGTCACGTCGATCAGTTCGCCTTCGGCGTAGTCGACCGTGATTTCCGCGCGCACGTCGATGAAGTCGAGGCGGTTCACCGCCTCGTTGTGCTCGCGCACGTATTCATAGCTCTTCGTGCTGCCGGGATGGTTGTTGAACGCCACGCACGGGCTGATGACGTCGATGAAGGCCGCGCCCTTGTGGGCGATCGCGCCCTTGATCAGCGGCACGAGCTGTGCCTTGTCGCCGGAAAAACTGCGCGCCACGTAGCTCGCTCCGAGCTGCATCGCCATGCTGATCAGGTCGAGCGGGCTGTCGGTGTTGACGACGCCGCGCTTGGACTTGGAGCCCTGGTCGGCGGTCGCCGAGAACTGGCCTTTCGTGAGGCCGTACACGCCATTGTTCTCGACGATGTAGACCATGTTCACGCCGCGCCGGATCGCGTGCACGAACTGGCCGATGCCGATCGAGGCCGAATCGCCGTCGCCGGAAACGCCGAGGTACAGGAGGTCGCGATTGGCCAGGTTCGCGCCGGTCAGGACCGACGGCATGCGGCCGTGCACCGTGTTGAAACCGTGCGACTGGCCGAGAAAATAGTCCGGCGTCTTCGAACTGCAGCCGATTCCCGAAAGCTTGGCCACGCGATGCGGCTCGATGTCGAGCTCCCAGCATGCCTGTATGATCGCCGCCGAAATCGAATCATGGCCGCAGCCCGCGCACAATGTCGAAATCTTGCCTTCGTAGTCGCGGCGCGTGAAGCCGATCGCGTTGCAGCCGAGAGTCGGATGGTGCAGTTTGGGTTTGGCGATGTAGGTCATGGCGTGCTCTTGGTTGCCGCAGCGGCCGGTGCCTGGCTCATGCGGTATATGCTGACGCGCCCTTCCCTTCTCCCCTCGGGAGAAGGTGGCGCGAAGCGCCGGATGAGGGTGCGAACACGGATAAACGCATGACGAGACCCGACCCTCACCCCTGCCCCTCTCCCGATGGGAGAGGGGTTCAAGAGCGATTCGCCCGAAGGGTCCATGTCATGTCCACTCGTGACGTCGACCAGAACCTTCAGCCCGGGATCAGTCACAGTCTTCGACCTCCGGCCTTACGAAATCCTTCTCGTACTTCTGCCGATAGCCATATTCGAAATCGAGGAAGTCGCGCTTGTAATCCAGCCCATCTACGTCGTAGTTCACCGCGCGGAACGCATAGGCCTTGCCGGGCTTGCCGTTCACCGGCTTCTCGAAATAGATCTCGATTGCCGCGGGTTCCTTCGCGTGCCCCTTCGGAACGATCGTCGCGCAACCGCACCAGTCCGAGCCGGCATCGAGCGGATTCAGATCGTTCGTCAGTTCACACGCGCCACCGCTCCATTGCACCTTCGCCGCGGTTTCGCCGACGACGTCCTTGAGCCAGGTTTCGATGTCGCGATCACCGTCGCAGAGTTCGCGCCCGTAGTCGATTT
>DATIEJ010000515.1:0-23387 GCA_035455825.1 Rhodanobacteraceae bacterium | reverse complement strand
TAGAACGCGACCATGCAGGTGAAGAACAGCAGCGCCGGCAGCATGGCCAGCGGGCCGGCGATCAGGCCGGCGACGACTGCATCGCGATCGCAGGTCAGGTGGCGCACGACCGGCAGGATCACGATCGCGCCGATGATGTTGTAGCTGGCGTAGGTCACGCCGCCGATCGCCCAGTCCGTCGCCGGCACGTCGAGCGCGAAGCCGGCAAGAATGCGATCGCCGAAATGCGTGAACGCAAGCAGCATGAACAGCACGTAGACGCCATAGAGAAGGAACGACACGTACTTGAACAGGCGCTCGACCGACTCGTTGCCGAACATCACGAATCCGGCGATCGCGACCATCAGCGCGAGCGTGCCGGCGATGACCGGCAGGCCGAACATCGCCGCGCCAATCGCGCCGGCGGCCGCGCCGAACACGGCGAGGATCAGCACGACGAACAACACGTAGGCGATCTCGAACACGATCCAGCCGCGGCCGAGCAGCGCATGGAAGAAACTCAGGTAGTCGCGCGCACCGACCGCGCGCGCGAACAGGAATGTCGTCACGCACACGACGCTCCAGATCACCATCGCCAGCAGCATCGCGGCAATGCCGCCCCACGGTCCGCTCGGCAGAAAGAACTCGGCCAGCTCGCGACCGGTCGCGTAGCCGCCGCCGATCACGACAGCCTTGAATGCGAAGCCTGGCAGCAGGAAGCGCTGGAACCAGGTTGACGTTGTCGTGATCGCGGTCATCGCGCGCCGCACCAGCCACGCGTGAAACGAGATCGCAGACTCATCGCGCGCTCTTTCCCCTCTCCTCGCCGACGGGGAGAGGGCCGGGGTGAGGGGTGAGTGCTCCAGACGTGATCGAGCTGTACTGCGCGGGCTCTCCGTGCATCTCCACTAGTAACTGTCGTGCCAACCTGACAGGCTGGCCCCTCACCCTGCCCTCTCCCCATCATGCGATGGGGAGAGGGGAAGGATGATTGCGCCGCAAGCTGATCGAGGTAATGCATCACGCCGCCGCTTCGCCGCCGACGACGAGGCCCGCAGCGGCGATTTCTTGCGCCCGCTCGCCTTCGATGCGCCGCGTCTCGCGATCGAGCGCAAGCAGCAACGCTGCTGCCAGCGAAGCGATCACCGCCAGCAGCACGAAGTAGACCGGATGCGACATGCGGCTCCACAGCGTGCCGACGATTCCCGCGGTCATGCTGCCGGTGAAAATCGCGAGGAACCACGCAGCGACCGTCGTGGCGCCCATCGATGGCGGCGCAAGCCGCGCAAACAGGCCCAGGCCGGTCGGCAGGATGAACAACTCGCCCAATGTGTAGACGACGAAGTACGCCAGCAGCCACAGCCAGCTGGCTTGTCCGCTGCCAGCCACCCAGGCGGCCACGGCAAGAAGCAGGTACGACGCGGCAACGATCAGCGCGCCGGTCGCCATCTTCTGCATCGACGATGCATCGCGGCCGGCCTTGGCGCGACGGCTCCACCACGCCAGCAACGCCGGCGTCATCAGGATCACGAACATCGGATTCAATGCCTGGAACCAGGTCATCGGAATCGTCATCAGCGCGGTTGCACGGTCGATGCCGGCGTCGGCGAACAGCGCGACGGTGTTGCCGACCTGCTCGTAGGCGCCGCGGAAGATCGTCACGGCAAGTCCGACACCGAGCAGCAGCATGACCGTCGCCTTGCCGTTGCGCACGGCTTGCGCCTTGACCGCGGCGCGCGGCACGCGGCGCTGCTCCGGCAGATACTTGCCTCCGGCCACGTAGACGACGAGGCCGAGCAGCATGCCGATGCCGGCGGCGCCGAAGCCCCAGTGCCAGCCGTAGGTTTCACCGAGGAATCCGCACACCAGCGGCGCGAGAAAGCCGCCGACGTTGATGCCGACGTAGTAGACGTTGTAGGCCCAGCCGCGGCGCGGATCGTCGGGCTTGTACAGATCGTTGATCTGGCTCGGCAGGCTCGGCAGGAACAGGCCGTTGCCGAGCGCGATCGTCGCCAGCGCCGGATAGAACAGCGGCTCGAACGTCATCATGAAATGGCCGAGCGCCATCGTGCTGCCGCCGATGATCACGGCGCGGCGCTTGCCGAGCCAGCGGTCGGAAATGATGCCGCCGATGATCGGCGTGAAGAACGCCATCGACGTGTAGGTGCCGTAGATCAGCGAGGACATCTGCTGGCCGATCATGAGCTGCTTGGTCATGTAATAGACCAGCAGCGCGCGCATGCCGTAGTAGGAGAACTGCTCCCACATTTCGGTCAGGAACAGGATGGTCAGCCCGCGCGGCTGGCCGAACCAGTTGCGGCCATCGTTCATGATGGCGTTCACGGCGTTGCGGCGTGGATCGATCCCCAGACCTTGTCGCTGCACCATGCCAGTCCTTCGTCATAGCTGATCGCGGGCGTCCGATCATGGGCGAGAAAGATCGGACCGTCCAGATCGACGATGTCGCAGAGCTGGCCGAGCACGAATGCCGGCGCCATCGCCAGCGAAGAACCGACCATGTTGCCGACCATGACGCCGAGGCCGAGGCGCTTGGCCTCATGGGCCATCGCCAGGCCTTCGGTCAGGCCGCCGCACTTGTCGAGCTTGATGTTGATGACGTTGAACCGGCCGACGAGGCCGGCGACGTCGCCGAAGCTCAGCGCGCTTTCGTCGGCGGCGATCGGAATCGGTGAAGTGAAACCGTCGAGATCGGCTTCGCGGCCACGCTTGAGCGGCTGCTCGAGCAGCGAAACATCGGCTTCGACGAGCACGCTGAGCAGCTGGTCGAGGTCGAGAATGTCGTAGCCCTGGTTCGCATCGACGCCGAGCCAGGTGTGCGGACGTGCGCGGCGCACGGCGCGCACGCGCGCGATGTCGCGCTCGAGTTCGCCGGTCAGTTTCATTTTCAAGGCGCGCGCATGCGCATACCGGGTCGCCCCGGCCGCCATGACCGAAGGATCGTCGGCGCCGAGCGTGAACGTCGTGATCAGCGGCTTCGGCGGCGGCAATCCGGCGAGTTGCCAGACCTCCTTGCCGGTGCGATGCGCTTCGAGGTCCCAGAACGCACAGTCGATCGCGTTGCGCGCGCCGCCCGGCGGCAGCAGCTGCTGCAGTCCGGCGCGGTCGACGCCGGCTTCGATCGCGCTGCGCGCGCCTTCGATCGCCTCGAGCATCTGCGGCGCGTTGTCGCCGAGATAGTAGACGCCGGACGCCTCGCCGCGGCCGCGATGTTCGCCGTCGTCGAGCGTGACGACGACGGCATCCTGCTCCTCGAACACATAGCCGGAAATGCGGAACGGCTCGGCGAGGCGCAGCTTTTCGACGGCAACGTTGAGCGTCAGCTTCGCCATCAGTAGTTCACTCCCCAACTGATGAGATGGAACTGGTACGCGACCCAGAGCACGACGAACGTCGACAGCACGAGCACGACGCTCCACAACTTCGCCGGCCAGCGGCGCTGGCCGGACCAGACGGCCTTCAGGTTCCAGAGCGCCAGCAGGAAGCCGCCGATGAAACCAATGAAGCCGAAGACCTGGCAGAAGCGAATGATTGGATCGAACGCCGATGTGGTCTTGTTCAAGTCACCGAACATCGAGATGACCGAGAGCGTCCAGGCCAGGAATGCAGCCAGCGCCAGCAGCGCGCCGAGCTTGCCGGCGCGATACGCGCGCAGCGCGGGCGCCGGAAGATCCAGGCGTGCGCGGAAGCGGCGGCGCACGATCGCGTTGACCGGCCAGAACACAATCGTCAGCAGCAACGCCGCGAGGCTTGCGCACAATGCCGGCACGAGCCAGGCGCTGTTGCGCGCTGCGCTGACCGGCAGGAAGACCTCGAACGGCGCACCCAGACCGTAGCTGAAGCGCTCGACGCGTCCGTCGACGACCTTCGCTGCCAGCGCATCGTGGCCATCCACGTCATGCCAGACGAACGGTGCGATCTCGACCCACTTGATCGGCTTGCCGTTCAGACTCTTCGCATCGGCCAGGACCAGTTCGCCCTTCGCGCCGAGGCTGATCTTGGTCTGGCCGATCAGGCCGATCGCCGACAGGAATGTCGTGAACGAACCGCGCGACGCGTACCAGCTGCCGACCAGCATCTGCGCGTGCTGCTTCGCGGTCGCCTCGTCGACGCGCGCGCTGGTGAGCGGCGGTCCCGGGAAGTAGCGATCGGCGAAGTCGGCGAACAATGCCAGACGCAGGTGATGGGCCGCGCCTTCCTTGCCGGCCGCGTTGAACGACACGTAGAAGCCGACGTTCTCCTTCAGGAACAGGTGCAGCGAGGTGTGGAAGTTCTGCGAGTCACCGAGGTGGGCGATGACTTCGCGGCCGTTGATGTTGGTCTCGAAGAAGCCGAGTTCCATGCGGTCCAGCGGCGGCAGCAAGGTCAGCGGACTGTCATGCATCTGCTTGGCCGTTTCCTCCTTGAGGATGCGGTTGCCGTTGTACTCGCCGTTCTGCAGGTGCGCGATCATGAAATGCGCCATGTCCTCGCCGGGCGACGACAGCGAGCCGGCCGGCGCCGGACCGACGATCTCGAATTTCTTAGCCTCGCCGGAGCCCGTGATGTAACCGGTTGCCATGTACTGCTCGAGTTCCTTCGGCAGCGGCTGGCGCATCGACGAATGCTTCATGTCGAGCGGCGCGAAAATGTGCTTCTCGACGTAGTCGTAGAACGACTCGCCCGACACGCGCTCGACGATGTAGCCGGCGACCGATGTCGCGTAGTTCGAGTAAGCAGGCGTCGTGCCGGGATCGAACACGCGCGTCGGCGTCCAGCGCTTGAGCAATTCGATGTAGCCCGGCTGCGTCGGGTCTTCGGTGATGATGTTCTTGACCTGCTCTTCGAAGCCGGCCGCGTGCTGCATGATGTTGCGCATCGTGATCGGCTTGCCGTCGCGCGGCGGGATCTGGAAGTCGGCGGGAAGATACTTGTTGACGTCGGCATCCAGGTCGATCTTGCCCTGCTCGACCTGCTGCATGACCGCGGTCCAGGTGATGAGCTTCGACACCGAGCCGGGACGGAACAGGGTCAGCTTCGGATCGACCGGCGTCTTCTTCTCGACGTTCGCATAGCCGAAACCGCGTTCGGTCAGGATCTGGCCGTCCTTGACGACGGCGACGACGGCACCGGCGAGATCGCCGGTCGCCAGCGCGTACGGCATGTAGCCGTCGAGCCAGGCGTTGACGTCATCGGCGGTCAGCGCATGCGCGGTCGGCCCCTCGGCGGGTTTCGCCGCCACCGTGTTGTTTTCGGCCGGCGCCGCGGCCGGAGTGAGCGGCGCGGTCGAGGCCGGCGGGGCGGTCTCTGCGATCGCGGCCAGCGATCCGAGTGCGAGCAGCGCGGCGGACAGCCATTTCATCGGAACCATGTTTCTCTCCTTCGTTGGAGCCGCTGCGCAACGAACGGTCGATGCGCGCGGCTCTCGTGATGTTGTTTGTTTGCCAGCGCTACGCAAAAGCGCCGGTAGTTTCATTTCCCTTCTCCCGCTGGCGGGAGAAGATGCCGAAGCGGCCGAAAATTGCTCCTGCATTTTCGGCATTCCCACCATCCATGGCGGTCAGATGAGGGTGGCGCATCCGAAGACGGCGTCGCTCCTCCGACCGCCACCCTCACCCGGCGCGCCGCGCGCGCCGGCCTCTCCCGCCAGCGGGAGAGGCGAAACGCGCAGCAATGTCGCCTCTACTTATGCCAAACACGCATCGACCAACCGTTCGAACTCCGCGCCGCCGCGCATCGGGTCGGCGACCGGCAATCCGAGGCGCTTGCTTTCGCTCGCCAGCAACGCGAGCGCCGCGGCCTCGTCGAGGCGGCCGGTATTGAAGCTCACGCCGCCGCAGCGGATCGCCGGATTGGTGCGCTTACCCAACCGCACGGTCATGTCGATCGTTTCCTCGATGCTCGGCAGCGCGAATTCCTCATGACCCAGGACGAACTCGCGGCCCGGTTCGTGGCAGACCACGAACACGTCCGGCTGGCTGCCGTGCAGCAGGCCGAGCGATACCGCGGCGTAGGCAGGGTGGAACAGCGAACCCTGGCCTTCGATCACGTCCCAGTGACCCGCAGCGGCGTCCGGACTGAGGATTTCCGCCGCGCCGGCTTCGAAGTCGGCAACCACGGCGTCCATCGGCACGCCGCTGCCGGCGATCAGGATGCCGGTTTGTCCGGTGGCGCGGAAATCGGCAGCCACGCCGCGCTGCACGAAAGCGCGCGCGAGCGCGAGCGCCGTGTATTTTTTTCCGAGCGCGCAATCCGTGCCGACCGTGAGCAGGCGCTTGCCGCCGCGCTTGTGCCCGGAGCCGATCGGAATGTTCTTCGGCGGCGTGCGGATGTCGATCAGGCGCCGGCCGAGGCGCGTCGCCGCGGCCTTGAGCTGCGGCACGTCGGCCAGGCGCATGTGCATGCCGCTGACGATGTCGAGCCCGGCTTCGAGCGCTTCGATCAGCGAGGCGATCCAGTTGTCGTAGATGATGCCGCCGGAATTGGCCACGCCGATGACGAGGCCGCGCGCACCGCGTGCGCGCGCCTCCTTCGGCGACAGCCGCGGCAGTCCGGTCGTGACGGTCGCGCCCGCGCACGACCATTCGCCGACGACGCGGTCGCCGGCCCAGTCGCGCAGACCGAACGCGGTCTTGGCGTAACTGGGCTCGGTCGTGTCGCCGAGGAACAGCAGGTACGGTTGCGGCAGCGTCTCGACCGGCGATTCGCGCAGGGCGGTTGTCGACGTCATGCCGGTTGTACTCCGGCATTCCCGCGTCCGCCGCGAACATCGTCGAGGCGGACGTCGGCGGGTTGCGCCGGAGCGAGTGCAGGCTGTTGCAGCTCGGATTTCATCACGCGGTCAGCCATCAAAACTTGTAGTCGAAGCCGATGCCGACCGTGCGCGGTGCGAGCGGCACGCCGGTGACCTTGTTGACCACGCGAGTCAGCGCGTTCGGCAACGACGTCAGGTTCGTGTACACGCGCTCGTCCGTCAGGTTCTTGGCGAATACGCGGAAGGTCCAGTGGTCGTTCGACACATCCGCGTTCAAATCGAGCACGCCGTAGCTGTCCTGCGGGTAAGAGCCGTCCGTGTTCTCGAGACCGCTGAACGTGCTGCCGACGTAGCGGTAGCCGCCGCCGACGCGCGCGCTCCAGCCGCTGAACACTCCCCACGTGTAGTCCGCCGTCGCCGAAGCGGACCACTTCGGGATCGACGGCAGGCGGTCGCCGCTGACGCCGCCCAGACTCGGAATGTCCTCGGTCAGGCGGGCGTTGGTGTAGGCGGCGTTGAGGCCGAGGCGCAGTCCTGCGATCGGCGAATACAGCGTCGAGAACTCGATGCCGTTGCTTTGCGCAGTGCCGCCGTTGGCGAGATACGCCAGGCCGTTCGCGGCCGCCGAGACCTGGATGTCCTCCCACTCGATGTCATACAGGGCGACGTCGAGCATCCAGCGGTTGTTGTCGAACATCGCCTTCCAGCCGAGTTCGTAATTGGTCAGTCGCGACGCGTTGACGGACTGCGGAACTCCCGGGGTCGAAACGTTCGGGCCACCGGGCTGGTAACCGGTCGCGACGCGCGCGTAGACCATCTGATCGTCGGTCAGGTGCATGCGCGGCGTGAACGACCAGGTCAGCACGTCTTCGGACGAGTTGCCCGAGACATCACCGCCGCCGCCGACCAACGCCCCGCTGCTGATCTGCTCGAAGGTCTGCTTGTTGTGCGCGTAACGCAGGCCGCCGCTCACGTCGAACGTCGAGTTGATCTTCCAGGTGAGGTCGCCGAACGCTGCGTATTCCTTGTAGGTCGACGGCAGCGCGATCACGGCGAGCGGGTCGAGGCCCGGGATCGACGAGTAGTCGAGGAACTGCGCGCTCGCCGCCTGGTTCTGCTTGCTGTTCTCGTTGGTCCAGAAGCCGCCGATCAGCCACTCGACCGGGCCGTCCTGCTTCGACTGCAGGCGGAACTCCTGC
Source organism: Rhodanobacteraceae bacterium (assembly GCA_035455825.1). Classification (GTDB taxonomy): domain Bacteria; phylum Pseudomonadota; class Gammaproteobacteria; order Xanthomonadales; family Rhodanobacteraceae; genus Rudaea. The sequence goes on along the minus strand of DATIEJ010000515.1, from coordinate 15,458 downwards.
GTCGTCTTGTAGAGCTTCAGGTCGTAGGTGACGACCGAGACGCCCGGGTCGGGCAGGCCAAACAGCGGAAACACCACGCCGTACACGAGGCTAGCGTCGAGCGCCGAGTGCTGCTCCTGTTCGGAGTAGCTCGTCGCCGAGACGAAGTCGGCGAAGCCGAGGTTCCAGTTGACCGTCGCGTTGAGGTAGTCGACCTTCTTGAAGTACGGCTGGGCGACGTAGTTGTCGTCCTTGAAATCGCCGAAGGTTGGCTTCAGCGAGACCGGATCGAGCGCGACGACCGAGTTGCTGTCGGAATCATTCTTCGATTCGATCGCCTGCAGGCGCACCGACAGGTCGTCGGTGGGCTTCCACAGCATCTGCACGTGCGCGGCCTGCTGCGTGTTCGAATTCTGGTCCTTCTCTCCGGTGCGCACGTTGTCGATGTAGCCCGGATTGTCCTGGCGCGCGACGCTGGCGCTGAGTGCGAGCTGGCCCGGGACGATCGGCGCATTGACGGACGCGCGACCGGTCCAGCCGGCGTCGCTGGCGCTTTCCGTCGTGAAGCCGTCGGCACCGACGCGGAAAGACCACTGGTCGAGGTCCGGCGCCTTCGTAACGTAGCGCAGGACGCCGCCGAGCGCGACGGCGCCGTACAGCGTGCCCTGCGGACCGCGCAGCAGTTCGACGCTCTGCAGGTCGTACGGCAGGATGTCGAGCACCGAGTTCGAGCCGGCGCCGTAGTTGCTGCTCGTGCCGAGCGGCGTTTCGTCGATGTAGGTCGCCACGGTCGAGCCGGCACTGAGCGGCGAGATGCCGCGCACGCCGAGCTGCGCCTGACCCGGCGAGCCGTTGTCGATCACGGTGAAGCCCGGGATGTAGCCGGCGTAATCGGACAGCGACGTCGCGTGCAGGTTTTCCAGCGTCGTCGCATCAATGACGCCGATCGACATCGGCACCTGCTGGATGTCTTCGCTGCGCTTCTCTGCAGTGACCATGATCGTGCCGAGCGTGGCCGAGTCGGCCGTATCGGGCTTGTTCGCGTCTTGTGCCTGCGCTTGTGCGCCGGCGATAAGCGCAAGCAGGATGGCGCTCCCCAGACGCGTGCGGTTGCAGATCTTGGTCATGATTTTTTCTCCTCGGGTTTTTTCGCTTCGGGTGGCGGTGTGCGTTTGGGTTCGAGCCAGGTGGAGGCCAGCAGTCGGCGAAAATTGCCGCCGAGCACGGCCTGGATGTTTGCTTCGCTGTAGCCGCGCTTGAGCAGCGTGGCGGTCAGGTCGTATACCTTTTGCGGATGATCGAAACCGTCCGTGTCGATCTTGTCGCGGAAGGCGTAGCTGCTCTTGTAGCCGGCCTTGAGCTTTTCGTACTGGTCCTTCGGCATGTGGTCGTAACCCATCAGGTCCGAATCCGACCCGATGCCGACGTGCTCGATGCCGACCAGCTTCACGACGTGATCGATGTGGTCGACGATGTGTTCGATCGTCGTGGGTTCGGCGTCCTTGACGAACATGCGCACGCCGGTGATGCCCATGACGCCGCCCTTGGCCGCGAGCTTCCTGATCGCTTCGTCGGTCTTAAGGCGCGGATGGTTGTTCAGCGCGCGGCAGTTCGAATGCGTGATCGCGATCGGCCTGGGCGACAGCTCGATCGCGTCGAGCGTCGTGCGGTCGCCGCTGTGCGAGACATCGATCAGCATGCCGACGTCGTTCATCGCCTCGATGATCTTCACGCCGTAGTCGGTCACGCCGCCGTCCTCGCGCTCGGTCGAACCGCTGCCGATCAGGTTCTGCGAGTTGTAGGTCAGCTGCGCGCAGCGCAGGCCGAGGTCGTAGAAGTCCTTGACGTCGCCGGGCTGGCGGAACTCATCGGCATTCTGCAGGCCCATGATCACGGCGACCTTGCGCTGGGCCTTGGCGTGATCGAGGTCTTCGACGCGGCCGACCAGAGAGAACACGTCGGCGTTGCGCCCGGCGAAGCCGCTCCACGCGGCGATGAACTGCAGCGCGTCGTCGTACGCCGTCGCGCCGCCGACGCCGATCGAATTGTGGAAGCCGGTGATGCCGCAGGTGCGGAACATCTCGGCATCGGCCGCGGTCAGCGGCAACGAAAACGCCTCCGGATTGAAGTCGATCTTCAGCGGCGCCAGCATGTCGATGACCAGCGAGCGCTGGACCAGGTCGATGACCTTCGACGAGTATTTTTTCTTCAGTTCCGCAGCCGCCGGCTTCGACGCCGCGCGCAGCCGCAGCGGCGCCAGCGCGAGCGCGGCCGCGCTCGCGCCGAGCGCGCCGAGGACGCGGCGCCGCCCGGTCTGGAAATCGTGATTGCGCGACATTCTCTCCCCGACTACCCATTGTCGTGATTGGGCGAGTATGATCCTGATTAGAGAATTGTCAACGGTATTTTCTGTTGAGGCCAACACAGTTTTCGTGCTGCAATGGCAGCATGCTGTGTCCTGCCGGCACCGATCGAGGCAGGCAGGAAACGGCGTCAGAACGCCATCGGCGCAATGCGAATCGCTAAAGTCGGTATTTGCGCCGGCAGGCGGCCCTTGTATGCTGCAGTGGCACGCGACGCGTTGGCCTGATCGGAAAACCGCCGGCCGGCAACGCCGCCCGGAAGCGCCGCGGAATGCCGTGCGCCGGCAGATGGAATGAGGAACGATGGACATGAAAACCCGCCACCCCACCCTCGGCAGCCTGCTGCGCGGCCTGCGAGCGCGCAACGGCTGGACGCTGAAGGAGATGAGCGAGCGCATCGCCATTCCGGTGTCGACTTTGTCGAAGGTCGAACACGACCGGTTGACGTTGTCCTACGACAAGCTGCTGCAACTGAGCCAGCGCCTGAACATCCGCATGTCCGAACTGTTCGCCGATCCGGAGATTGAAGCCGAAGCGCCGGTTACCGCGCGCCGCAGCATCGGCACGCGCGACGACGCGGTGCGCGTCAACACGAAAAACTACGACTACTACTACCTGTGCGCCGAATTGCGCCGCAAGCGCATGATCCCGGTGTACACGCGAATCCGCGCCAAGAGCCTCGAGGAATTCGGCGAACTCGTGCGCCACTCCGGCGAGGAATACCTCTACATCGTCGAAGGTTCGATCATCGCGCATACCGAGTTTTACGATCCGGTCGAATTGGGCGTCGGCCAGTCGATCTACATCGACAGCACGATGGGCCACGCCTACATCGCCGCGAAGGGCTGCAAGGAGGCCGTCGTGCTCGCCGTATGTTCGAGCGCGGACGACAGCCTGCTCGAATCGCTGTATTCCCTGCATGGCGACGTCGAGCCGCAGCAGCCGCCGGGCGCGCCGGCGCCCGCTTCGAGGAAAGCGCTCAAGGCGCCGGCGAAGGCGCGAAAGCGCGCGCGTTGATCTCGCCGACGACGGGCTGATCTCCCCTGTTCCCTTCTCCCCTCGGGAGAAGGTGGCGCGAAGCGCCGGCCGAAAATTGCTCCTGCATTTTCGGCATTCCGCCGGGCAGGAGCCCAAGTGCCTCGAAGGCCATGGATGGCCGAGAGAGGCCGCCCTCCATGGCGGTCAGATGAGGGTCGGGACATTCATCAACGTCGGCGCGAGGCCGACCCTCACCCCTGCCCCTCTCCCGATGGGAGAGGGGTTCAAGACAAAAGCCCGCTCGCCGCGATCAATCGGGTCCGTGCGCGGGCACCAGGTTGCGCATAATGTCCCTCGCCACCCGCGCAAACGGATCCGACCTCGAAGTCGGATACAGCGCCTTGTCGTCGACTTTCGGGAACGCGCCCTTCTTCCAGAAGCGGCGCGGATTGAAGCGGAACTTCGCCACGAGGCGGCGGCCGAAGTCGACTTCGTAGTGCGGATACAACTGCTTCTGCGCGAATGCCGTCATTTCCGGATACTCGCCGAGCAGATAACCTTCCTGCACGTGCGGGCGCACCGCCGCCGGCGGGCAGACGCTCGACAGGCGCACGATCTGGATTCCGGCTTCGGCGCTCTCGGTGATCGCGCCGCTGACGTTCGGCACGCCGATGACGAACACGAACGCCTCGTCGCGGTCGCCGGCCGAGGCAAACGACGCGGCGATGCGCAACGAATGCGTGACATCGATCAGCGGCGTTGCGCAGACTTCGTAGTGCTGCAATATCGCCCAGCGGATGATCCGGTAGCGCAGGACCCGTTCGCGGCCGAGGAATGTGTAGTTCTCGACGAGCAGGTCCTCGGCGCGCTGCAGCGTGTCGTAGCGGCGCGCCAGCGTTGCTTCGTCCGGGTTGCGGTTCTTCGCCACGCCGCGAAACAGGCTGGCCTTCAGCGACGTGTTCTTCTGCTCGTTGCGGTGGTCGCGGCCCTGCCCGCGAAACATCAGCACGTGGTTGCGGTTGCGAAACTGCAGCTCGGCGATCTTCGTCGCCAATTCCAGATACGAGCGGACCGGATGCCCGCGATCCTTGCGCACCTGCGTGTTGCGCACCGATATCGCGTGCGGCGATGTGCCGAGGTAGGAGAACAGAGCGGATTGGCCGATGGTTTCCATGGTGATTCAGTGACCTGTTAAATTCGACGCAATTGCATTCATGCCTTACCAGGGGCGCCCCCTTCCGGCTGCCGCCACCTTCCCCCGCAGGCGGGGGAAGGATTCCAGACTGATGCCTCTTGCTTTTCCTTCCCCTGCGAAGCGGGGGAAGGATTCCAGACTGATGCCTCTTGCTTTTCCCTTCCCCTGCGAAGCGGGGGAAGGTGCCGAAGGCGGATGGGGGCAAGCGTGGCTGTGATCTTACAACTCGCCCGACGGGCTTCTAAATCGAATTGCCAAACGCATCGTTCTTGAACGAGCGCGGCGCGAGCTGCTTGGTGAAGGTAAACACACCGGATCTCACCACGCGCGTCAGCACGATGTCGACCAAGGTCGTCTGGTTCGGCTCGACGTAGTCGAGAATGTCGTGCGTCGTCGCGCTGATCGCGCCGTCGACGTACAACACGATGCCGTCGGTCACGCGCGGGCGAATCGTCAGGCCGTAGTTGCCGCGCGCAATCAACTCGGGGCGCACGATCGAATCGGCCGGTCCCGGTATGGCCGGAGAGCCGGCCAGCGCGGAATAATTCAGGAAGAACGTGATCGTACCGGGATCGCGATGATTTGCCTGCCGGTCGGCGAGAAAACCCTCCGGCAGTTCGTTCGGGCTGTTGTTCGGACCGGCGGTCAGCAGGATGTCGACCTCCTGCACGTGCGCCCCGCGGTCGTCGAGCAGGCGGAAGATCAGCATCGAATGCGGATCATGGATGTATTCGCGGTCCGGGATCACCGGGACGTGTTCGACCTCGAGGCGGTTTGCCGGCGCCTGGTGCGCGCTGTTCTCCGTGTCGAACGCATCGCACAGGCTGGTGTAGCCGGAAGCGTCGCTGACCTGCAGGCAGCGCAGGATCGCCGCCGCCGTCGGATGCAGGTCGCCGGTTTCGGTCACGCTGCGCATGATCCCCATGCGATCGCCGGAGTGCGATGCGCCGGGAATGATCTTGAACGCCGCGCGTGGCGAACGCTGCACTGCCGCGACCTCGAGATTGCGCAACTTCGCTTTTGCGCGCGGCAGCGTATCGCCGCGCTCCGGTCGTGGCTGCTCGAGGCGCACGTAGGTTGCATTGAGATTCGCCGACGACGCGCGGACCACCCCGTCGGAGCCGAGCTCGCCGGTATAACTGTTCAGATGATCGTACAGCTTGCGATCGATGCGGTCGCCGGTCAGCACGAACAGGAATAACGGATTTGCCGACGCGGCCAGGTTGACAGGCGCGTAGTCCGTGATCCAGCGTGAATTCAGATCGAACGCTTCGGGACTGCCGAGTTCGAGCCAGTCCAGCACGCGCTGCCCGGGTTCTACACCGTCGAACCAGTTTGCCAGGCGAGCGAGGCGGCTCTTGCCCAGTTGCGCCAGCGCCGAGCCGAAGTTCGCCGGCGCGAGCATGATCAGATGGCTGAGCGGGCAGCCGGCCAACTTTCCGGTTTTCACGTAAAAACGATCGAGCCAGTCGCGCACGACCGGACCGCCGGTCGAATGCGTGATGCAGACGAATCGGCGCGTGCCGCCGACATCGGCCAGCATATCGGCGACGGCGGCATCGAACGCGCGCGAGATGTCCTCGAGGCGGACTTCGTCGCGGAAGCTGACGTATTGGCCGAGGTAGATGTTGCGCACGTCGAGCGGCGGTCCGCCGTCTTTGCCGGCTTCACGCTTCAGGCGCGCCGGCAACTCACCGTAGGTGTCGGTGCTGGTGACGCTCCAGCCGTGCACGAATACGACAAGCAGTGCATTCGCCATGTTGCTCCTCCTTGTGCCGGCGCGGATCACGGACTGCGTGGTTCGCTTGCATTGCCGGTAGAAGTGTAGCGGGAATCGCGGTTGTCCCGCAGCGAACCTCGGCCGGCGCCCGGCGGATGACGCAAACCCTGGCGCAACTTCGTTCTACGAATAACCTTGCTCCCGCGACCCGTTGAGAGTAAATGCAACTGCTGCGACCTTGCCGACCGGACGTGCACCAGTGAGCGGATCAGGAACCCCGATCAGCCGACGCGAATTGCTGAGCCGGATCGGCCTGTCGGCCGGCGCCGCGGCGATGTACCAGTCGATGTCGGCGCTCGGTTTTGCGGCCGAATCGACTTACGCCGGACCGGTCGATCTGTCCGGAGCGCCACGAGGCGCATCGGTGCTCGTTCTCGGCGCCGGGATGGCCGGACTCGTTGCGGCATTCGAGCTTCGGCGCGCCGGCTACGAGGTTACGGTGCTCGAATACAACGATCGCGCCGGCGGCCGCGCCTGGACGTTGCGCGGCGGCGACGAGTACACGGAACTCGGCGGTTTTCGCCAACGCTGCGAATTCGACCAGGGCCATTACTTCAATCCCGGGCCCTGGCGCATTCCGTATCATCACCGCGCGATGCTCGACTACGCCAGGCGCTTCAAGGTGCCGCTCGAATCGTTCACGCAGATCAACTACAACGCATACGTGCATTCGCGCAACGCGTTCGGCGGCAAGCCGCAGCGCTTTCGCCAGCTGCACGCCGACTTCCACGGCCATGTGGCCGAACTGCTCGGCAAGGCAGTCAATCGCGGACAACTCGACGCCGAAGTCAGCGCGGAGGACCGGGAGAAACTGCTCGAGGCCTTGCGCACGTTCGGCTTTCTCGACAAGGAGTATCGCTACCGCAAGTCGGAGTTTGCCAGCGAGGGCCGTGGCTACGATGTCGATCCGGGCGGCGGCCTCGCGCCGCGTCCGGTCTACTCCGAACCGCTTCCGCTCGGCGAACTCGTGCAGTCGCGCATGTGGCAGGCGTTCCGGCCCGCCCATGTTTACGACCTTCAGACCGCGCTGTTCCAGCCGGTCGGCGGCATGGATCGCATCGCGATGGCGATCTATCGCGACGTCGCGCCGCTCGTGCAATTCGGCGCCAAGGTCGTGCGCATCGGCCAGGACGAGCGCGGCGTCGAAGTCGCGTACGTCGACGCGCACCGCGGCGGCCCGCCGCGCACGGCCCGCGCTGACTGGTGCGTGTGCACGATCCCGTTGTCGATCCTGAGCCAGATCGAGATGAAAGTCAGCGAGCCGATGGCGACCGCGATCCAGTCGGTGCCGTACGAGACGTCGATCAAGATCGGCCTGCAGTTCAAGCGCCGATTCTGGGAGGAGGACGATCGCATCTACGGCGGCATCAGCTACACCGACCTGCCGATCGGCATGATCGGCTACCCGATGACCGGCCAGAACTCGCCCGGCAAGGGCGTGCTGCTCGGCGCCTATGCCTGGGGTACCAACTCGTACGAATTGACCGCGCTGGCGCCCGAGCAGCGCGTGCGCGCGGCGGTCGAGTTCGGCGCGCGCATCCACCCCCAGTATCCGGCCGAATTCGAAAACGGCATTGCCGTCGCGTGGCATCGCGTGCCGTTCGTCAATGGCTGCTTCGCGAGGTGGACGGACACCGCGCGCGAGAAACACTACGAGGACCTGTGCCAGGTCGACGGCCGCATCGTGCTGGCCGGCGAGCACGCCTCGCGCCTGCGCGCCTGGCAGGAAGGCGCGGTGCTGTCGGCACTCGATGCGATCGGCCGCCTGCACCAGCGCGCGATGACGACGCACGTGGAGAAGGCATAAATGTATACTAGTGCGCAACATCCGCCTTGCGCGCGCATCCGGCCCTTGGCGCTGCTCGCCGCGCTGGCGATCGCGCCCGTCTGCGGCCATGGCGAGGATTTGCCGCAATTTTCCAACCCGGGCACGCTGGCCGATCGCGGACATTTCGTGCAGAGCGATGGCGCTTCGCTGTATCGCGCGATCTGCCAGGGTTGCCACATGGCGGACGCGCGCGGCGCACAGGGCGCCGGCATGTATCCGGCGCTCGCGGCGAATCCGAAGCTTGCGAGCGCGGCGTATCCGGCGCTCACGGTGCTGCAGGGGCGGCGCGGCATGCCGGCGTTCGCCGAAAACCTGTCGGACCAGCAGGTGGCCGAAGTCGTGAACTACGTGCGCGGCCATTTCGACAATCATTTTGCCGACAGCGTGACACCGGGCGATGTCGCGCGGTTGCGCGCATCGCTGCCGGCTGGCCAATGATGCGGGCGCGTTGTCCGCGCTGACGAACGCCGTCAGGCTTGCGCTTCGACGATCAGGCCCAGCAGCGACTGCACGCGCGGGTCGTCTTTCCATTCGTTGCGCAGGAACAGCCCGGTTTCGATCGGGCGTATGGCGTCCGTGATCGGCACGACCGCGACGTTCAGACCGCGCGTCGGCGCGGGCGACGACGGCGTCGGGATGACCGAGACGCCGAGGCCGGCGTCGACGAGGCTCAGGATCAGCGGCGTCGAGGTCGCCTCCATGCAGATATTCGGCTCCAGGCCGAGGGCGAAAAACGTCTCGAGCACGTGCAGCCGTCCGGCCGACGCGCGTTCGAAAACAATCAACGGTTCCGCGGCGATTTCCTCCATCGATATCCGACTCAGGCGCGCCCAGCGATGCGCGCGCGGCACCGCCAGGCTCCAGCCCACCGAACGCCACGCCTGGTGATGCAGGCCGCGTGGAAAATCCGCCGGCGTGCAGGCGCCGATCGCGCGATGCGAATCGCCGAGCAGCATGCCGAGCACCTGCGACTCGGCCCGCGTGGACAGACGCAGGACGATTTCGGGGTGGCGCCGGCGAAACTCGCGAACCGCGTCGACGAGCACGTATGCCATCAGGTAGTGGCTGGCGATCAGCTGGATTTCCTCGACCGGCGCGCGCGGCTCGAACAATGCCGTGAGCTCGTGCGCCTGGTCGAGGTAGCGCACGGCCTTCTGCAGGAAACGCCGTCCCGCCGCCGTGAGTTCGACACTGCCGCGGCGTCCGCGCGCTTTTTCGTACAAGGATGTTCCGAGCGCGCTTTCCAGCGTCAGGATGCGGCCACGCAAGCCTTCCGACGACAGATGCAGGCTGTGCGCCGCCAGATGCAGGCTGCCGAGCCTGGCCAGTTCGACGAACGCGGCGATTTGCTCCGTGGAGAGCGGTCGGATTCTGCGTGTCATGGCCCCGTCTGGCTCGCTGCGGAGTGAGGCCCGGCGTTCGCTGCGGCCGAGACGAATCCAACTTTCGCAGAGTAACCGGAAATTCCGGTTAGTTGCAAAGGAAAAGCCGCGTGCCCGCGCGTCCGGTCCAAGCACAGACTTCGTCGTTGCCGCATCCGTCGTCCGCTTGCCGCGGCAGACGTGGACCGGCTCGTTGATCGGGAGCGCCCATGTCTCATCGCTGGTGGTTGTCGTGCATGCTCGCGCTGCTTGCGCTGCCGTGCGCGGTCGGCGCGACGACGCACCTCTGGCCCGGCTCTGCACCGTGCGCCGGGACGCTGCAGGAGTGCGTCAATGGCGCCGTCGACGGCGATCGCATCGAAATCGCAACCGTTACGCCGATCGACGAGAACATCTACGTGTCCAGCCGCAGCCTCACGCTGACGGCAGCCGACGGCTATGCGCCGAGTTTCGGTTCCCAGCGTTTCATGCAGATCTACAGTTCCCCCACGGCCGGCGACCTGACCGTCAGAGTCAGCGGTTTGCGCTTCGTCTCGGGCGGTATCGACGCGACTTACAACGGCGCCGGCGTGGCGAACTACGAATTGCGCGACCTCGACGTCGGCTGCGCAGCATGCGGCTCGCTCGTCCGCAACATCAGCATCGGTGCCCTGAAGGGCACCCTGAATGCAACGCTGTACAACAACCGGATCGTCGGCAATGACGCCGGTCTCCTCGAGGTCTATGCGACGGGCGCCACGCTCAATGCGAACCTGTCCTACAACAAGCTGATCGGCATCGCCGGCGGTACTGTAAGCGGCTCCGGCCTGGGCGTCGATATTTCCGGCTCGGCCGACGGCACGAGAGGCACGGCGGCTCTGATCAAGCTGTTCGCCAACGAGATTCGCGGCAGCTACGCGGTCGGCGGCATTTCCATAACCGAGGGGCTGTCCGGCGCGGCCACGAGCACCGTGCTCGCGCGCATCTTCAACAATGTCGTCATCGGCCGCGGCAGCACCAGCGGCACCGGCATCGATCTGGATGTCACGAGCGGCTCGATCGATGCGCTGGTCGTCAACAACAGCATATCGCGCTGCCAGGTTGGCTTCTCCGCGGAGGCAAACTCCAACAGCACGCCGAGCGGTGCGATCACCGGGACGGTCGTGAACAATCTCATCCTCGCTCAGGCCGGCCTGGAATTCTCCGGCGTTCCGCCGACGACCGGCTTGAGCAACGACTACAACCTGCTGGATGTGGCGACGAACAGCCCGACGCTGACGCTGGGCCCGCATACGATCACGGCGGCGGCTCAAGTCGTCTCGGACACGCAACCGCGCCTGCGCGCGGGCTCGCCGGCAATCGACGCGGCCGACAACGTCGCGCTCGGTTCGGGAATCTTCCTGAATCAGCTGCCCAAACTCGATGCCGACGGACTGCGCCGCTTCAAGGGCGCATCCGGCAAGGCCGACATAGGCGCTTATGAATACGGCGACAGGACATTCACGCACACCACCACGAGCAATACGATCAGCGGGAACACCAGCACGCTCGACGACAACGCACTCAACGACAACGCCAGCGCGGCGTTGCTGGCGACGCCCAACTACAACATTGGCCTTGCCGACGGGGTCAGCTACGTGCACGATTTCGGCGCGTACTATCAGGGATCGCGCTGGCAACTGTTCAACCAGGATTTCGAAAACGCGATGCCGGCCGGCGCCCATTTCGATGTCTTCGCGCCCGCCGCGGGGAGCGGCTCGTTCACGCACGTCAGCAGCGCGGCGAACACCGACGCGTTCTTTACGACGATGTCCGACCCGAACCTGGACGACTTGCCCGATCAAATCGTCCTGGTGGCGCAGAACTGGACCGCGGGCGGCGCCGGGCTGTACAACCGGCATGTGGCCAGCGTCTTCTACGGGACGCTCCTTGCCCTCGACACGTCGTGGCACATCGCGAACCTCGACGCGGCCGCGATGCAGCAGCCGCTCGGCTTCAACGTCTATGCGCAGGAGCCGAGCCCGAATGCATGGCGGGTGACGCTGTCCGCCGGCAACGCCGATGGCTACAACGCCCTGCGCCTGGATCATCCGCTGCTCGACAACACACCGTGTGCGCGCCCGCAGGTGACACGTCTCTACGGTGGCTTCGGTCGCTTCGACCTGTGGTACTACGCCGGCAAATGGCACATCGACGGCTCCGGCGAAATTTTTCCCGGCGAACAGTTCCATGTGCTCGTGGATCCCGCGCAAGTGTTCGAATGCACCGATCGCGTTTTCGCAAACGCCTTCGACTAGGCGGACAGGCCTGTCGGCTCCGGCCAATTGCGCCGTATGCGCAGCGCTACGGCGGCAAACCCAGCTTCTTCAGCATCGCGGCGAAGCGCGCATCGGTCCACAGCGGCTTGAGCAGCGGGTCGGTCTTGATCGTGCTGAGGCCGCCGTCGCGCTGATCGTAGGCGCGCTCTAGCCATTCGAAAGCCTTGTCCGGCTCGCCGCGCCAGGCATAGACGTCGGCGACCTGATAAGCCGAGTCGTGCGCATACTTGGCGATCAACTCGTCGAGCGCCGCCTGCGACTGCGTGGCATGCCCGAGCGTGTGTTCGGCCAGCGCGACGCCGGTCTGGCGCCACACTTCACCGGCCGTGCGCGCCACGGTGAGCGCCTGCTGTGCGTGCCCTTCGAGCAGCTCGAGTGTGGCGAGATTGATCTTCGCGAAGCTCGATTCCGGGTTGATCGAGAGCGCGCGGTCGTACGCGTCCCGGGCTTCGCGATAGTGGTTCGGGTCGATGCAGTACGCCGCACCGAGGTTGTTCCAGGCCGAGGCGGATAGCGGATCGAGCTCGATCGCCTTGTGCGTCACCGCGATCGCTTCTGTCGTCCGGCCAAGATTCAGCAACAGGAGTCCATATCGCCGCTGCGTCCCTGCGTTGCCCGGTTCGAGCGCCAGCGCCTTTTCGAAATCCGACTGGCCACCGTTCCAGTCCCAAAGGACGCTCGAGCGCAGCCAGCCACGTGCGGCGTAGCCATCCGCCAGCTCCGGCGTCAGCTCGATCGCCTTGTTCGCGGCCGCTTGTGCGCGCTGCCTTGCCGCGGCAATCTCGCCGACTGAAGCTGCATAGTCGGAGGCGTACAGTTCCGCGTACGTGAGCCCCGCGTAGGCGGCGGCATAACCCGGATCGAGCGCGATGGCTTTCTGGTAGGCGGCCACCGCAAGAGGGTAGCCCTCCGGCGTGTTGCGGTTATAAAACTGGTTGCCGAGCAGAAACTGGTTGTAAGCCTCGGTGTTGGCCGTGCGGTGCGGATTCGTCACGAGCTGCGCCGGCAGCAGCTTGACCTTGAGTTGCGCGACGACGGCAGCGGCGATCTCGTCCTGCACCTTGAACACGTCGGTCAGCTGGCGGTCGTAGGTCTCGGACCACAGGTGCGAACTGTCGGCCGTGCGAATCAACTGCGCGGTGATGCGCAGGGTATCGCCGGACTTGCGCACGCTGCCTTCGAGCACGTTCGCGACATTGAGGGTCTTTGCGATCTCGGCGATGCCGGCTTCCTTGCCCTTGAACGCAAACGACGACGTGCGCGCGATGACGCGTATCTGCGGAACCTGGGCCAGAAGGTTCAGCAGTTCCTCCGACAGTCCATCGGAAAAATATTCCTGGTCCCTGGACTGGCTCATGTCGACGAATGGCAGGACCGCGATCGAACTGTCGTTGACGGCCGGCGAGGCGGATGCAATAGAGGCAGCAGATGCGCTGTTGGCGGCTGGCGTCGTTGCTTCGGCCGAAGCAGCGGCAGGTTCCGCTTTGCGCGGACTGAACCGGTCGAATGCAAACAGTCCGATCGCGACCACGAGCAGGCCGATGATGATGTAGTCGAGCCGGCGGCTGGTGACGTGAGTGATCGAGGCCGAGCGATCGACTTCGCGCTCGCGCTTGAGTCCTTCCGGGGTCAGCTCGTAGACCCACGAGAACAGGATCACGAACGGAAAACCGATCACGCCGATCCAGATGACGACCGGACTTATCCACTCGGGCAAGTGCAGCACCGGCGCCACCGTCGAGGTGACCTGAGTGACAACCCAGCCGAGCGCAAGGTAGGCGGCGCCCGCCTTGAACACGTTACGGCGCTTGAGTTCGTCGATCAGCGACAAGCGTTGGCCCCTTTCCACGCGCAGGACCGCGAGCGTAACAAGTCGCAGGCCGTGTGGCCAATAATCAACTCATGATTTCGGCGAAACCGGAGGCGTCGTGATGACTCTGGCCGACGCACGCCCACCCGAGATAGACGCCTTGCCGAAAGGCCGTTCGTGCAGAGGTATCGAAGCACGAACCGAATCAGCAAAGGCTTTCGGGCAGCGGATTTCGCGTGCCCCACGCGAGCCGCCGAATTTCATTCCAGTCGCCGCGAATGAGTGCTTCCTTCTTTTTGCGGTTCCAACCCTTGATCTGTCGTTCAGCCGCAAGAGCTTCTTCACGGGTTGCAAACTCTTGCGACCACACCAGGCTGATCGGCCGCCGTGAGGTCGTGTAGCAGCTTGGCACGCCTGCCACATGCGCTCCCACCCGGTCATCGAGATTGTCGGTGTGACCGATATAGCAGGATTCGTCGGCGCACTTGAGCATGTATGCCCAGAAGCTCATCAGTAGTCCCGTGCTCCCGGCGTCCGTTCACCCTTCGACACCTCAGGGCGAACGGATACTGGACGTTTCACAGCCCGCCCGCCGCCTGTGCCACGGCGCGGAACAAGGCGCGGCCCTTGTTCATCGTCTCCTCCCACTCGGCCGCCGGATCGGAGTCGTAGACGATGCCGCCGCCGGCCTGGACGTGCAGCCGGCCATCCTGGATCACGGCCGTGCGGATTGCGATCGCCGTGTCGGCGTCGCCCCACCAGCCGATGTAACCGATCGCGCCGGCGTAGATGTTGCGCTTGTGCGGTTCGAGTTCCTGGATGATTTCGAGCGCGCGGATTTTCGGCGCGCCGGACACGGTGCCGGCCGGGAACGTGGCCTTGAGCACGTCCATGTACGAAAGGCCCTCGCGCAGGTCGCCCTGCACTTCGCTGACGATGTGCATGACGTGCGAGTAGCGCTCGATGACGAAACTCTCGGTCAGCTTGACGCTGCCGGTCGCGCTGACGCGGCCGACGTCGTTGCGGCCGAGGTCGATCAGCATCAGGTGTTCGGCGCGTTCCTTCGGGTCGGCCAGCAGTTCGGCTTCGTGCTGCAGGTCTTCCTCGCGCGTCTTGCCGCGTGGCCGCGTGCCGGCGATCGGGCGCACGACCACCTTGCCGCGCTGCAGCCGGGCCAGGATCTCCGGCGACGAACCGACGATCTGCGTGGCGCCGAGGTCGAGGAAATACATGTACGGCGATGGATTGAGCGCGCGCAGCGCGCGATAGACATCGACCGGCCGCGCGCGAAACGGCACCGACAGGCGCTGCGACGGAACGACCTGGAAGATGTCGCCGGCGCGAATATACTCTTTTGCCTTTTCCACAAGCGCGCAATATTCCTGACGCGTGAAGCTCGATTTGAAGTCGGCCTCCTCGAGCGCCTTCGGATCGAGCACTTCCGGGTAGCTCGGCCCGGAACGGCGCAGGCGGAAAGCCAGCTCATCCAGGCGGCGATGCGCGCGCGCGTACGCCTGCGGCTCGGCCGGATCGGCGTGGACGATCAGGTACAAGCGGCCCTTGAGGTTGTCGAACACGGCAACCTCATCGCTGAGCATCAGCAGCACGTCGGGGATGCCGAGTTCGTCCGGGCGGTCCCAGTGCGCGAGCTTCTGCTCGACGTAGCCGATGCTCTCGAAACCGAAATAGCCGACCAGGCCGCCGCTGAATTCCGGCAGGCCCGGCAGCTTCGGCACGCGGTATTCGGCGCGGATGCGTTCGATTTCTCCGAGCGGATCGGCGAGCTCGCGCTGCTCGACGGCGACGCCGTACTCCTCGACGGTCAGACTGTGGCCCCGCAATTTGT
>DATIEJ010000514.1:0-2981 GCA_035455825.1 Rhodanobacteraceae bacterium | reverse complement strand
CGCATCGCGGCTTCGAGGTCGGCCGGCGGCAGGTCGGCGTAGCCGAGAATCAGGCCCGGCCGCGCCGACGGCTTCATGTAGTACGGGGCGATCGAGTAGACACCAAGCCCGCGATCACGAGCGCGTTCGATCAGATCGCGTGCCTGCGCATGGCGCAAGCGCGGCAGCCACGCGACGACATGCATGCCGGCACTGGAATCGGCGATCTCGACCGCATCGCCGGCATGCCGGCGCAGCGCCGTGAGCAGCGCCGCGCGGCGCGTCTTCAGCGTCTTCGCGGTCGCGCGCAAATGGCGCTCGAACGCGCCGCTGGCGATCAGGCGCGCCAGCGCCGCCTGCTCGATCGCCGGGCAGCCGCGGTCCGACAACCATTTCGCCGCGACGAACGCGTCGCGCAGGCCGGGCGGCAGCACCATGTAGCCCAGGCGCAGCGACGGAAACAGCACTTTGGAAAAAGTACCAATGTATATAACGCGCCCGGCGCGATCGAGCGATTTCAGCGCCGCCAGCGGACGAGCGTCGTAGCGGAATTCGCCGTCGTAGTCGTCCTCGATCAGCCATGAGCCCACGCGCTCGGCCCAGGCCAGCAAGTCCATGCGCCGGGCCAGGCTCAGCACCGCGCCGGTCGGGAACTGGTGCGACGGCGTCACGATCGCCAGGCGGGCCGAAGTGCGCTGCGGCAGATCGTCCGTGACCAAGCCGTCGCGATCGACGCGGCAACCGAGGACCTCGGCGCCACTTGCCAGCAGGATCTGGCGCGCACCCTGGTACTGGGGATCCTCGACCACGACCTGATCGCCCTCGTCGAGCAGTACGTCGGCGGCCAGCGTGAACGCCTGCTGCGTGCCGCTGACGATCAGCACGTCATCGGGCGAAGCCACGATGCCGCGCCGCCGCGCGAGGTAGTCGCACACCTGCTCGCGCAGGCTGAGCAAGCCGGCCGGGTCGGGATAGTCGGTGAATGCATGGGCCGCAGCGTGGTTCAACTCGCGCCGCCATGCGCTGGCGAGTTGCGGATTGGTCATCGGCACGCCGTACTGCAGGTTATAGCGCAGGCCGAGATGCTGGCGGCCTGGAATCGATTGATCGTACAAATCGCGCATGCGCTGGCCGCGGCGCGACAGGCGCGACGCCCTGCCCTCGGCCTTGCGCGGCGCTGCCGGCCGCGCGGGGGCCGGCTGCGGGACGGCCGCACCCTGCGCGAACTCCGCGACGTAGCAGCCGGAACCGATGCGGCCTTCGATGAATCCCTCGGCCGCCAGCTGTTCGTACGCGGCCAGCACCGTGTTGCGCGACAGGTCGAGGTCGCGAGCCAGCGAACGCGTGGCGGGCAGGCGCGTGGCCGGCGCGCAGCGTCCGGTCAGGATCGCATGCTTCAGGGCGCGCGTGAGCTGCGCATAGCGCGGCCCCTGGCTGTCGAGTTGCAAAAACATGGTGGCTCCCTAAAATCCTGAAATGGCGGCCCTTGTTGAGGCCAATTTGCAGCCTTAAGCTCACCGCGTCAAGTGAGCCTTTTGCACACCGACGGCGAATTTCCCGCACAGCCATGTACAGCGCCGCCTTCATCTTCGAACCGGGCACCGACGACGCGCGATTTCACGAACTGAATGCGCTGATCGATGCGGCCGCGCGCGCGACGCCGGGGTACCTCGGCGCAGAGTCGTGGCGCTCCCCGGACGGAAGCCGCGCGAATTCAACCTACTACTGGGAATCGCTCGAGGCGCTGCGCGAATTCTCGACGCACCCGAAGCACGTCGAAGCCAAACGCGAATACCAGCGCTGGTATCGTGGCTACCACATCGTGATTTCCAAAATCGTCAAGTCTTACGGCGATGGCGCTTTTGCCCACTACACGCCGAACACGCGCGTGGCGCGCACGCCCGCCACGACCGAAACTTCCTGAGCATCGCCACCGGACCGGACACGACCATGCCCATAAGCATCCGCCACGCCACGGTCCACGACCTCGATGCCATCGTCCCGCTGTTCGATGCCTATCGAGGCTTCTACGGCCGGGCTTCCGATCCCGCCGGTGCGCGCGCGTTCCTCGCCGAACGCTTTGCGCATCATGAATCGATCATCTTCCTCGCGCATGACGAGGCCGGCGATGCGATCGGCTTCACGCAGCTTTATCCGGTGTTCTCATCGGTCAGTTGCACGCGCAAGTATTTGCTGAACGATCTGTTCGTCGCTCCCGCCGTGCGGCGCGGCGGCGCGGGCCGCGCGCTGCTCATCGCTGCCGCCGACTTCGCGCGTGCGCAGGGCGCCGCGTCGCTGTCATTGTCGACCGGCGTGAACAACGCCACGGCGCAACGCCTGTACGAATCGCTCGGCTGGACCCGCGACGAATCGTATTACGAATACAACTTCGTTCTCTGAGGATTGCCGTATGCCGTGGCCCGCGCCGGTAACGCTGCAAGGCAGGATCGTGACGGTCGAACCGTTGCGCATCGAACACCACGACGGACTCGTCGACGCCATCAGGGATGGCGAACTGTGGAAGCTGTGGTACACGAAGGTCCCGACGCCGGATACGATGCGCGCCGACATCGAGCGCCGCCTCGGCCTCCGGGAAAAAGGCAGCATGCTGCCGTTTGCCGTCATCGAGAATGCGACCGGTCGCATAGTCGGCGCGACGACCTACATGAACATCGACGCGGAAAACCGCCGCGTCGAGATTGGCGGCACATGGTATGCGCGCAGCGTGCAGCGCACGGGCCTGAACACCGAATGCAAGCGCCTGCTGCTGGCGCACGCATTCGAGACGCTCGACTGCATCGCGGTCGAATTCCGCACCAGCCACTTCAACCGCGCCAGCCGGCTCGCGATCGAGCGCCTCGGTGCCAAGCTCGATGGGGTCCTGCGCAGCCATCAACTGGCGCCGCACGGATCGCTGCGCGACACCTGCGTCTACAGCATCATCGCCGCGGAATGGCCTGGTGTGCGCGCGAATCTCGACTGGATGCTGCAGATGCCGCGCA
>DATIEJ010000513.1:0-7405 GCA_035455825.1 Rhodanobacteraceae bacterium | reverse complement strand
CGACGAGGTCATCTGCGGCTTCGGCCGCATGGGCGACTGGTTCGGCGCGCAGGCGTTCGGCGTGACGCCGGACCTGATCACGTTCGCCAAGTGCGTGAACAACGGCACCGTGCCGATGGGCGGCGTGATCGCGCGCCAGGGTATCTACGATGCGTTCATGCAGGGACCGGAGTACGCGGTCGAATTTTTCCACGGCTACACGTATTCGGCGCACCCGCTCGCCGTGGCCGCCGCGCACGCGACACTCGACATGCTGCACGAGGACGATGTGCCGAAACGTTTCGCCTCGCTGGCCGGCCAGATCGAAGCCGGCGCGCACGCGTTGCGCGGCGAACCGAACGTCATCGACATCCGCAACTGCGGCGCTGCCGCCGCAATCGAACTTTCGCCGCTTCCGGGCCAGGTCGGCCTGCGTGGCCTGAAGGTGTTCGAGGAGGGTTTGAAGCGCGGCATGCTGCTGCGTTTCACCGGCGACATTATCGCGATGGCCCCGCCGGTGATCACGACGCAGGATGAACTGGACCGGATGTTCAATGCCGTTGGCGAGGCGATTCGGGCGGTGGCGTGACAACTTGCGATGCGCTCGACTTGTTCCCTTCTCCCGCTGGCGGGAGAAGGTGGCCCGAAGGGCCGGATGAGGGTGGCACAACCGAAAGCGTATTCGTCAGCCCCGGCGCCACCCTCACCCGTCGCGCGCCGCGCGCCGGCCTCTCCCGCCAGCGGGAGAGGCCTAAAGCGGGTTGACACGCAATTGCAGATGCCGATTAGTATACAAACTGGCAAGAGGCACGATTCATGCTCGCACCCGTAATGATTCCCCACCACATCGGCGGCCAGCGCATCGGCAGCGTGCAGGCGCGCAGCCTGCCCGTCTACAACCCGGCGACCGGCGAAGAGTCCGGACGCTTGCCGATGGCGACGCCGGAAGACGTCGACGCCGCCGTGCAGGCCGCCAAGGCCGCGTTTCCGGCCTGGTCGCAGACGCCGCCGCTGAAACGCGCGCGGGTCATGTTCAAGTTCCGCGAGTTGCTCGAAGCAAACCAGGAAGTGCTCGCCGCGCAGATCACGGCCGAACACGGCAAGACGCACAGCGACGCGCTCGGCGAAGTCGCGCGCGGCATCGAGGTCGTCGAGTTTGCCTGCGGCATTCCGCAGCTGCTCAAAGGCGAAGTCACCGAGAACATCAGCAGCCAGGTCGACTCGCATTCGCTGCGCCAGCCGCTCGGCGTCGTCGCCGGCATCACGCCGTTCAACTTTCCGGCGATGGTGCCGCTGTGGATGGCGCCGATCGCGATCGCCTGCGGCAACTGCTTCATATTGAAACCATCCGAGCGCGATCCGTCGTCGTCGCTGCTGCTGGCCGACTGGCTCGCGCAGGCCGGCTTGCCCGACGGCGTGTTCAACGTCGTCCACGGCGACAAGGTCGCGGTCGATGCGATCCTCGCGCATCCGGACATCAAGGCCGTCAGCTTCGTCGGCTCGACCGCGATCGCGCGCTATATCTACGCGACCGGCTGCGCGCATGGCAAGCGCGTGCAGGCGCTCGGCGGCGCGAAGAACCACATGGTCGTATTGCCCGACGCGGACCTCGACCAGGCCGCCGATGCGCTGATGGGTGCCGGCTACGGGTCGGCCGGCGAACGCTGCATGGCGATCTCGGTCGCAGTCGCGGTCGGCGACCAGGTCGCCGATGCGCTCGTCGCGAAACTTGCGCCGCGCGTGCGCGCCCTGGCGATTGGCGCCGGCAACGTCGCCGGCAAGGACATGGGCCCGCTGATCACGGCGGCGCATCGCGACAAGGTCAGGAACTATGTCGATATCGGCGTCGCCGAGGGCGCGAAGCTCGTCGTCGATGGCCGCGGCCTGCGCGTCGACGGCTGCGAGAGCGGATTCTTTCTCGGCGGCTGCCTGTTCGACGGCGTGAAGCCGGACATGCGCATCTACAAGGAAGAAATCTTCGGACCGGTGTTGAGCATCGTGCGCGCCGCGGACTATGAACAGGCCGTCGCGCTGGTCAACGACCATGAGTACGGCAACGGCGTCGCGCTGTTCACGCGCGATGGCGACGCGGCGCGCAACTTCGTCAACCGCATCCAGGTCGGCATGGTCGGCATTAACGTGCCGATTCCGGTACCGATGGCATTCCACAGCTTCGGCGGCTGGAAAGCTTCCCTGTTCGGCGACCATAACATCTACGGCCCGGAAGGCGTGCGCTTCTACACGCGCCAGAAAACCGTGACGACGCGCTGGCCGGCCAGCATCCGCGCCGGCGCGCAATACGTCATGCCGACCAGTGGATGAGCCACCGGCGTCGTTTTTGCATGGCCAAACGATCGCACAGCTCAGGTTCGCAAGGGGACTGAATGCCACGCAAGGAAATTGCCGATATCGATGCCGGCCGGTTGTCCGCGCAGGAACTCGCGCGCAACTTCGACGATGTCTCGCCACCGCTCGACCGCCAGCGCGCGCTGATCGCCGCGCAACGCTGCTACTACTGCTACGACGCGCCCTGCGTGCAGGCCTGCCCGACCGGCATCGACATCCCGGGCTTCATTCGCCGCATCACGACCGATAACCTCGACGGTGCCGCGCGCGACATCCTCGGCGCGAATATCCTCGGCGGCATGTGCGCGCGCGTGTGCCCGACCGAAATCCTGTGCGAAGGCAGCTGCGTACGCAACGGGCCGGATGAACTGGCGCCGGTGCAGATCGGCGCGCTGCAGCGCTACGCGACCGACTGGGTGTTCGAAGGCGACGCGCGCCTGTTCGAGCGCGGCGCCGACAGCGGATTTTCGATCGCCGTGGTCGGCGCCGGACCGGCCGGCCTCGCCTGTGCGCATGCGCTGGCGCGCGCCGGCCACCGCGTGACGATTTTCGATGCGCATGAAAAGCCCGGCGGCCTGAATGAATATGGCATCGCGCAATACAAAGTGCTCGGCTTCGCGGCGCGAGAAGTCGAATGGCTGCTGTCGATCGGCGGTATCGAATTGCGCGCCGGCCACGCGCTCGGAAAGAACCTGAACCTGCCGGAGCTGCAAAACGATTTCGATGGCGTGTTTCTCGGCGTCGGCCTGGCCGGCGTCAACGCACTCGGGCTCGAACGCGAGCAGGTCTCCGGCGTGCGCAACGCGGTCGACTTCATCGCCGAGCTGCGCCAGTGTGCCGATCTGACGCGCCTCGCGGTCGGACGTCGCGTCGTCGTGATCGGCGGCGGCAACACCGCAATCGATGCATCGGTGCAAAGCCGCAAGCTCGGCGCGGAATCGGTGACGATGGTCTATCGGCGCGGCGCGGCGTCGATGGGCGCAACGCCGGCCGAGCAGGAGTTCGCCAAGACCGAAGGCGTGACGATCGTCGAGTGGGCGCAGCCGCGGCGCATCATCGCGTCCGCCGGCGCACTCGCCGCGGTCGAGTTCGAGTACACCCAGCTCGATGCGCAGTGCCGGTTGATCGGTACCGGCGAACTCGTGCAGCTGCCGGCCGATACGTTGCTCAAGGCGATCGGCCAGGTGCTCGTCGTTGGCGAGACAGGCAGCAATGGCGCTCTGCTGGACATCCGCGGCGGCCGCATCGTCGTCAACAGCGACTACCAGACATCGCTGCCCGGAGTCTGGGCCGGCGGCGATTGCGTAGAGAGCAAGCACGATTTGACGGTCCAGGCAGTCGAGGACGGCAAGCGCGCCGCGGCTTCGATCGACCGCGCGCTGCGTCAGCGCGCTTCCAGAAACGGCGGAGACTGACATGGCCGATCTTTCCAGCAACTTCGTCGGCATCCGATCGCCGAACCCGTTCTGGCTCGCCTCGGCGCCGCCGACCGACAAGGCCTACAACGTCAACCGCGCGTTTGAGGCCGGCTGGGGCGGCGTGGTCTGGAAGACACTCGGCTTCGATCCGCCGGTCGTCAACGTCAGCTCGCGCTACGGCGCGGTGCAGTGGAACGGACAGCGCCTCGCCGGTTTCAACAACATCGAGCTGATCACCGACCGGCCGCTGCAGGTCAACCTCGACGAGATCCGCCAGGTCAAGCGCGACTGGCCGGACCGCGCGATGGTCGTGTCGCTGATGGTGCCGTGCGACGAGGATTCGTGGAAACGTATACTTCCGCCGGTCGAGGACACCGGCTGCGACGCGGTCGAACTGAACTTCGGCTGCCCGCACGGCATGTCCGAGCGCGGCATGGGCTCGGCCGTCGGCCAGGTGCCCGAGTACATCGAGATGGTCGCGCGCTGGGTCAAGCAGCACACGCGCCTGCCGTGCATCGTCAAGCTGACGCCGAACATCGCCGATATCCGCAAGCCGGCGCGCGCCGCGTTTGCCGGCGGCGCCGACGCGGTGTCGCTGATCAACACGATCAATTCGATCACCTCGATCGACCTCGACCTGATGGCGCCGACGCCGACCGTCGACGGCAAGGGCACGCACGGCGGCTACTGCGGTCCGGCAGTCCGTCCGATCGCGCTGAACATGGTGGCCGAGATCGCGCGCGATCCGGCCACGCACGGCAAGCCGCTCTCGGCGATCGGTGGCATCGGCACGTGGCGCGACGCGGCCGAATTCATCGCGCTCGGCGCCGGCAGCGTGCAGGTCTGCACGGCGGCGATGCATTACGGCTTCCGCATCGTCGACGACATGATCGGCGGCCTGGCTCAGTGGATGGACAGCAAGGGCTACCGGCGAATCGACGATTTCCGCGGCCGCGCGATCGGCAACGTCACGGACTGGCAGTTCCTGAACCTGAACTACGAGATCAAGGCACGCATCGACCAGGACAAATGCATCAAGTGCGGGCTTTGCCACATCGCCTGCGAGGACACCGCGCACCAGGCGATCGCGAAGGAAAAGGACGGCCGGCGCCACTTCGAAGTCATCGACGCCGAATGCGTCGGCTGCAACCTGTGCATGCATGTCTGCCCGGTCGAGAACTGCATCACGATGCAGCGCGTCGACAACCGCCCGCACGCCGATTGGACGACGCATCCGAACAATCCGATGCGCAAGTTGAGCGAACCGGTATGAGTTGCCCGGCGCGTCGGAGCGATGCGGCGAATTTCTCCCTCTCCCCCGATGGCTTCATCTTCGGGGGAGAGGGCTTCCGAGTTCACCGAGATTATTGGGCGCGCGATGACTGACAAAATTGAACATGGTGCGTTGTACAACGCCGACCTCGCGCCCACGACACCAGAGCAGCGCACCTGGGCGTGGTATCACTATGCCGCGCTGTGGGTCGGCATGGTCATGTGCATCCCGTCGTACACGCTCGCGGCCGGGTTGATCGACCAGGGCATGTCGCCGTGGCAGGCCGTCGCGACAGTGCTGCTCGGCAACGCGATCGTGCTCGTGCCGATGCTGCTGATCGGCCACGCCGGGGCGAAGTACGGCATTCCGTACGCCGTACTCGTGCGCTCATCGTTCGGCACGGTCGGGGCGCGCCTGCCGGCGCTGCTGCGCGCGATCGTCGCCTGCGGCTGGTACGGCATCCAGACCTGGTTCGGCGGACTGGCGATGTACACGCTGCTCAATATCCTGACCGGCAATGCGCTGCATGCCGATCCGCTGCCGGTGCTCGGCATCAACCTCGGGCAACTCGTTTGCTTCCTCGCGTTCTGGGCGCTGCAGCTCTACTTCGTCGTGCACGGCACCGATTCGATCCGCTGGCTCGAAACGTTTTCCGCGCCGATCAAGATCGTCATGTGTCTCGTGCTGGTCTGGTGGGCGATCGACAACGCCGGCGGCTTCGGCACGATGATGGACATGCCCTCGCAGTTCGTTGCCGGCGGCAAGAAGGAAGGCCAGTTCTGGAATGTGTTCTGGCCGTCGCTGACCGCGATGGTCGGGTTCTGGGCGACGCTCGCGCTGAACATCCCGGACTTCACGCGCTTCGCGCGCTCGCAGCGCGACCAGTTGATCGGTCAGACGATCGGCCTGCCGCTGCCGATGGGACTGCTCGCGCTGATGTCGGTCATCGTGACATCGGCGACCGTCGTGATTTACGGCAAGGCGATCTGGGATCCAGTCGACCTGTCGGCAAAGTTCACCGGCATCGGCGTCGGCGTTGCGTTGCTGATCCTGACGCTCGACACGATGTGCGTGAACCTCGCCGCGAACCTGGTCGGCCCGGCCTACGACTTCGCCAGCCTCGCGCCGAAACGCATCTCGTACCGCACCGGCGGCCTGATGACGGCCGGCATCGCGCTGCTGGCGATGCCCTGGAAGATCCTCGCGAGCACGCAAGGCTACATCTTCACCTGGCTGGTCGGATATTCCGCTCTGCTCGGGCCGGTCGCCGGCATCATGCTCGTCGACTACTACTTCCTGCGCGACACGCGGCTCGATGTCGCCGAACTGTTCGCCGAGCGCGGCGAGTATTCGTATCGCGGCGGCTGGAACCCGGCCGCCGTGATCGCGCTGGCCTGCGGCGTGCTGCCGAACCTGCCGGGGTTTCTGAACGCGGCGTTTCCGGACGCGTTCGCGGGCGTGCCTGTGTTGTTCAAGGCGCTGTACACGTATGCCTGGTTCGCCGGGCTGGCGATTTCGGCGCTGGTTTACGCTGTGCTGATGCGGGGCGCGCGCCAGCGTCAAGCGTCCTTGGACGCTGCACGCGCTTGAAACGCAAATTGGACGCGGAATGCCGCGGATGATCACGGATAAAAGCGGATAAGAGCCAATAAGAGCAGATTGAGTGGGAGCATCGGTTGCCGAAGACCCTCGCACTGTGCAGGAAGACGCAAATTAACTTGTAAAGAATGCTCTATCCGCGTAAATCCGTGATTATCCGCGGCAATCCGCGCCAAGTTTTTTTTGAGAGTTCGGGCAGATCCTGATAAACCGCAATCCGCGCTAAGAAGAACATCTTGGAGTACGCAATGGCTTTATTGATACGTGGCGGTACGGTTCTGGATTCTACGCACGCCTACCGCGCCGATGTCCTTTGCGACAACGGCAAGATCGTACAGATCGCGACGGCGATCGACGCGCCGGCCGGTGCGCAAGTCGTCGATGCCGGCGACCGCTATGTGATTCCGGGCGGCATCGATCCGCATACGCACATGCAGTTGCCGTTCATGGGCACGGTCGCCAGCGACGATTTCTACAGCGGCACCGCGGCGGGCCTTGCCGGCGGCACGACCAGCATCATCGACTTCGTGATCCCGAATCCGCAGCAGTCGCTGCTCGAGGCATTCCATACGTGGCGCGGCTGGGCCGAGAAAGCCGCGGGCGACTACGCCTTCCACGTCGCCGTGACCTGGTGGGACGACAGCGTACATCGCGACATGGAATCGCTCGTGCGCGAACACGGCGTCACGAGCTTCAAGCACTTCATGGCCTACAAGAACGCGATCATGGCCGACGACGCAGTGCTCGTGAACAGCTTCCGCCGCGCGCTCGAACTCGGCGCGCTGCCGAC
>DATIEJ010000512.1:0-2071 GCA_035455825.1 Rhodanobacteraceae bacterium | reverse complement strand
ACGCGCGCGTCGATGCCCAGTTCGCTGGCGAGTTGCCGCAGCGGCTCACGGCATTCGCCGCCGCCGATCAGCAACAGACATGCGTCTTCGACGTCGACGAGTGCGCGAAGGAGCAGGTCGAAGCCCTTGAAGAAACTCAGTCGGCCGACGGCGAGGATACGGAGTTGCCCGGGCGGCCAGGCGGTGGCCGCAGGGCTGAGGGCTGAGGGCTGAGGGCTGACGTCAGCACTATCTGTGGCGGGTGAGCTCTTACCCCCTCTCCCGCTGGCGGGAGAGGGCTGGGGTGAGGGTGGCACATCAGTGCGCGACGCCGTGTCGTCGAGGGCGGCGCCAGGGACAGGAGCGATACCGAGCGGGATCACCGTCGTCTTCGCGCGCCACGGTTTCAGCGCCTCGCTCGAATCAAGGTAAGGCTGCGAAGTCGCAATCACCGACGCAGCGCGACGCAGCAGCGCCTGCTCCCACGGCCGGTAAATGCGATACGCCAGGCGCAAGCTGCGCTTGCGCGTGTCGAGCGGAATGTCGGCATGCCAGTGGACGACCCAGGGCAACCGGCGCGCTGCCGGGATCAGCAGCGCCGCGAACACGGCCGGGTTTGGGACATGCAGGTGCAGCAGGTCCGGTTTGAAGCGGCCGATCGTCTCCTGCAGCAGCCACGGAAAGCCAGGACTCACTGGCGTGTGCAACGCAAGTCCGTGGCAAGCGGCGAGCGTGACCTCGATGCCATCGTGATCGCGGCGCTCGACTCGGTGCGTTCCCGGTTCGCCGTGTGCGAGCAGTGCGGTAGCGATGCCGCGTGCGGAAAGAGCCGCGCACAGATCGGCGGAACAGCGCTCGATCCCTCCCGGGTGAGGCGGATAAAACTTGCCGACGTGCAGGACGCGCATAGCGCGACGCGGCGTCAAACGTCGGACGGCTTCGACAACGGAATCACCTGGGCGCTCTTGATGCGCGGCGAGGCGGACTTGTCGACTGTCTCGGACGCACGATCGCGCCGCACCGTGGACAGTTCCTGCTCGAGGATTGCCAGTTTCTGGGCAAGCCGGCGCAACTGGCGCTCCTGGCGCGAGCGGTCGATATCGGTGCGCAGCATGCGGATCAGGATCATGCCGATGCCGACGATGATCGGAAGAACCGGCGGATAGCTGATGCCGGTGATGCGTCCGAGCCAGTCAATGACCGGCGGGAACACGCCGAGCAGGAGTATTGCGGCGGCAATCGCCAGCCACCACAACGCATACGATCCGTGCATGTGATCGCGGCGCACCAGGTAGAGGATCGCGCCGGCGAGCAGCGCGCCGATCAAGCCCGCGGTCAGCTGGCTGTTCATGCCGTGCCGCTCCGCGCGGCCTGCGAGCGGAACATGACACGCGACCGAACTCCGAGCTGGGCGAAGCAAAGCACGGTGGTGTGCAGCATGTAGCGAGCCACTAGCAGCCACGATGCGAAGACGCGCGATGCCCCGGCGCGGCGCGTCGACATCAGGGTCGGCACCTCGTGCAGGATCAATCCCTTCTTGCTCAGCAGCATCAGCACGCCCATGTCCTGGTAGTCGAGCAGGCTGGCCTCGCGCGAGGCCAGCGCGCGGACCGCGCGCCGATCATAGGCACGCAGGCCCGATGTGAAGTCCTGGACGTTCATCTGGGTCAACAGGCGGAAGTAGCGTCCGGCCAGGCGCCGCGCCGCACTCATGCGCGCGGAATAGGTTCCGATCACGACGTTCGATCCGGTGCGCCGCAGGCTGCTCAGCAGCGCCGGCAATTCTTCCGGGTGGTGCTGGCCATCGGCATCCAGCGTCACCACGGTGTGGTAGCCGTTGCGCTGGGCGTAGCGCATGCCCGTCTGCGTCGCGCCCCAGGCGCCGAGGCTGAATGGAAGGTCGATAACGGCGGCGCCAGCCGCTTCGGCCAGGCCAGCGGTCTCATCGGTACTGGCGTCGTTGACGACGAGGACGTCGCACTGGCCGCCGGCAAGGCTCCGGCGGACGATGTCCGCGACGGTCGGCGCCTCGTTGCGCGCCGGAATCACGGCCAGTATCGATCGTTGCGAGGCAGCGCTGGCGGGCACGCGG
>DATIEJ010000511.1:0-4953 GCA_035455825.1 Rhodanobacteraceae bacterium | reverse complement strand
GCCTTGCGAAAAGATCCAGCTCTGCGCGGTGCCGGCCGGATTGAACACGAACCAGATCGCCAGGATGGTGTTGCCGGGCTGTATCTCGATCTGAAGGCCGTGGCCGCTCTGGTTTGGCGCCGGGTCGTACCAGTTTCCACTGAGGCCGCCGACGATGTCCTGGCCGGTTTGCTCCACTTCGCCGACCATGATCGTGCCGACCATGCCGTCTGCAGCCTGACGGTCGCTGACATAAGTGACGATGCCTGGCTTGTCGAAGGTCAGCGTGTCACTCCAGCGTGCTTTGGATGGGTTCCCGGTCGCGCCGCTGCCGTCTCCCTGGCAGCCGACTGCGCAGCGAAACGTATTCGCGGCATGCACATTGGTTGGACCGCCAGAGCTGAGATTGTCGAAAGTGACCGTATCGCCGACCTGGATGACCAGCCTGTCTGGTTCGAAGTAACCGTCGTAGGCATGGACCTGGAAATTCGCTGCGCAGCACGTCGCCGTGGGCGACAGCAATAGCAAGAGGCTCAGGATTTGATCGCGGCTTCGCATGGCATTCCTCCAGCAGCAGGCTGATGCGGGCGGCGGGCAACCACGAGGTCACTTCGTGTCGTTACCCTTGTATACATGGATACAAGAGGCACGCGAGAGAATTACCGCCGGCCGCAGGCACGCACGTGGCAGTGGGAGGCCTCGGTGAATCGTTTACGTTCGACCGTTCGAATCCGCACGAGCGCATCCGCACAGCGGCTCCCGCGCTGACCGGAACTGCGGACCGTGATTGGCCGAAGCGCAATCGACTTCGCAAGGGCCTCGCCGGCCTGTCGAGCCTCTCTTGAACTGCGCGGCCTGAGCGACGCGGCGCAAGGTTCGCGGCCGCCGCGGCCGCCGGAGAGGTAAGGAAATGGCGGCCCGGCGGGCCGCGACCGTGAACGCCCGGGAAAAGCCCCCCTTCAAGGGGAGGGCGCCCGCTGTCAGATTTGGCAGTCTATGGACACGATGCAGCCGCCCTTGCCTTCCCAAACAGCACTAGGGCGAGCGGACCGAAAAGGCAATATCGGCTAAAATAGTGCGCTTTCCGGAGTCCCCATGAGCCAAATCGAATCGACTGGCGCGCGCTTCCGCGCCGCACTCGCCGCCGAAAGCCCGTTGCAGGTGATCGGGGCGATCAATGCCAATCACGCGCTGCTGGCCAGGCGCGCGGGCTATCGCGCGATCTATCTGTCCGGCGGCGGCGTGGCGGCCGGTTCGCTGGGTCTGCCGGACCTGGGCATCAACACGCTCGACGACGTGCTGACCGATGTGCGCCGCATCACCGACGTCTGTGAGCTGCCGCTGATGGTCGACATCGACACCGGCTTCGGACCGAGCGCGTTCAATATCGCGCGCACGGTCAAGTCGCTGATCAAGGCGGGCGCGGCCGCGTGCCATATCGAAGACCAGGTCGGCGCCAAGCGCTGCGGCCATCGTCCGGGCAAGGAAATCGTCGGCAAGCAGGAAATGGCCGATCGGGTGAAGGCCGCGGCCGATGCGAAGACCGACCCGGATTTTTTCCTGATCGCGCGCACCGACGCGATCCAGGTCGAAGGCGTCGACGCGGCGATCGAGCGGGCGATTGCCTGCGTCGAAGCCGGCGCCGACGGCATTTTCGCCGAGGCGGCGTATGAACTGCCGACCTACCGCCGCTTCGTCGACGCGGTGAAAGTGCCGGTGCTGGCGAACATCACCGAGTTTGGCAAGACGCCGTTGTTCACGGTCGAAGAGCTGCGCAGCGCCGGCGTCGGCATCGTGCTGTATCCGCTGTCGGCATTCCGCGCAATGAACAAGGCAGCCGAAAACGTCTACAACGCGATCCGCCGCGACGGGCATCAGAAGAACGTCATCGACACGATGCAGACGCGCGACGAACTGTACGACCGCATCGGCTATCACGAATTCGAGCGCAAGCTCGACGAACTGTTTGCCGCTTCGCGCAAGTCCTGAGTCCCCTGCGAAAGGCGCCAGTGAGCTGATGAGCGACGAATCGCTGCCACGGGAAACGCGCGATGCACTGGCGCGACCATTCCCGCGGCGGCGCGAATGGGATGGTGTGGCCGCGGTCATTGCGGCGCTGGTCGGCCTGTTGGCGCTGTGCGTATCGGGCTACACGGCCTGGTTGCAGCGCGAGCAGGTCCGTGCCCAGGTATGGCCGTATCTCGAAACCGGTATTTCGGGTTCGAAGCGGGAGTTGACCCTGGTCAACAAGGGAGTCGGGCCGGCCCTGATTCGAACGGTGCAGGTATATGTCGATGGCAAGCCGCAGCCCAACTGGGATGCCGTGTATGCTGCGCTGGGATTGAAGTTCGAGCACCGCCCGCCGTATTCGACGGTCAGCAGCGTCGTGCTTTCGGCCGGCGAGCACATCGACCAGGTGTTGTTCCGCGACGCCGATGATTTCAACCTTTATGCCAGGCAGGCGACGCGCGTGGCGATGCGCCTGTGTTATTGCTCGACCATGAAAGAGTGCTGGATTCGCGATGAGCGCGAGAAAGATTCGTCGCGCGTCACTAGGGAAGCAGAGACCTGCCCCGCGAAGAGTCCGGATGATTTTATCGACAACGAAAGTGCAGAAGCGGCAATCCTGCCGAAGGAAAATCCATGAGTGAACCAGTACAAATCCTCCCCAAGCCGAAGAAGTCCGTGGCCCTTTCCGGCGTTGCCGCCGGCAACACGGCTCTGTGCACGGTCGGCCGCACCGGCAACGACCTGCACTATCGCGGCTACGACATTCTCGACGTCGCAACGACCTGCGAGTTCGAGGAGATCGCCTATCTGCTCGTGCACGGCAAGCTGCCGAACCGCGCCGAGCTCGCGGCATACAAGACCAAACTGAAGGCCCTGCGTGGCCTGCCGGCCGTGGTCAAGGCCGTGCTCGAACAGCTCCCGGCATCCACGCATCCGATGGACGTCATGCGCACCGGCGTTTCCGCGCTCGGCTGCGCGCTGCCCGAGAAGGATGACCACAACCATGCCGGCGCGCGCGACATTGCCGACCGGTTGATGGCTTCGTTCGGTTCGATCCTGATGTACTGGTACCATTATGCGGTCAACGGCAAGCGCATCGACGTCGAGACCGACGACGATTCGATCGGCGGCCACATCCTGCACCTGTTGCACGGCGAGAAGCCGGGCGCACTGTGGGTGCGCGCGATGCACACCTCGCTGATCCTGTATGCCGAGCACGAATTCAATGCCTCGACGTTCGCCGCGCGCGTCATCGCCGGAACCGGCAGCGACATGTACTCGTGCATCGCCGGCGCGATCGGTGCGCTGCGCGGTCCGAAGCACGGCGGCGCCAACGAAGCCGCATTCGACATCCAGGGCCGCTACGACACGCCGGACCAGGCCGACGCCGACATCCGCGCGCGCGTCGAGCGCAAGGAAGTCGTGATCGGCTTCGGCCATCCGGTCTACACGGTCAGCGATCCGCGCAACAAGGTCATCAAGGAAGTCGCGCGCGAGCTGTCGGCTGCGCAGGACAACATGAAGATGTTCGACATCGCCGCGCGCCTCGAAGCGACGATGTGGGAGATCAAGAAGATGTTCCCGAACCTCGACTGGTTCAGCGCCGTGAGTTACCACATGATGGGCGTGCCGACGGCGATGTTCACGCCGCTGTTCGTGATCTCGCGCACGTCGGGCTGGAGCGCCCACGTGATCGAGCAGCGCATCGACGGCAAGATCATCCGGCCGAGTGCCAACTACATCGGTCCCGAAGACCTCAAATTCGTGCCGATCGACCAGCGTTAAGGTTTCCGTCACGCGCGCGGCGGCAGGATGCCGCGATGAGACACACGCTGCCGTGGCTCGCTGCCGTTGCTACTTGCACCTTTGCGCAAGTAGCAACCGCGGAAATACCCGAGGCGCTCGACCGCGCCAGCGCATCGTTTGGCGTCTTCTATCCCACGGTCGACGCGCGCATCTCGGCGAATGGCCCGGCGGTGGCCGGGAACGATTTGAGCTTCGAGCGCGACCTGGGCATCGACAATACACGCGCGCTGACGAATGTGCGCCTGGAGTTGCTCATTCTCGACAGCCAGGGCTTCAGCATCGGCGGCTACCAGTACTCCAAGGGTGCAGGCACGTCGATCGCGCGCGACTTTGAATTCGGTGGCGACGCCTACCACGCCAGCGCCTTCGTCAAGGCGCGGCTGCGTCTGCAAACCTACAACGCTGCCTGGCACTGGTGGTTCTCGCCGACGGTGGAGGACGTCGTCGGGATCGGCCTCGGCGCGGCGTACTACGACCTGAAAGGCACGATCGACGGCGGCATCAGCGTCAATGACCAGTCCCTGACCGCCCATGGCGAGGCGGGAGCCAGCGCGGTCGCGCCGTTGCTTACGCTCGGCTGGCGGCATGCGTTCTCGCCGAATTGGCGAGGTTACGCCGACTTTTCCGGCATACGCAAGCCGTCCGGAACGTTGACCGGGCACCTGCTGAATGGAACATTGGGAATGGAGTATTATCTTTGGCGGAACCTGGGGTTCGCGCTCGAGTACAGCGCCAACAATCTCGATCTGAAAGCCGAAAAGGCGTCGTGGGAAGGCCGCGCCCGCATTCATTTCTACGGGCCATCGGCGTTCGTTCGCCTGCGCTGGTAGGGGGCTCATGAAGAAGTCGGTATTGTGGACAACTGGACTGCTGGCGGTTGCGGCCACGGCGGGCGCGGATGACGCGGCATTCGAACGTGTCCAATACAATGCCTATTACAACTCGTTGCGCGACGCTGCGGTCGCGTATGACCACAAGGACTACGCTCGCGCATTCGAGTTGAGTCGTCGCGCGGCATGTGCCGGTGACAAGAACAGCCAGTCGATCATCGGGCGCATGTACCTGCTCGGCCAGACGCCGGCGCGGGATGACCTGGCCGGGTATGCGTGGATCAAGCTCGCCGCGGAATTCAATTACACCGGATTCACGTCGCTCGCC
>DATIEJ010000510.1:0-5967 GCA_035455825.1 Rhodanobacteraceae bacterium | reverse complement strand
GACTCCCTCTCCCCCATTGCGCAGCGATGGGGGAGAGGGAGAGGGCTGGGGTGAGGGGGCAGCGCCGCACACTGTATCGACACACGGCGTAATGGCTCCCTCTCCCCCATTGCACAGCGATGGGGGAGAGGGCTGGGGTGAGGGGGCAGCGCCGCACACTGTATCGACATCGACACACGGCGTAGTCGACACGTCCACTTCTCTCAGCGAAACGCTTGAAGCAAAACTTGCAGCCAAAGTGACGTTCGATGGAATGGCTCCCTCTCCCCCATTGCGCAGCGATGGGGGAGAGGGTCGGGGTGAGGGGGCAGCGCCGCGCACTGTATCGACATCGACACACGGCGTAGTCGACACGTCCGACTCTCTCAGCAAAACGCCCGGCACATCGATATCCCGCGTTGCCGATCATTTCAGCCCCCTCACCCCAGCCCTTTCCCCCGAGCAAGCTCAGGGGAGAGGGAGCAAGAGCTACGCCGAACTGCATTGCCTGTCGAATTTCAGTTTCCAGCGCGGCGCATCGAGCGCGCAGGAATTGTTCGAGCGCGCGAAAAAACTCGGTTACGCCGCATTGGCGATCACCGACGAATGTTCGCTGTCCGGCATCGTGCGCGCGTTCGAAGCCTCCAACGACACCGGCGTTGCGTTGATCGTCGGCACCGAGATCCAGCTCGCCGATGGACCGAAGCTCGTCGTCCTGGCCGCCGACCACGACGGTTATTCCGACATCTGCCAGCTGATCACGACCGGCCGCCGGCGCAGCGCCAAGGGCGAGTATCAGCTGGCTTGCGCCGATGCCGAACGGCTCGGTCCGGGTGTGCGCGTGCTGTGGATCCCGCGTCATTCGGCACTGCAGCCACGGCGCGCGTCGCATCGCGAGGGTGCGATTACGCGCGACGAAGACACGCACGGCGCCTGGATCGCGCAACACTTTGCCGGACGCGCGTGGCTGGCCGTCGAACTGCATCGTGGTCCCGACGACGCTGCCGAACTGCGGCATCTGGGCGAGCTCGCCGCACGCCATGGCCTGCCCCTGGTCGCGGCCGGCGATGCACACATGCACGTGCGCCGGCGGCGCGCACTGCAGGATGCACTGACCGCGATCCGTGTCGGCTGCACGGTCGCCGAAGCCGGACATGCGCTGTTCCCGAATGGCGAGCGGCATCTGCGGCGGATCGATACTCTCGCGAAAATCTACCCGCACGATCTGCTTGCCGAAACGCTGCGCATCGCCGCGCAATGCACGTTCAACATGGATAAGCTGCGGTACGAGTATCCGCATGAGCTGGTGCCGCCCGAGATGCCGGATGCCTCGGCGTACCTGCGCCAGCTGACCTGGGCCGGCGCCGCCGTGCGCTGGCCCGGTGGAGTTCCCGCGGCCGTGCGCGAACAGATCGACAAGGAACTCGCGCTGATTGCCGATCTGAAGTACGAGCATTTTTTCCTGACCGTCGAGGACATCGTGCGCTGGGCGCGCACGCGCGATCCGCCGATCCTGTGCCAGGGCCGCGGCTCGTCGGCGAACTCCGCCGTGTGCTATTGCCTCGGCGTCACTGCCGTTACGCCGGAGAGCGGCAACCTGCTGTTCGAGCGCTTCCTTTCGAAGGAACGCAACGAACCGCCCGACATCGATGTCGACTTCGAGCACGAGCGCCGCGAGGAAGTCATCCAGTACGTTTTCAACAAGTACGGGCGCAATCGTGCCGCGCTGGCCGCGACCGTGATCAGCTACCGGCGCAAGAGCGCCGTTCGCGACGTCGGCCGCGTGCTCGGCCTGTCCGACGACGCGCTCGATCAGCTCAGCGGCATCGTCACGCGCGTGCCGAGCGCGCAATCACCGGCCGACGCGATGCGCGAGCGCGGCTTCGATCCGGACAGCCGCGTGTTGCGCCAGCTCGTCGCGCTGGTCGGCGAGCTGCGCGGCTTTCCGCGCCATCTGTCGCAGCATGTCGGCGGCTTCGTGATTTCCGAACGCCCGCTGCATCACCTGGTGCCGGTCGAGAACGCGGCGATGCCGGACCGCACGATCATCCAGTGGGACAAGGACGACCTCGAGACGATGAAGCTGCTCAAGGTCGACTGTCTTGCGCTCGGCATGCTGACCTGCCTGCGCAAATGCTTCGACCTGCTGCGCCGGCATGCAAAGCTCGACCTGAGCCTGTACGGAATTCCGACCGACGATCAGAAAACCTACGACATGATCTGCCGCGCCGACACGGTCGGCGTATTCCAGGTCGAGTCGCGCGCGCAGATGTCGATGCTGCCGCGCTTGCGTCCGCGCTGCTTCTACGATCTGGTCATCGAGGTCGCGATCGTCCGGCCCGGCCCGATCCAGGGCAACATGGTGCATCCGTACCTGCGCCGGCGGAACGGCCTGGAGCCGATCGACTACCCGCAATCGAAGTTCGAACGCGAATCCGGAACGCAGTCCTCACGCGTCAAGGACGCGCTCGAACGCACGCTCGGCGTGCCGATCTTCCAGGAACAGGTCATGAAGCTGATCCAGGTCGTGGCCGGATTCACGCCGGGCGAGGCCGACGAACTGCGCCGGGCGATGGCGGCGTGGAAACGCAAGGGTGGCCTGGAAAAATTCCACGACCGGATCCGCAACGGCATGCTCGAGCGCGGCTACGACGACGCCTACTTCGAGCGCATCTTCGAGCAGATCAAGGGTTTCGGCGACTACGGTTTTCCGGAATCGCACGCGGCGAGTTTCGCCCTGCTCGCCTGGGCCTCGTGCTGGGTGAAGAACTACTATCCCGCGGCATTCACCTGCGCGCTGCTGAACTCGCAGCCGATGGGTTTCTATCAGCCCGCGCAGCTGATCCAGGATGCGAAACAGCACGGCGTGCGCGTGCTGCCGGCCGACGTGACGATCAGCGATTGGGATTGTGGGCTGGAGCGCCTCAAGTCCTCTCCCCCAAACTTGTTTGGGGGAGAGGGTTGGGAGAGGGGGCAGCGTGAAAATGTATACGCCGACCGGCAGCGCGCGCGCGCTTCGAGTGATGCACTTCGCGTAGGGGATTCTGCAGCATCAAACGCCGCCCCCTCACCCCGGCCCTCTCCCCCGACGGGGGAGCTGTCGGGGGAGAGGGAGAAGTTTGCGCCGGACTTCGACCTGCAGGGCAAGCCCTCTCCCCCAATGGAAAAGCCATTGGGGGAGAGGGAGCGATCTGGACCGCAGTTTGCGTTGCGTCTGGGCTTGCGACAGATCCATGGCCTGGCGGAAGCCACCGCGAAGCGCATCGTCGCGGCGAGAAGCGCCGCTGCGTTCCGCGATGTCGCCGACTTGACCGCGCGCGCGCGCCTCAATGCCGGCGAGCGCGCGTGCCTGGCCGATGCCGGCGCGCTGCGCAGTCTCAGCGGCCATCGCCATCGCGCACGCTGGGACATCGCCGGCACGGAACAGCCGTTACCGGTGCTGGCCGATGCAACGATCGACGAAGAACAGATCCGCCTGCGCCCGCCGTCGCTGCGCGAAGACGTCATGAACGACTATGCGACGCTGGGCCTTTCGCTGACCTTGCATCCGCTCGCGTTGATCCGCCCTGCCCTCGTCCGTCGTCGCGTCGTGCCGGCGCGCGCGATGATCGATATAGCGAACCACGGCCGCAGGATGCGCTGCGCCGGACTCGTCACCGTGCGCCAGCATCCCGGCACGGCAAAGGGCGTCACGTTCGTCACGCTCGAGGACGAAACCGGGCAGGTCAATGTCGTGGTCTGGCAGAGCCTCGCCGAAAAGCAGCATCGCGTGCTGCTCGAATCGGCCGTCATGGGCGTCGACGGCACGCTCGAAGCCGTCGATGGCGTCTATCACCTGATCGCCAGTCGCCTGCATGATTACAGCGCGCTGCTGCCGGAACTCGCATTCGCGTCGCGTGATTTCCACTGACCCGGATGCGCCGACGCCGCATAGCGCAACCTTTACGACAGCTGTACAACTATACGAAACCGGCTGCGGGAAGCGGCATCGCGCGTTGCGGCTGCTGCGGTGCTGGACTACCATCGCCCCAGCGTTGCAAAAGGGAGCAGAACACGTTTTTCATGCCGATGCCGCACGCAATGACCGGACTGCTCGTTTGCGAACAGTGCGATGCAGCGCACCGCAAATCGTCCATGCAGCGCGGCGAGACCGCGCGATGCACGCGCTGCGGCGCACGCCTCGAACGTGCCCAGCGCCTGACGACCGAAGGCATGCTGGCCATGACCTGCGCCGCCGCGGTCATGTTCCTGATCGCCAACATCTATCCGATCGTGCGCGTGGACGTGCGCGGCGCGCACGGCTCGAGCACGTTCTGGGGCGCGATCGTATCGTCGTGGCAGGATGGTTCGGAGACAATCGCGATATTGGCGGCGCTCACGGTTTTCTTCGCCCCGCTGATCGAGTTGCTGGCGGCCGGCTATGTGCTCTGGCCGCTCGCGCGCGGCCGCCAGGCGCGGCATTTCGGCGCGGCCATGCGCGTGCTGCGCGTCGTCGGCGAATGGAGCATGCCGGAAGTGTTCCTGCTCGGCGCAATCGTTGCGCTGGTCAAGCTCGGCGACCTGGCGACGGTGATTCCCGACGCCGGTCTGTGGGCGTTCGGCGCGCTGACCTGGCTGATCACGCTCGTGACCTCGTTCGACCATCACTGGTTGTGGGATGTAGCCACCGCGAAGGAAGCAACCTGAGCGCCGTCGTTACAGCGCGCGCCCTCGGTCTGCTGCCGTGCGCGCAGTGCGGGCTGCTGTGCCGCGCGGCGCAAGACGCCGGCGACCTCTCCTGTCCGCGTTGCGGCGGCACGCTGCACGCGCGCAAGCCGGACAGTCTTTCACGCACCTGGGCGTTCCTGATCGCATCGGTCATCCTGTACATACCGGCCAATACGCTGACCGTCATGCGCACCGACAGCCTGTTTGGCCGCGAAGACCATACGATCCTCGGCGGCGTCGTCGATTTGTGGAATGGCGGCTCCTGGGATCTGGCCGTCATCGTCTTCGTCGCCAGCATTGTCGTGCCGATCCTGAAAATGCTCGCGCTCGCCCTGCTCGCGATCAGCGTGCAGCGGCGCTCGCGCTGGCGCCAGCACGATCGCGCGCGCCTGTATCGCATGCTCGAAGCGGTCGGCCACTGGTCGATGCTGGATGTGTTTGTCGTAGCGCTGCTGGTCGGACTCGTGCGCTTCCACAGCATCGCCGAAGTGTTGCCGGGCCCTGGCATCGCGGCGTTCGGTGCGGTCGTCGTCCTGACGATGCTGTCATCGATGAGCCTCGACCCGCGCCTGATCTGGGATACGGACGATGCCGACCATGTCTGACGACGAAACTCCCGTCAGTTCGGCAGCGCCGCCGCCGGATCTGCCCGCGCCGGTCCGGCGCTCGAACCGCTTCGCGCCATCGCTGGTCTGGATCGTGCCCCTGGTCGCCGCGATCGCCGGACTGTCGCTGACCTTGCGCACCTACCTGGCGCTCGGGCCGCACATCACGATCACGTTCCAGACCGCCGAGGGCCTCGAAGCCGGCAAGACCGAAGTGCGCTACAAGGAAGTCGTGATCGGCCGGGTGACCGGCATCGTGCTCAGCGAGGATCACTCCCACGTGCTCGTGCATGTGCGGCTGGACCAGCGCGAGAAACACTTCGCCGCCGCGGACACGCGCTTCTGGGTCGTGCGTCCGCGCCTCGGCCTGGCCGGAGTATCGGGCCTCGGTACGTTGATCTCGGGCGCTTACGTGGCGGCCGACGTCGGCACTTCGCCGGATACGCGAACCGATTTCATCGGCCTGGAAACCCCACCGGCTGTATTGCGCGGCAAACAGGGGCGTGCTTTCGCCGTGCACAGCGACGACCTGGCCTCTCTCGACATCGGTTCGCCGGTGTACTACCGGCGCATGCTGGCCGGCCGGATCAGCGGTTACCGGCTCGACGACGACGGCAAGGGCGTGACGATCCAGCTGTTCGTCGATGCTCCGTACGATCGCTTCGTCACGCGCTCG
>DATIEJ010000509.1:0-2501 GCA_035455825.1 Rhodanobacteraceae bacterium | reverse complement strand
GTTGACCCGGTCCATCGCCAGCACATGATCGAACGCCTCGAAGTCCGCGGTGCAGACCTGGCGCGCGCGGTGCGCGGCCAGGTCGTATCCGGCGGCGCGCGCGCTGGCGATCGAGCGCCGGTCGGCCGATCCGCCGACGTGATAGTCCTCGGTGCCGGCCGACGCGACCTCGACCGGCAGCCCTGCCCTCTGCAGATGCTGCCGCGCGACGATCTCGATGACCGGCGAGCGGCAGATGTTGCCCATGCACACGAACAGGATTTTCATGTTGCGATTAGTCGCAGCCAGGAGTGGCGGTCGGATTGGACATCGTTTACCGCCGGAGATCATATTGCAAGATAGACTCCTTGCAGGTCGATCCGATTCATACGGAGTGTTTCCATGGCATCAGTCTCCAAGCGGCAATTTCTCGAGTCTGTCGGCGGCGCTGGTGCGGCCGCGGTGCTGTCGTTGGCATCGTGGCAACGCCTGTTCGCGGAAACCGCCGCGGTGACGCCAGCCGATCTGGCCAAGGACGACGGCTTCTGGGAATCGATCCGGAAACGCTACCTCGTCACGTCCGACTTCATCCAGCTCGAGAACGGCTATTACTCGCTGACCGCCGAGCCGGTGCTGGACAGCTACATCGGCCATGTGCGCAAGATCAACGCGACCTCGTCGTTCTACATGCGCGCGAAACAGATCGACGACAAGCTGGCCGTGCGCAATGAGCTGGCGCGCCTGCTCGGCTGCGCCGACGGCGAACTCGTCATCACGCGCAACACGACAGAGTCGCTCGATACCGTCATCGGCGGATTCGACTGGAAGGCCGGCGACGAAGCCGTGATGGCCGAGCAGGACTACGGCTCGATGCTCGACATGTTCAAGCTGCAGGCGCGCCGCCACGGGATCGTCAATCGCCTGGTTTCCGTGCCGATGCAGCCGAAGTCGGACGACGAGATCGTCGCCGTCTACGAAAATGCGATCGGACCGAAGACGCGGTTGCTGATGGTCTGCCACATGATCAACATCACCGGCCAGATCCTGCCGGTGCGGCGGATCGTCGAGATGGCGCACCGGCACGGCGTGCAGGTCATGGTCGATGGCGCGCACACGTTCGCCCAGCTCGACTTCACGATCGGCGATCTCGGCGGCTGCGATTACTACGGCAGCAGCCTGCACAAGTGGCTCGGTGCACCGCTCGGCGCCGGCATCCTGTACGTGCGCCGCGACCGCATCGCACCGCTGTGGCAGCTGTTCGGCGATGCGACGTTTCCCGACGACGATATCCGCAAGCTCAACCACACCGGCACGCACCCGGCCGCCACGGACCTGGCGATCCGCGACGCGATAGCGTTCCACGAGGCGATCGGCGCAGCCCGCAAGAGCGAGCGGCTGCGCCACCTGCAACGCTACTGGACCGGCAAGGTGCGCGGCACGAAACGCATCGTGCTGAACACCCCCGAAGCACCTGAACGCTCGTGCGCTATCGCCAACGTCGGCGTCGAGGGCGTTGCGCCGGCTGAGCTTGCGAAAATCCTGCTCGACAAATACCGCATCTTCACGGTCGCGATCGACGGCGCCGGGGTGCACGGCGTGCGCGTGACGCCGCAGGTGTTCACGACGATTGCGGAGCTCGATCAGTTCGTGAAGGCGCTGAAGGAGATTGCTGCGTGACGCTGCTGCTTTTTGCGGCTGACGCACGGCAGTAGTGGCGTCATTCCCGCGAAAGCGGGAATCCATGTTGCTCTGCCTTGAAGTACGGGACCGAGCAAAAGATC
This sequence comes from Rhodanobacteraceae bacterium, assembly GCA_035455825.1. Taxonomy (GTDB): domain Bacteria; phylum Pseudomonadota; class Gammaproteobacteria; order Xanthomonadales; family Rhodanobacteraceae; genus Rudaea. The sequence goes on along the minus strand of DATIEJ010000509.1, from coordinate 741 downwards.
AAAATGGATGACCAGCTCCGCTGTTGAGAGCCCCGCTTTCGCGGGAATGACGACGTCTTAGGTCACATTGGACCAGTGTCACACATTGGACTACCGCGGTTTCGGCTCGACCCAATCGATCAACCAGAGCGGGTCGCGCTTGCGGGTCGCGAAGACGAGACAGAGGTCATGCACGCCCGCCTGTCCTTCGATCGGGACTCTCAGCGTTCGCGCTGCGCGCGAATCGCCGAGCGGAACGGTTGCGACCGGCACCCCGGTACAACCGTCCAGTCGCAACTGCAATTCGTCGGCGCCTGCGGTCGGCGCATAGGTCACGACCTTGTCGGTGTCGTGCCAGAGCTGGAAAAAATACGGCAACGCGCCGACGCGCACGTCGACACTTGCGCTAGCGCCGAGATCGGCTTGAGTGTAGATCCAGCATGGATTCATCAGGTTGACGTTGTACAGCGGCGCAGCGGCACCGTCGTCGCTGCCGCCTTCGAGCCGCAGGAGCAAGGAGTCTCCGCATGGCTTCAACCGGTCGCTGTTGCGCCGCGCGACTACCGACGCGTCAATGCGCTGCGCTCGTGGCGCCGCCAGCAATTGGTCCGCGGCGAAGGTCGCGGTCCGCAAGGTCGTGCCCGGACTGACAATCACCGGCTCGCGATATTCGCGCGACTGCGGTCCTGGCACGCTGCCGTCGAGCGTGTAGCGAATCGTGCCGAACGCGACCTGCTTGGAGAGGTCGACGTGGATCTGGCT
>DATIEJ010000508.1:0-7297 GCA_035455825.1 Rhodanobacteraceae bacterium | reverse complement strand
TCCACCGTTCAGGAAAAAAACCATTCAGGGGCGCGAGGGAGAAACCTGTTAGGCTCCAGCCTCGTTGTCATTGGGGTCAGTAATGCATATTTCGCAATTCACTTTCGCGCGCTGCGGCGTGCGAGTTTCACAGCGCCCACTCACTCTGGCGCTCGGGATGGCCCTGGGTTTGGGCTCGGCGCCGCTGGCCGGCCTGGCTGCCACGATCGGCGTGTTCACCGCCGACGATGCCGGCAGCACAACCGACTGTACCTTGCGTCAGGCCATCGTATCGATGAATGCCGGTTCGATATCCGGCACTGGCTGCGTGAACAGCGGCGGCGCCTTCGGCACCGGCGATACGATCAACTTCGCCCCGCCGGCTTTTCCTCAATTCCAGGCGAGAACGATCACGCTTGCCGATGCCAGTGACAGCACGCTGGCGATCAGCGATGCAAATCTGACCATCACTACCGGCGCCTACGCCCAAGTGACGATCCAGCGTCCCGAGGGCGCTACGAGTGACTTCCGCATCATGTACGACTCCGCGCCAGCCGGCGGTTCACTCACGCTGAACCATATCAGCGTGAGCAATGGCAAGGCCAGCGGCGCTCCCTACTGCAATGGAAAGCACGGCGGCGGCGGTATCTGTATTACTCAGGCAGACCTCACCCTGAATAGCAGCACGGTCAGCGGCAACTTTGCCGACGGTTACGCCGGCGGCATCCTTTCCCGGTCTGGCAACGTCACGTTGACCAACAGCACGGTCAGCGACAATACGTCGAGCAAGTTCGCCGGCGGGATCTATGTTTTCAACGACACTCTCACCCTGAACAACAGCACGCTCAGCGGCAATCAGGTAGTTGCCTTCGACCAATATGGCTACGGTGGCGCCATCTTCGCCCAGTCCGCCAATATCACGCTGACCAACAGCACACTCAGCGGCAATTCGGCCGCCTACGTTGGCGGCATCTGGAACTGGTCCGGCAACATCACGCTGACCAACAGCACGCTCAGCGGCAATGCTGGAACATATGCTGGCAGCAGGTGGAACGCCGGCGGCATCTGGGCCGGGTCTGGCGCCGTCGCGCTGACCAACAGCACGGTCAGCGGCAATTCGGCAGCGATCGACAACGGCGGCATCTACATCTACGGCGCCACGAAGGTGGTTCAGTCAATCAATTCGATCGTCGCCGGAAATGCTTCGCCTGGCGGCGATACGAATGCGACCCTGAGTGCAGGCTCGACGAACAACATTATTGGCGGCGATCCAAAACTCGGCGCGCTGGCCAACAACGGCGGTCCGACCCAGACCATGCTGCCGCTGCCCGATAGTCAAGCCATCGAAGGCGGCAGCGACGCCGACTGTCCGGCTACCGATCAGCGCGGCGTGAATCGTCCGCAAGGCGCGCACTGTGACATCGGGGCGGTGGAAGCGTTGGCTGCACAGATAGCCAACCCCAATCTGCTGTTCACGAATTGGAGTTCAGGGATAGACCTTGGTGGACCTTTATACACGGCGGGCGGCGACTGCTCCCAGTCGTCCTGTTTTGGCATAGGGGATAATTTCATCAGCCAGGAAAGCTGGCACGTCACGGATATCGCTGTTTACATCGTGTCGGCCAATGGGGATACCGGCGGCAACTGGCGCTATGCGCTGTTCACTGCAGCAGGCGATCCAGTAGTTCCTCCAACCGACGTCGCGCCTGTTTTTACGGACCTGGGACTGTTCACCGGCCCGTATTTCGGATCCTACGAAGTCTATCAAGGCCTTATCTCCGGCCTCAGCATTGACCTGCCTCCCGGCGAATATCAGCTCAGGTTCACGAACACCCAAGTCCAGTCGATCTTTCCCGCCTTTGGTATCAACTCCTCCGCGCAATCGTCGAGCCCCGGGTTTTTCCAACTTACCGGTTCCGGATCCGTCGAATCCTTGTTGTCTACGGATCTGACCCAGAGAAGCGAGGAATGGGCATTCGATCTATCCGGAAGCGTGGTTCCGATATTCAAAGATGGTTTTGAAGGGCCATAGCAGGATACACAAAACCAGAAGCACAGCCTGTTCGCGCCGCGATGTGCCACGCGCAGCGGCATTAAAGGTCAGGTTGGAGCACCCCCGATTTCTCGGCCGGCATGTCAGGCACCGCTGCCGGTCGTGCTCTTCGGCGCTTCGGAAGCAGCTTTGCTTTGAATGACGCTGATTGCGCCGTTGTTCTCCAGGATTGCGCTTTTTACCTCCTCGACGCTCGCGACCACGCCCGGCGCAGAGCGCCCTGAAGCTCATGGTGGGTGAGCTGGGCTTTCGCCATGACCTCCTCGAGGAGCCCGCCATCATGCGCAAGCACCTGTGGGCGTCTTTCGATGGGCGATCTCGAGACTTGAAGCTTGCCGCTGATACGCAAGATCACGATCAGAAAGACGTAAACGATGGCGCTACGGACGACGAGTTCCACCAAGGCACTGTCATAGTCAGCATGGCAGCTTCTCCATCGAAAATGGAGGTGGCGTTGCCTGACGTTTGAGTTGACGCCGCGCCGCGCGCTTGTTTGTCGGCACGCCGCATCACGGCCACGTTGTAAGCCCTATGAAGTGGACCTGGCACCACCTGCTCAATTTCGAAAAAGTGTACTCTGACCCCTGTTCTTCGATGGTCGGCACCCCTGCTGGCGCCACCAGGCGCCCCTGCGCTACTCGCCCAACCCATGGCGCAATGCGACGATCGCTGCCTGCGTGCGGTCGGCGACGCCGAGTTTGTCGAAGATCGAGCTGACGTAGTTGCGCACGGTTCCCTCGGACAGATGCAGACGATTGGCGATGTCGGCATTGCTCATTCCGCGCGCGAGCAGTTTGACGATGTCGCGCTCGCGCGCCGACAGTTCTGCGGCCAGCGCCGCATCGCTTGCGATGCGTCCGCCGGAAACGCGGGAGAATAGCTTGCCGGCGACGTTCGGATCGACGAACGTCAATCCGTTCGCGGTGCCCTCGATCGCGCGGATCAACTCGGCCCGCGGCGTGTCCTTCAGCAGGTAGCCCGCCGCGCCGGCGCGAATGACGTCGAACACCCACTCGTCCGCATCGTACGTGGTCAACGCAAGGATGCGCGCATCCGGATGTCTTTCGCGCAACCGGCGCGTCGCCTGGATCCCGTTCATGACCGGCATGTTGAGGTCCATCAGCACGACATCGGGCTGGTGTTGTTCGAACAGTTCCAGCGCGCGCGCGCCGTTTTCGGCGAGGGCCACCACTTCGATTCCCGAAGCCGTGCCGAGAATGCTGCGCAGGCCTTCGCGCACGACGTCCTGATCGTCGCAGATCAATACCCGAATCATGCTGCTCTCTTGATCATGCGGACCCTTCATCCAGTGCTCATTTCGAAAGCGACCTTCGTTCCCTTGTCCTTCGTGCTTTCGACGAGCAGCGCGCCGCCAATCATTTCGGCACGCTCGCGCAAGCCGCGCAAGCCGTAGCGGGCGTCCGCGACCGCCGCAGCGTCGAAGCCGCGCCCGTCGTCGATCACGCTCAACCGCACGCGACCGTTTTCCGTGGCGAGGGCAACCTCGACGCAGCCCGCGCCCGCATGGCGCGCGGCATTGCTCAGCGCCTCCTGCGCCACGCGATAGACGCATTGCTGCGCCTCGGGCCGGAGGTTCTCCGGCGTCGTCTCGATGCGCAGAAGCAGCTTGAAGCCCGCGCGCTCCGCCTGCGATTCGGCCAGGTCGCGGACCGCGCGCGGCAAGCCCAGGTCCTCGACCGGGCTCGCGCGCAGCGCGTGCAGCGAACGGCGCGCTTCGGTCAGGCCGTCGCGCGTGGTCTTGAGCGCTCGCGCGAGCATCGTCCGCCCGGCGGCATCGTCGGTTTCAGCGAGTGCCTGCGCCGCTTCGATCTGGATCGCCGTGGCGCTCAGCGAATGGGCGAGCGTGTCGTGCAGTTCGCGGGCAAGCCGATTGCGCTCCTGCGTGATCGCAAGCTGCTCGGCCGTGGATGCGTACCGCGCCAGTTTTCGATTGCGCTCGTCCAGATCCTGCGCCTGGCGGCGCTGCTCCCGCATCAACCAGCCCACCACCAGGGCGATGGCGGGAACGGTCACGATCTGCATCCCGATGATGGAGAAGTAGAGCGCGTACAAGGGACCACCGACGTGAACGTAGGGCCAGGCCAGCGCAGTACTGATCGCGCATTGGGCGACGCCCAGGACCAGCGGCCACATCATGGAATACTGCCAGGCCGTGAAGATCACGATGCACACGGAGTTCACCAGCAGCCGCATCATGATCGTCAAAACGAAGTATTCGCGTGCGGGCTCGGGAACGAAAAAAGACACCGCCACATACGAGCCGACCACGGGCTGCACCGCCTTGAAGATCAGCGCGAGTGGCAGGAAAGCGCCGCCCAGCGCCTGCCGGAGACTCGATGAGAACGTGTAGAGCAACAGCACCACCATCGACCATGCGCTGAATTGGTATATCGCTGGCGCAACCTGCACGTCGAGCGCCGGCGCCACGTGGCGCCACGCGACCACGGTCGCGATCGCGCTCAGGACGATGAACAGGCGGAAGGTCGGCAGCAGGCCCGGCTGGAGTGGATGTGGTTGCATCGCCCGCCAGTATCGCGGATCGACTTGCGCGCGTCATCTGAACGAGGTCATTCCCCGGCATGACCCGAGCCACGTTCGAAAGTGACTGCAGTCATGTCATTTCATGAGCGTGGACACTGGGTTCGCGCGGCCCGGCTCTTCTACGATCCTGTCCATATGGTTTTCGGCGCGTCCGGGGTCGTGCGCCGAAGGGCTGTGGATGGTTCGTAGCGCCGACTCCGAGCAACACAGGGGAAAATCATGTTCGACTCGGATGTTCGTGCGCGCCGCGCGCGCAGTACGTTGCCCGGCCGCATGCTGTTCGCCGCTTTCGTCGTGTTGGCTGCGTGCGCCAGTTCGTTCGCGGCGCCGCTGCCGCCGGCCACCAACGGCGTCATCGCCTTCAGCGGCCTTGGGCACATCAATCCCGACGGAACCGGGTTGACGTGGTTTGAGCCGTCTTACGGCTTCGACCCGGCCTGGTCCACCGACGGAAAGAAGCTCGCTTTCGCAGTCGATAACTTCGACAACCAGCCGTGGTGCGGCTGCATTCTTGTTGCGAACGCCGACGGCTCCGGGATCACACAAATCTCGACACCACCCGACACAAACCAAGACAGATACCCCGCATGGTCGCCGGACGGCAGCAAGATCCTGTTCACGCGGACGGTTCAACTCTACGTCATGAATTCCGACGGCTCGAACCCGGTCGCGTTGCCGCAATACGGAATTCGTCCTTCCTGGTCGCCAGACGGAGCAAGAATCGTCTACCAATGGGACGGCGCTGTCATCACTGCGAACGCGGATGGGACGAACCCGACCTTCGTCCACGAAGGGTACCGCCCGGCCTGGTCCCGCGATGGCGCGCGTATCGCTTTCTCCGCCTACGACTGGGATTCCCTCTGGCTGGATTTGGACATCTACACCGCAAATCCCGATGGCTCGGACGTGCGGCAGGTGACGAGCGGCTTCAGCGACCGGGAGGTGGCCTGGTCGCCCGACGGCAGCCAGTTGGCCTTCCACCGCGTCCCTGACAGCGATGATCATCCCGCCGCCGAAGGCCTCTACGTGATGAAAGCCGATGGCTCGGGACAGACCCTGCTCGTCGACAGTATCTGGGCGGAATCTCCGGCCTGGCAGCCGATTCCGACGGCGCCGCCGGCATTCCCGTTCGCCGGCTTCTTCAGTCCGCTCGGTCCAGCCGGCACGCTCAACGTCGCGAAGGCGGGCAGCTCCGTGCCGGTCAAGTTCAGCCTCGGCGGTAATCGCGGGCTCGACATCCTCGCCGCAGGATCGCCGTCGACGCAGGCCATCGCATGCACGGGTACCGGTGCCGCGCCTACCACCGTCACCACCTCCGGCAGTGCCGGATCGAGCGGCCTGACCTACAACGCGCTGAGCGATCTGTACACGTATGTCATGAAGACGGACAAGGCGTGGACGAACACGTGTCGCCGGCTCACAGTCACGCTGACCGACGGAACGTCGCACACGGCCGACTTCAGGTTCAACTGATGCACACGAACATCCGCGTCATAGGTGATGTGCTGACACGGTGAACGTTTCGTTGCATCGACTCCGGAACAACACAGGGGAAAAATCATGTTCGACTCTCACGTTCGTGCCCGTCGCGCGTTGGGCTCGTTGCCCGGCCGCCTGCTGTTCGCCGCTCTCGTCACATTGGCTGCCTGCGCCAATTCACCCGCGGCGTCGCTGCCGCCGGCTACCAACGGCGTCATCGCCTTCAGCGGGTTGGGTTTCATCAATCCCGATGGAACGGGGCTGACGTATTGGCCATATTGGGGAGGCGACCCGGCCTGGTCCTCCGACGGGAAGAAGATTGTCCTCCAGGTCGAATATCTTCTAGGTACCCAGACGTACTGCGACTGCCTGATTGTCGTCAATGCCGACGGCACGGGAGCCACCCAACTCACGCAGGGCTTCGGTCGGCAGCCGGCCTGGTCGCCGGACGGCAGCAAGATCATCTTTTCGAGCGGGGGCTGGCTCAACGTCGTGAATGTCGACGGCTCGAACCTGATCACGTTGCCGCTGACAGGATTTCGTCCGTCCTTTTCGCCGGACGGGACGCGAATCATTTACGACTGGCTAAGTGGCGTCTGGACTGCGAATCCGGATGGGACGAACCCGATCCGGATTCACGATGGGCGAGACGCGGCATTCTCCCGCGATGGCAGCCGGATCGCTTTTTCCGCCGTCGACTACAACGCCGAGGTCTGGAATTCGGAACTCTATACCGCAAATCCCGATGGCTCGAACGTGACGAAGCTGACTTTCCAGACCGCGGACGGCTCCAGTGACGTGGTGCCGGCGTGGTCGCCCGACGGCACCAAGCTGGTCTTCTACCGATATACGCCGCGCGGCGGGCCGCAGGGTATCTACGTGATCAATGTCGACGGTTCGGGGCTGACCTTCCTCGTCCCCGGTTGTTGTGACGATGCGGAGCCTCCGGCCTGGCAGCCGATCCCGACGGCGCCGCCGGCAGTCCCGTTCGCGGGCTTCTTCAGTCCGCTCGGCCCTGCCGGTACGCTCAACGTCACGAAGGCAGGAAGCTCCGTGCCGGTCAAGTTCAGCCTCGGCGGCAATCGCGGGCTCGAAGTTCTCGCTGCTGGATCGCCGTCGACGCAGGCCATCGCGTGCACAGGTACCGCTGCCGCGCCGACCACCGTCACGACCTCCGGCAGCGCCGGATCGAGCGGCCTGACCTACAACGCGCTGAGCGATCTG
>DATIEJ010000507.1:0-9368 GCA_035455825.1 Rhodanobacteraceae bacterium | reverse complement strand
GATTGCCGGATCGCTGGCCGCGAAGAAACACGTTCCACCCTCGGCCGGCACGCTGCCGACGCACACGCCGCTGTTCATCGTGCTGCTGGCGAGCACGGTCATCGTGGTCGGCGCGCTGACGTTCCTGCCGGCGCTGGCGCTCGGGCCAATTGCGGAGGAACTCGCGATGCTCGGCCATTGAGAGCGAACAGCCTGAACCACGGAGAACACGGAGAACACGGAGAACACGGAGAAAAGCAAAGAACCGGTTTGTAAGAGCAGGTCCCCTCCGTGTGCACATTCACAAAATGCTCTTCTCCGTGTTCTCCGTGGTTCACATCTCTTGATCTTGATATTCGGAATCCTCGAACATGACTACTCACCCGCGAACCAGTGCGCTCAGCCGCAAGCTTCTCGTGCCGGCGATCGCCGACGCGTTCCGCAAGCTGTCGCCGCGTGTGCAATTCCGCAATCCGGTGATGTTCGTCGTCTTCGTCTGCAGCATCCTGACGACGGGACTGTGGGTGCAGGCCCTCTCGGGTCACGGCGAGGCGCCGACCGGCTTCATCCTGTGGGTCGCAATCTGGCTATGGTTCACGCTGCTGTTCGCGAATTTCGCCGAGGCAATCGCGGAAGGCCGCGGCAAGGCGCAGGCGGCGTCGTTGCGTGGCGCGCGGCGCGACGTCGTGGCGCAGCGGATTCCGTCACTCGAGCGGCGCGACGCGGTCACGGTCGGCGCTGCGCACGACTTGCGCAAGGGCGAACTGGTCATCGTCAACGCGGGAGAATTCATACCCGGCGACGGCGACGTGGTCGAAGGCGCGGCGACGGTCGACGAGAGTGCCGTCACCGGGGAATCGGCTCCGGTCATCCGCGAATCCGGCGGCGACCGCAGCTCGGTCACCGGCGGCACGCGCGTGCTGTCGGACTGGATCATCGTGCGCATCGGCAGCAACCCCGGCGAGAGCTTCCTCGATCGCATGATCGCGATGGTCGAAGGCGCGTCGCGGCGCAAGACGCCGAACGAAATCGCGCTGACGATCCTGCTGGCCAAGTTCACGCTGATCTTCCTGCTGGCCTGCTCGACGCTGCTGCCCTACTCGCTGTACGCGGTCACGTCGTCCGGCCACGGCGAGCCGGTCACGCTGACGGTGCTCGTGGCGCTGCTCGTCTGCCTGATTCCGACCACGATCGGCGGCCTGTTGTCGGCGATCGGCATCGCCGGCATGGACCGCATGATCCAGGCCAACGTCATCGCGATGTCCGGCCGCGCCGTCGAAGCGGCCGGCGACGTCGACGTGCTGCTGCTCGACAAGACCGGCACGATCACGCTCGGCAACCGCCAGGCGGTTGCGTTCCATCCGGCACCGGGCGTCGAGCCGAAAGCGCTCGCCGATGCCGCGCAGCTGGCTTCGCTGGCCGACGAGACACCGGAGGGCCGCAGCATCGTCGTGCTCGCGAAACAGTCGTTCGGTCTTCGCGAGCGCGCGTTGAACGAACTCGATGCGCGCTTCGTGCCGTTTTCCGCATCGACCCGAATGAGCGGGGCGGACCTGAAGCCCGATCCGTTGCGCCGGGGCGGCGCGATGGGAGGCCGCACGATCCGCAAGGGCGCGCTCGACGCCATCGAAAAACACCTGGTCACCATTCACTCTGCGGTGCCGGGCGAAGTGCGGCGCGTGGCCGAACTTATCGCGCGCAAGGGCGGAACGCCGCTCGTCGTCAGTGAAGACTCACGTGCCCTCGGCGTGATCGAACTGAAGGACATCGTCAAGGGCGGCATCCGCGAACGCTTCGCCGAACTGCGCGCGATGGGCATCCGCACGGTCATGATCACCGGCGACAACCCGCTGACCGCCGCGACGATCGCCGCCGAAGCCGGCGTCGACGACTATCTCGCCGAGGCCACGCCCGAGGCCAAGCTCAAGCTGATCCGCGATATCCAGGCCGAAGGCCGGCTCGTCGCGATGTGCGGCGACGGCACCAATGATGCGCCGGCACTCGCGCAGGCCGACGTCGCAGTCGCGATGAACAGCGGCACGCAGGCGGCCAAGGAAGCCGGCAACATGGTCGACCTGGACTCCAATCCGACCAAGCTGATCGAAGTCGTCGAGATCGGCAAGCAGATGCTGATCACGCGTGGTTCGCTGACGACGTTCTCGATCGCGAACGACATCGCCAAGTATTTCGCGATCATTCCGGCGGCGTTCGCGACGACCTATCCGTCGCTCAACACACTCAACGTGATGCACCTGGCGACGCCGCGGAGCGCGATCCTGTCGGCGGTCATTTTCAACGCGCTGATCATCATTTTCCTGATACCGCTCGCGCTCAAGGGTGTGCGCTACCGCGCGCTCGGCGCAGGCGCACTGTTGCGCCGCAACCTGCTGGTCTACGGGATCGGTGGAATCATCGTGCCGTTCGTCGGCATCAAGGCCATTGACATGCTGCTCGTCGCGTTCGGCCTGGCCTAACAGGTACGACTGCAGAAATATCATGAACAATAAACATACATTCGTATCTCTTGGCATTCTCGCGCTCCTGGTTGCCACCGGCTCACAGGCGCAGGACGCGCCAGCGCCGGCCGAGACTCCCGACTACACGATCACGGGCAACGCCGCGATCGTGTCCGACTACATGTTCCGCGGTATCTCGCAGACCTGGGGCGATCCGGCCGTGCAGGGCGGCGGCGACCTGACGCTGAAGAACGGCTTTGCCGCCGGCTTCTGGGCCTCGAGCATCAGCGAGAACAGCTATCCGGGCGGCTTGATGGAGCTGGACCTGTACGCGAGCTACGGAGCGGACTTCAACGACGACTGGTCGTGGCGCGCCGGCCTGTATGGCTACGTCTATCCCGGCGGCAATCTCGACAACGCGAAGCCGCCGCTGCCGTCGCGCTCGTTCAACACGCTCGAAGCAAACGCGGCGCTGGCCTGGAAGTGCCTGACCCTGAAATACAACTACTCGCTGGCCGACTACTTCGCAATCGATACCGAGCAGGGCTACGACGGTGATTCGAAAGGCACGCAATACCTCCAGCTCGACGCCGCGATTGCGCTCGGCGACGTGTGGAGCCTCGCGCTGCACGCCGCGCACACCGATATTCCGACAAAACTCGTCACGCCGCTGGCGAATCGCGCGTCGAATCCGAGCTACAGCGACTTCGGCGCCACGCTGAAGTGGCAGTTCGCCACGCACTGGAACGCGAGCCTCGGCATCACTTACGCGAACAACGACGCCGTTTATGGCAACACGGCCAGTTTCCGCAACGTCAACGACACGCGCGATGTCGGCGGCACGCGCGGCTTCGCGATGCTGCAAGCCACGCTCTGATCTGGAGATAGCGCCATGGGCAAAATCCTTCGTCAGTCCCTCATCATGCTGCTCGCGATGACCGTGCTCACCGGTGTCGTCTATCCGTTGCTGGTCACCGGCGCGGCACAGCTGCTGTTCCATGACGCCGCCAACGGCAGCGTAATCGAGCGTGGCGGCCAAGCGCTTGGATCGAAGCTGATCGGCCAGCCGTTTGCCGATCCGAAGTACTTCTGGAGCCGGCCGTCGGCGACGAGTCCATTCGCGGACAATTCCGCTTCTTCGGGCGCGTCGAACCTCGGTCCGACCAATCCGGCATTAACTGATGCTGTCAAGCAACGCATCGACGTGCTGCGCGCCGCCGATCCGGACAACAACATCCCAGTGCCCGTCGACCTTGTCACCACTTCGGGCAGCGGTCTGGATCCGCACATATCGCCGGCGGCTGCTCAGTATCAGATCGCGCGCGTCGCGCGAGCGCGCGGCATGGCCGAAGACGATGTCGCCAGACTCGTGGGCGTGTCGACTGAAGGCCGCACGTTCGGAGTCCTCGGCGAACCGCGCGTCAACGTGCTAGAACTTAACCTTCGCCTCGACGGCAGGTGGTAACGGAATCGGGAACCGCGACGGGAGATGCATCATGACGGAGGCGATCAGTGGTACTTCCTCGAATCGGCGTGCATTCGGGACTCTCGCGCTAGGCGCACTTGGCGTCGTTTTCGGCGACATCGGCACCAGCCCGTTGTACACAATACAGAGTACGTTTGGCGACGTGCATGCCGCGATCGCGCCGAATGCCGAAAACATCCTTGGCGTACTGTCGGTAATGTTCTGGCTGCTGGTGTTGATCGTTTCCCTGAAATACGTCGTTTTCATCATGCGCGCCGACAACAACGGCGAGGGCGGCATCATGGCGCTGATGGCGCTGGCGCAGCGCTGCGCGCGCGGCAATGCGCATCTGCGCTGGGGGATCATGATCCTGGGCTTGCTCGGCGCCTCGCTGTTTTATGGCGACGGCGTGATCACTCCGGCAATTTCAGTGCTGTCGGCCGTCGAAGGCCTGAAAGTGCTCGCGCCCTCGCTGGAGCATTGGGTCGTACCGCTCTCGATCGCGATTCTGCTCGGGTTGTTCGTACTGCAGAACCATGGCACTGCGCGCGTCGGTGCCGTGTTCGGCCCGATCATGTTGTTCTGGTTTGCGACGCTCGCCGTTCTAGGCGTCTTCGAAATCGCGCATGAGCCGCAAGTGCTGTTGGCATTGAATCCGTTGCATGCAATCGAATTCTTCAGCAACAACGGTTGGCACGGATTCCTCGCGCTCGGCGGCATCGTACTGGCGATCACGGGTTGCGAAGCGCTGTACGCGGACATGGGGCATTTCGGCAGAAACCCGATCCGGCTGGCGTGGTTCGGCTATGTGTCGCCGGCCTTGGTGCTCAATTATTTCGGCCAGGGTGCTTTGTTGCTGTCGAACCCGCAGGCAGTGGATAACCCGTTCTACCGCCTGGTGCCGCAGGGCTTGCTGATTCCAATGATCGTGCTCGCGTCCATAGCGACCGTGATCGCGTCGCAGGCCGTCATCTCGGGTGCATTCTCGATGACGCGCGAGGCGATTCAACTTGGATTTTCGCCGCGCATGGATATCGTGCACACGTCCCGGCAGACGCGTGGGCAGATATACCTGCCGTGGATAAACCGACTGTTGCTGGTGCTTGTGATCGCTGCCGTGCTCGGCTTCCGTTCGTCGGAGGCACTTGCCGCCGCCTACGGCATCGCGGTGACCGGCACGATGTTCACGACGACTTGCCTGGCATTGGTCGTGGCCCGGCGCGGTTGGAACTGGAGCCGGAAGCTGGTGGTCGCCGCGGGCGTGGTTTTCCTCGCAATAGACGCATCGCTGTTCAGCGCAAATGCGATCAAGATCGAAGAGGGTGGCTGGTTCCCGTTGGTGCTCGGCATAGTCGTGTTGACGATCATGACGACATGGCGGAAAGGACGCGAACTGGTGCTGCGCGGGATCAAGCAGAGCGGTCTGGCGCTGGCGCCTTTCATTGCCAGCGTCACGGCCCATCCGCCGCCACGCGTTCCCGGTACGGCCATATTTCTGACCGCCAACGCAAACGCGGTGCCCAGTGCATTGCTGCACAATTTGAAGCACAACAAGATACTGCATGAGCGCAACGTGCTCCTGACCGTCGAGACGCTCGAGGTACCGTTTGCCGAATATGGCGAGCGAACCGAAATAACCGCCCTTGGGCACGAGTTCTTCCGCCTCGTCATCCGCTTCGGCTTCGCCGAGGACCCGGATATTCCCGCGGCGATGGAACGCTGCGAAGCCAAAGGCATGCGCTTCGAGATGATGGACACGACGTTCTTCGTCAGCCGCGAAACCGTCGTCGCTACCGATCGTCCCGGAATGCCGTTGTGGCGCGACCGACTGTTCGCTTTTCTCGCCCGCAACGCGAGTTCCGCCACGGCGTTTTTCCGCCTTCCGGGCAATCGATTGGTCGAACTCGGGACGCAGGTGGAAATCTGAAGACAGGGTGTTTGGGCGCGGCCGCTCGAGGGTTCCGCCCGAACCGAACCTGCGTCTTGACGGCAAGTGGTAAAAGGCGCCGCGCATGCGGCATGATGGTGCCGATTGCGCCGAGCCGCCATGCCCAACGCCCGCCCCGACCAACGACCCGATCCTGATGCGCTGCTCGCACACGTGCGCGAGGAAGAAGCGCGCGGCAAGCGCGGGCGGCTGAAGGTTTTCTTCGGCGCCGCGCCGGGCGTCGGCAAGAGTTACGCGATGCTCGAAGCGGCGCGCAAGCTCAAGGCCGATGGCGTCGATGTCGTCGTCGGCTATGTCGAGCTGCACGGCCGACCGGAGACCGAGGCGCTGCTCGCGGGCCTGGAAATACTCCCGCCGCAGAAACTCGAACATCGCGGCATCAGACTCACGGAGTTCGATCTCGATGCCGCGCTCCGGCGACACCCGCACACGATCCTGGTCGACGAGCTCGCGCACAGCAACCATCCCGGAGCGCGCCACCCGAAGCGCTGGATGGACATCGAAGAACTGCTCGACGCCGGCATCGACGTGTGCACGACCGTCAACGTCCAGCATCTGGAAAGCCTCAACGATGTCGTTGCCCAGATCACCGGCGTGCAGGTGCGCGAAACCGTGCCGGACAAGGTGTTCGATTCGGCCGACGAAATCGAACTGGTCGACCTTGCCCCGGAGGACCTGCTGCAACGGCTGCATGAAGGCAAGGTTTACGTCGAAGACAAGGCCAGGCATGCGCTCGAGTCGTTCTTCCGCAAGGGCAACCTGATCGCCCTGCGCCAACTCGCACTGCGCGCGACCGCCGACCGCGTCGACGACTCGATGCGCGAGTACCGCGAACGCCATGCGATCGGGGCGACCTGGCCGGCCGGCGAACGCGTGCTCGTCTGCGTCGGACCTGATCCGCTATCCGCGCGTCTGGTGCGCTCGGCGCGCCGGCTCGCCACCGCTTTGCACGCCGACTGGCTCGCGGTCTACGTCGAGACGCCGGGACTCGTGCGCCTGTCGAAGGATGCGCGCGACCGCGTGCTGCAGACGCTCAAGCTCGCCGCGAGCCTTGGCGCCGAAACCGCGAACCTCAGCGGGGAGAGCGTCGCGGCCGAACTGCTGGCGTTCGCGCGGCGGCGCAACGTCAGCAAGATCATTTGCGGCAAGCCGAGCCGCAGCGGCTGGCGCAGCCGCATTTCGCCATCGCTGGTCGACGAGATCATCAGCGGCAGTGGCGACATCGATGTGTTCGTCATCACCGGCGAGGAAGGGTCGGACGTCGCCAGGCCACCGCGGCTGCCGGCACGCTCGAGCAAGTGGCAGGCCTATGCAAGAGGAATCGCGGTCGTGGCGGCGATCACCGTTGCAAGCCTGGTGCTCAACGAGTACATCGAGCGCACCAACCTGGTCATGCTCTATCTGCTCGGCACCGTGCTCGTGGCAATCCGGTTCGGGCGCGGTCCGTCGGTCGTTGCCAGCGTATTGAGCGTCAGCCTGTTCGATTTCCTGTTCGTGCCGCCAACCTGGTCGTTCGCGGTGTCGGACGCGCAGTACCTGATCACATTTGCGGTCATGATCGCCACCGGCCTGATCATCAGCAATCTCGCCGCGCGCGGCCGCCGGCAGGCGTCGGTGGCGCGCCAGCGCGAGCGGCGCAGCGGCGAACTCTACGCGCTGAGCCGCGAACTGGCCCAGAATCGCGACCTCGGCGAGCTCGGCGCGATCCTGTGCCGGCATGCGCTCGCGATCTTCGACGGCGAGGCCGCCGTGCTCCTGCCCGACTCCGCGGGACGACTGCTCGATCCGGCCAACTTCTGCGCGCGCGGCGCAAGCATGAGCCTGACGCACTATCCGGTTCCCGGGAACGACCTGGGCATTGCCCAGTGGGCTTACGACCACCGCCAGAAAGCCGGGCGCAACACCGACACCTTGGGCAGCGCCGATTCGATCTACTTGCCGCTGGACGCGCACAAGCGCTGCATCGGTGTGCTCGGCCTGCGCCCGAAGGATCCGCGCCAGCTCGAGATCCCCGAGCAGATGCACCTGCTCGAATCGTTCGTGACCCAGGCCGCCGTCGCGATGGAACGCGTGCAGCTGGCGGAGGCCGCGAATGCCGCGGACACGCAGGTCGCTTCGGAGAAACTGCGCAACGTCCTGCTGTCGTCGATCTCGCACGACTTCCGCACGCCGCTGGCCAGCATCATCGGCGCGGCCTCGACCTTGCTCGACAAGGCAGCCGCGACGCTCGACGACGAACGCCGGAGCAGCCTGCTGCGCGCGGTGCTCGAAGAAGCGCGACGGCTGCACCGGCTGGTCGACAACCTGCTCGACCTTACGCGCCTGACCTCGGGACCGGTGCAGCTCAAGCGCGTGCCGGTTGCGATCGACGAGCTGACCGGCGCCGTGCTGCACCGGCTGCACGACGCGCTGGCCGGCCGCGAGGTCGCGCTCGACGTGCCCGCCGACCTGCCGCTCGTGTCATGCGACGAGGTCATGATCGAGCAGGTACTTTTCAACCTTGTGGAAAATGCGCAAAAGCATACGCCGCCGGGGACGCCGATCCGGATCCGCGCGCGGGCGTGGCCGGCGGTCGTGGAAATCACGGTCGCCGACGTCGGCCCGGGCCTCCCGCCCGGCCAGGAACAGCGCGTGTTCGACAAATTCCATCGCGCCGCCGAAGAACCCGCGCAAAGCGGTTTCGGCCTCGGGCTGGCGATCTGCAAGACGATCATCGAAGCGCATGGCGGCGAAATCGGCGCGCGCAACCTCGCCGGCGGCGGTGCCGAGTTCCGTTTCAGCCTGCCGCTCGAGGCAGAAACCTCTCCGCTGTGAAGGCGCCGATCGCAAACGTCCTCGTGATCGAGGACGATCCGCAGATCCAGCGCTTCCTCGGCGTGGCGCTCGAAACACACGGCTATGCGCTCGAAATCGCCGGCACGGGAAACGAAGGGCTGCGCCTGGCTACGCTGCGCCAGCCGGACATCGTCATCGTCGACCTCGGCCTGCCGGACATTTCCGGGCTCGACGTCATCGGCAAGCTGCGCGGCTGGTACACGCGCCCGGTCATCGTGCTGTCGGCGCGCAGCCAGGAGGCCGACAAGGTGGCCGCGCTCGACCTCGGTGCCGATGATTACCTGACCAAACCGTTTGGCATCGGCGAACTGCTCGCGCGCCTGCGCGTTGCGCAGCGCCACAGCGCCAATCATGACGGGGGCGAAGCGCCGGCGCGGGTCGCGATCGGCGGCCTGATCGTCGATTTCGCCGCGCGCCGCGTGCAGCGCGACGGCGCCGACATCCACCTCACCCCGATCGAGTACAAACTGCTGACGACGCTCGTGCAGCATCGCGGCAAAGTCATGACGCACCGGCAACTGCTGCGCGAAGTCTGGGGCGCGTCGCACGTCGAGTCGCCGCAATACCTGCGCATCTACATGCGCGCGCTGCGCCACAAGATCGAAGCCGATCCCGCCCGTCCGCGGCTGCTGCTGACCGAGGTTGGAGTCGGCTATCGGTTCGCGGATGCGCTTGAGGCGTAGCC
>DATIEJ010000506.1:0-5324 GCA_035455825.1 Rhodanobacteraceae bacterium | reverse complement strand
CTCGGCGAAGATATTCAGCACCGGCATCGTGATCTTCTTCAGGCTGACGGACTTGTCGCCGATCTCGAGCCCGCCGTTGACCAGCTTGTTGCCCTGGTAGAAATCCTTGACGAACTGGCGGAATGCCTCGCCGGCCTGGTCCGGGCTGTCGAAAATCCACTTTTCCATGCGCAGGAAATTCTCGAGTTCGACCTTGTCGTCGAGGATATCGACCATGCCGATGTATTTCTGCTGGAACAGGCGCACCGGCTTGAGCGTGAGATAGCACCAGTTCATGAGGTCGGCCGGCACGTTGCCGAGCGTGTCGATGAACAGATCGACATCCATGCCGCGCGTCCAGTGCGACAGCATGTTGTCCGGCGTGTGGAAATCGACCGGCGTGACCATTGCGATCAGGTTGCGGATTTTCTCTGGATAGATCGAGGCGAAGCACAGGCTGAACGCCCCGCCCTGGCAGATCCCGAGCAGATTGATCTTGGCCACTTTGTGGCGTTTGGCCACGACGTCGACGCAGCGGCGGATGTAGCCGTTGATGTAGTCGTCGAGTGTCAGGTAACGGTCCGACTGGTCCGGATAACCCCAGTCGATCAGATAAACGTCCTCGCCGAGCGCGAGCAGGTTCTTGACCAGCGAGCGGTCGTCCTGCAGGTCGACCATGTATGGCCGGTTGACCAACGCGTAGGCGATCAGGAGCGGTGTCTTGGCCGTCGGCGCCTTGCTGCCCTTGAAGCGGTAGAGAACCAGCTTGTCCTCGCGGTAGACCTCTTCCTTGTCGGTCGCGCCGTAGTCGACGTCGTCGAGCGTGCGCAGCGTCTTCAGTCCTGCCGCAAGCTTCTGGTTGAAGCGAACGGCATCCTCCAGCGCCTTCTGCGGTTCGATGCGGATCGGATTCATGGCTTGCTCCGGCGCGGCTTGGCGAGGCGGCGCGAAATCTTCGCCGGCATCGACAACGCCGACGCGCTTGCCTTCTTCTTCCTGCGTGACTTGCCGGACAGCTCCCGCCGCATCGCGGCGATCGCATCACCGAACGAGGCCGGACGTCCTTCGTCTTTTTCGGCGCGCGCGGCCTTCGGCGCGGTCGGCGTTTCGCGGATCCGCGCCGGAGCACGGCGGGCTTCGCGCCGCTTCTTGCCGTGCGCTCGCCTGCCCTTCTCTTCGACCGGCTGGTCCAGAGTTTTCTCAGGTTCGGCCGGCTCGGGAACCGTGGACTTTGCCGCGACATGCGCTCGCTTGGCCGCGCGACTCTTCGGCGGCGCCGGTCGCCCGGCAGCCGTGGCGCGATTCGCCTTTGCCGCACGACGCGCAGGAGTGGCGGCGACAGGCGTCTGCTTGCGTGGAATGGCGACCGCGCTGTTCTCGAGCAGACGCCGCAGGTCGTCGATCTCCGCGCGCATCGCCGCGATTTCCTCGTCGCGGCCGTCGCTGGCGGCATCGCGCTGGCCTTCCTGGCTCGCGCGCAACTCGCGGCGCAGGTCGTGCAGGCGCTTGTGCACGCTGTTCAATTCCGTGCGTGTCGGCATGCCGAGGTCGACGCCGATGCGTTCGACTTCCTGCTGCATCTGCGAGCGAACGCGCATCTGCGAGTTGACGACGTCGCCGTAGACCTTGCGGAACTCGTCGGACAAGGCGATTTCCGCGTACGCCTCTTCGGCCGAATCGACCCACAAGTCGTACAGCGCGCGCACCGAGTCGATCTGCCGGCCCGGCTCCGAGCGTTCAGCCAGCTTCAGTTCGAGTATCTCGAAGCTGCGCTGGCTCGACTTCATGATCAGCGCGTTGTATGCCTTGGTCGCCTGCTGGAACTCGACGAACGCGAGCGCCATCTTCTGATAATGCTCCTGGTGCTCGCGCAGGTAGCCGAACGCCGGCGCCTTGAGCCACGACAGGCCTTCCTGCTGCATCTGCTGCAGCATCGGCGCGGCGCCCTCGGCAAGCTGCTGGAACCCTTTCACGCCCTGTCCGGAAATCTCGCGCAGCGCCTTGGCCATCGGATTGTCGAGCAGCGATGCATCGAAGCCGGGCATGTTGTTGAACATCGCGGGATCGAAGCCCGGCACCTTGGCGAACGCAGACGGATCGAAGCCCGGCATCTTGCCGAACATCGAGGCATCGAAGCCGGGCATGCCCATGCCCCCGCGCATCGCGTCGAGCCACGGCATGTCGATCGCCCCGGACTGCTTTCCTGCCGCGAATGCCAGCATGGACTGCATCAGCGACAGGTAGCTCTTGGCGCTCGACATCAGCCGCTCGGTGGCCTCGCTCTGCTTGCCGGCGCTGCCGAACATGCGCGACCACTGCTCGAGACCTTCGTGCCACGGCGTCGAAGCGTCCGGGGTCGCGCCGGACTGGCGTGTCAAATCGCCCCATGCGGTCCAATACTGGTTCTGTAGCGCCTGCCAGTCCTTCGACCAGTCGTGACCACTCTTCGCGTCGCTCATCGCCATCTCCGCAAGACGATGAAATCGTATCACGCGCGCATGTTGCATCGCAAAAAAAGACGCCGGAAACTACGCCGGATCAACAAATCCGTGGATAGTGCGCTCGTCGGCGGCCGCTTCGGCCGAAGCGCGAGTCAATATCGCGCGGACATCAATAAAGCAGCGTGACTTGATAGAAATCGTTGGCGTCCGACTGCGTCGAAGCAGTCGCGGGCACCAGTGCGATCGCATGCGTGCCGCTGCCCGGGATCGTCGCCGCCAGCAACGCCGGAATCAGTGTCTGGTGCGAACCGGCCGTGTTGCAGAAGACCGAGCAGGTGCCGATGACCTCCTTGTCGAACATCACGGTAACGCCGACTGATTGGCCGGCCGTCGTCGACGACGCCGAACCCGACACGGCGAAGGATACGGGTCCATCCGTCGGTGCCGGAAACGTGGCTTTCAGCGGCAGGGGACCGGTCGCGTTGAGGATCGTCAGGGAAGCCATCGTTGTATCTCCATGAATCGAGGCAAGGCATTGTTGCAGCCGTCCTGCATGCCGGCGGCAGTTTCGCGCAGGCAGGAAGCGTTCAGTACAACAGCGTCACCTGATAGAAGTCATTGACGTCCGAAACGGTGTCGGTCGTCGACGCGGTCAGCGTCACGGTATGCGCACCCGACGAGCCGTAACTGAGATTCATCGTCAGCATGACCGGGATCAGCGTGTGGTGCGAGCTGGCCTCGTTGCAGTAGCCCGGGCACACGCCTTGTGTCGCACCGTCGACCGAGAGCATGGCACCGATCGCCTTGCCACCGGTTTGCGTCCATGCCGAACCGGATACGAACATCGCTACCGGGCCGTCCGCCGGTGCCGTGAACTGTGCGCTCACCGGCAGCGGTCCCGACTGGCTGAGGATGGTCATTGCGGGCATGATCTGATCTCCTTTGGGTGATGTGACAGCAAATGTCGGGCGCGATCGATCGCGCCGTGAGCCGGTTCGAGCGCCGGAAACCCCGTGTTACGATCGGGCTCCCGCCATGACGAGCGCATCCGATGAACCTGGCCGACCTGACCCTGGAAACCGTCAAGCCGATGATCGGCACGGCCTTCGAGGTCGCGCATGCGGGCGGCACGCCGCTGACAATGACGCTCGCCGATGCGCTGCCGTTCGAGATCCACGCGCGCCGCAGCGCCCGCACGGGCTCGGCTCCGCGCCGCGCGCCGTTCTCGCTGTATTTCCTCGGTCCGCCGGCGCCGGTTCTTCCGCAGGCAATGTATACATTGCGGCACGAACGCTTCACGCTCGAGCACGTGTTCATCGTGCCGATCGGGGCCGATGCCGGGGCAGTCGAGTACGAGGCCGTGTTCAACTGACGACATGCGCCTGCCGCGCTAACGCGCGACGTACTCCATTTCGTGATAAACGCCGTTCGTGCCGACCTGCCGAAAGCCGAGGCGATCGTACAACCCGCGCGCGGGATTGAAGTGCTCGACGTAGATGCGCACGCGGCGCGCCGTCGCCCTGCCCTCCTCGAGCAATTCCGCGAGCAGGCGCTTGCCGATACCCCGGCCGCGCATCGGCGGAACCAGGGCGATGTCGATGATCTCGATCTCGCGCTCGCGCCGGTCGACGTACAGGCGCCCGATCGCTTCGCCGCCGCATTCGATGATGCCCAGTAGTGCGTCCGGATAGTATTCGTCGTAGTGGATCGACTGCGCGCGGAACTGCATGGCGAGAAATTCGTCCTTCTGCCGGGCGCTCCACGGCAGTTGTTCCATCTCAGCCGCGCGCGTCGACGCGTATAGCGCGAGCAAGAATTCGTCGTCCTGCTTCGTCTGCGCACGCAGTGTGATCGTTCCCGCACCGCGAGGCACATCTCGAGCGGGCGCCGGCTGCATGCCGGCACTCGAGTCGCTCGCTCCGAATTGGCGCTGCTGATTCACGAGCGCGGCGGGAATACGCCCTGCAAGGCAATGATGAACGTGACGCAAAGGTACGGTTGCATGTTGTTGTGCGGCCCAGAACCGCCGTACATCGACAAGGCGCCCGCATTCAGCGTCGTAGGGCTGACGCTGATGTCCGATGAGTACGGCGTCAGGCCCTGCGCGTAACCGAGCAGGTCGTTCTGGCTGGGCGTCTGGTCCGCGGCGGGATCGTCGATGTAGCAGTTGATCGCATGATTGTGCGCGGGCATCTCGGTGGCGAGCAGCGTGACGCTCACCTCTCCGACGGACTCGCCGATGAAGCGCGGGCTCAGGTTATTGCCGGACCCCTGCCCCATCGCCGCGGATCCCTGCAGGTTCGGCAGCCAGAAGCTGGTTTTTCCGTCACCGCCATAGGCAGTCCCGAGCAGCGAAAACAACGCGGTATTCTGCGAGATCGGCATCTGCTGGCCGTCGCAGGTCGCCCATCCGACCGGGGCGAACGAGCCGCCGAACATGCGAATCTCGGCAACAAAAGGGGAACTCATGCGTTTCTCCCGATCATGTGGCGCTCGGCATGATGCCGTACAGGGAAATGATGAAACTTACCGTCAGCGTCGGCATCATGTTGTCGTGCGGCTGATTGCCGCCCGTGTAGCTGACGGCATTCGCGTTCATCTGCGAACCCGCCGAGAAAGTCGTATACATGAAGCCGCTGCTGATCTTCGCCGGAAACGCGTTCTGCGGCTGCGGCTGCGAGCCATTGTTGCTCGATGCGGCGAAGATGTGGCCGTGGCCAGGCATCTGCGCGGTCGACAATGTAACCGTCTCGGTTCCACCATTCTGTCCCAACGGGAACACCGTTCCCCCGCCCGACAGCGTGCCCATGCCAACCGGGACGCGGCCCTGCAGGTCGGGCAGGTTGAACTGGCTTCCCGAGCCGCCGTAGGTCGTCTGGAGCAAGGAATACAAAGCGCCGTTCT
>DATIEJ010000505.1:0-2217 GCA_035455825.1 Rhodanobacteraceae bacterium | reverse complement strand
CTCGATCCGTGCGCGCCGATCGCGCGCTTGACCAGTTCCACGCCGGCCAATCCCCCGAGCAGCGCGCCGACGATCGTCTTGCCTTCGAGCAGGTGACGCCAGTCCGGAAAGTCGGCGAATGCGTTGTGCGGATCTTCGATCCAGTAGCCGAGCTTGGCGCCGAGTGCTGCGCCGAAGATGGCCGCCACGCCGATCCACAGGCTGCGGTCGCGGTCGTCGAGCACCGGCAATGCAAGCTTGCGCCGTTGCCACAAAAAAAGACGGAAGCCGGCGAAATATGCCGCGACTTCGAATGCCGTGTGCAGAGCGACAGGCGCCATCTTTGTCGAGTACCGCGTGGAGTTTGCACGTGCCGCTATTGCTAACCCTGGTCCCTAGTCCCTAATCCCTAGTCCTTGTGCGCGGCGTTCTTGTCGCGTCCGGCGCCCCATAGAGTGTCAATTCGGCCGAACAGTTTCTTGAACAGACGCGAGAGCTTTCCGCGCTGGGTCTTGCGCAGCTTTTCTTCCTCGCTCGTGAGCCATGCAACCTGGATCACGCGACGCTCGCCCTCGTAGGGAAGATGGCCGTGGAACGATTTCTCCGAGCGTTTGAACACCGCCAGGTTGCCATACAGGGGTTTGAGTTCGGGCGCGACGAGACTGTCGACGTCGTCGACGCGGCCCAGGAAACGCAGGCAGCCGTCGCTCGTGTCGGGCCACGACTGGTTGAGATAAAGCAGGGCGGTCGCCACCTTCGAGCGGCTGTCGGTGTGAATCGTGCCATGGCGCTTGTTCAGCGCCCGGCAGAGCGTCACGAGCGTCGGGTACTGGCCGAGGTTATCGATGCCCAGGCGTCTGCCGACGGCGGTTGCGACTGCCGGGTCGATCAGGTCGGCGACCAGCCGGTTGACGCTCGGTCCGCAGTCCTTTTCCTCATACGGGAAGAAACCGGCGCCGGCGTATTTCGGGAAGTCGCGCTCGAGGTCGCTCGCGGCGCCGGCCGGCAGTTGTTCGCGCGCCACGATGAAGCAGAACGGATCGGTTCTGACCACCGTATCGGCGCGATCCAGGCGTGACGGGTCGAACAGGGACGGTGTTTGAGCAACGGCAGTGGCCATGAACGGACTCGGCGCGGCGGGCCTGAATTGTGCGCCCCATTGTACCGACTGACGCGGTGGACAGAGGACGTGCGCGACCAGTATCATTCCGTCTCGCCCGCAACCTCATCCCACGGACTGGTCTCCACCAGCCCGCGGGTCGGCCTGCACCTTGAGGTTGCGTTTGCTTCCAGGACCAGGCGATCTGATGACACCGGCAATCCTCGCACTCGCAGATGGCAGTTTGTTCCGCGGAATTTCGATCGGTGCGGAAGGCGAAACCGTTGGCGAGGTGGTGTTCAACACGGCAATAACGGGTTACCAGGAAATCCTGACTGACCCATCGTACGCGCGCCAGATCGTCACGCTGACCTATCCGCATATCGGCAATACCGGCTGCAACGAGGTCGACGAGGAATCCGCCGGAGTCCATGCCGCCGGCCTCGTGATCCGCGACCTGCCGCGCCTGGCGAACAACTGGCGTTCGCAGGAAACCCTGCAAGCCTACCTGCGCCGGCACGGAATCGTCGCCCTGGCCGACATCGACACGCGCCGTCTGACGCGCATCCTGCGCGACAAGGGTGCACAGAGCGGCTGCATCGTTGCCGGATCGGCTGTGTCTGCCGATCACGCGCTCGCCGCAGCGCGCGGATTTCCGGGACTCAAGGGCATGGACCTGGCCAAGGTCGTCAGCGTGCGCGAGAGCTATCGCTTCGACAGTGGCAGCTACGACCTCGACAGCACTGCTTTCGCGCCGCTGACGCGGCGCCATCGCGTCGTCGCCTACGATTTCGGCGTCAAGCGCAACATACTGCGCATGCTGGTCGATCGTGGCTGCGAGGTCATCGTGGTCCCGGCGCAAACACCGGCGGCCGATGCGCTCGCGCACAAGCCCGACGGTGTGTTTCTCTCGAACGGTCCTGGCGATCCGGAGCCGTGCGATTACGCGGTCGCCGCCGCGCGCGAATTCATGAAACGCCAGGTGCCGTTGTTTGGCATCTGCCTCGGCCACCAGATTCTCGGATTGGCCGTCGGCGGGAAGACCATCAAGATGAAGTTCGGCCATCACGGCGCAAATCATCCGGTCATCGATCTGGCCAGCGGCCGGGTCATGATTTCGAGCCAGAACCACGGCTTTG
>DATIEJ010000504.1:0-10377 GCA_035455825.1 Rhodanobacteraceae bacterium | reverse complement strand
GATGCCGCGCTCGGCGACGTCGGAACACAGCTCCGGCGGCGTCTGTTCGAGCGCCGAGCGCACGGCCGCGACGATGCCGGCGAGCGGCTCGTGCAGCGCTTCGAGGATCTCGTTCGAGTTGATCGTGAACATGCGCGGCACACCCTCGGCGAGGTTGCGCCCGGAAATCTCGATCTCGCGGACCTCGGTCTGGCTGAACGCGCAGCCGATTTCCATCTTGATGCGCTCGGCCGTCGATTCACCGATCAGCGTGCCGTGGTTGCGGCGCACGTAGTTGATGATCGCCTCGTCGAAGCGGTCGCCGCCGATGCGCACGGACGCCGAATAGACGATGCCGTTGAGCGAGATCACCGCGACTTCCGACGTGCCGCCGCCGATATCCAGGACCATCGATCCGCGTGCCTCGTGCACCGGAATGCCGGCGCCGATTGCCGCGGCCATCGGTTCCTCGATCAGGTACACGTCGCGCGCGCCTGCCGATTCGGCCGACTCCTTGATCGCGCGGCGCTCGACCTGGGTCGAGCCGCACGGCACGCACACGAGCACGCGCGGGCTCGGGCGGAACATGCGCGAACGATGCACCTTGCGGATGAACTGCTTGAGCATCTCCTCGGTCATCGAGAAGTCCGCGATCACGCCGTCCTTGAGCGGACGCACGGTGACGATATTGCCGGGCGTGCGCCCGAGCATGCGCTTGGCCTCGGCGCCGACCGCCGCAACCGAACGCGGGCCGCCGGGACCGCGGTCCTGGCGAATCGCGACGACCGAAGGCTCGTTCAGGACGATGCCCTGGCCGCGCACGTAAATCAGGGTGTTGGCGGTGCCGAGGTCGATGGATAGATCATTGGAAAACAGCCCGCGGAAACTTTTGAACATCGCAAAATCCGGTGGCGGCGACCCGGGTCGCCGTGCAGCACGTGCAGAAGAAGGGAAAAAGTGCGTCAGTGTAGTAACCGGGGACAAGCGAAGCAAGGAAAAATGCCGTTAAGCAGCAAGTCCAGATTTCGCCGCAACTGGCAGAAAATGCGCACCATTTCACAGTTGTTCGCGATTTGAGCCTGCCCGGGGTCCAGCTTGCGCGACGGCAGCGAATCGGGGATGCTGCTATGCCGCAAATCCTGCCAGTCCCCGATGGCCATCGACAGCACGACCGTCCGCCATATCGCCCGTCTTGCCCGCCTGGCCATTGCCGAGGACGAATTGGCGACCGTGGCGGCCGAATTGGGCCGCCTGCTGGAACTGGCCGATCGCCTCGCTGCGGCCGACGTCGCCGGCATCGAGCCGCTGGCACATCCGCACGATCAAGCGCTGGGCTGGCGCAGCGACGCGGTCACCGAGACGGACCATGCCGACGCGCTGCTGTCACTCGCCGGCGAGGCGCGTGGCGGTTTCTACCTCGTGCCGAAGGTCATCGAGTAGGCGCGGCATGAGCTCGAGCATCGCGCAACAGGCGCAGGCGCTTCGC
The DNA here is from genome assembly GCA_035455825.1 of Rhodanobacteraceae bacterium. GTDB lineage: Bacteria > Pseudomonadota > Gammaproteobacteria > Xanthomonadales > Rhodanobacteraceae > Rudaea. The sequence continues at coordinate 8,912 of DATIEJ010000504.1, read as the reverse complement.
GCACGCGCAACCTCGGCGGTCGAACTGGCCCGGCGCGCGCTCGAGGCCGCGCGCGCGAACGAGGCGCTCAACGCGCTGATCACGCGGGCCGACGCGACCGCGCTGGCCGCGGCCGAACGCGCCGATGCAGCGCTGGCGCGTGGCGCCGCAGCGCCGCTTTGCGGCATCCCCTTTGTGCACAAGGATATTTTTTGCACAAATGGAATCCGCACGACCTGCGGTTCGCGCATGCTCGAAGGGTTCGTTCCGCCGTACGACGCAACCGTCGTCGAGCGCCTCGCCGGTGCCGGCGCCGTGACGATCGGCAAGGCGAACATGGACGAGTTCGCGATGGGTTCGTCGAACGAGAACAGTCACTTCGGTCCGGTGCGCAATCCATGGGACGCCGCGCGCGTGCCCGGCGGATCATCGGGCGGCTCTGCCGCTGCCGTGGCCGCCGGCATCGTGCCGTTCGCAACCGGCACCGACACCGGCGGTTCGATCCGTCAGCCGGCTGCGTTCTGCGGCATCACCGGCTTGAAGCCGACCTACGGCCGCGTGTCGCGCTGGGGCATGATCGCGTTCGCCTCGAGCCTGGACTGCGGCGGCGTGCTCGCGCGCAGCGCCGAAGATTGCGCGCACGTGCTCGCGGCGATCGCCGGACACGATCCGCGCGATGCGACCAGCATGCAGCGTCCGGTCGACGACTACGTGGCGTCATTGTCCACAGCGCTGCATGGCCTGCGCATCGGCGTGGCGCGCGAATACTTCGGCGCCGGTGTCGAGGATGGTGTCGGCTCGGCAGTGAGGGAAGCACTGGCGCAGCTGGAAAAGCGCGGCGCCGTCCTGGTCGACATTTCGCTGCCGCATGCGCAGCTGGCGATACCGGCCTACTACGTGATCGCGCCGTCCGAGGCGTCGAGCAATCTCGCCCGCTACGATGGCGTGCGTTTCGGTCACCGCTGCGCGGATCCGGCTTCGCTCGAAGACCTGTATTCGCGCAGCCGCTCCGAAGGCTTCGGCGCCGAGGTCAAGCGCCGCATCCTGATCGGCACCTACGCACTGTCGGCCGGCTACTACGACGCCTATTACCTGCGCGCGCAGCGTGTCCGCCGCCTGATCGCGAACGATTTCGCCGAAGCGTTCAAGCACGTCGACCTGATCGCCGGGCCGACCGCGCCGACGGTCGCGTTCAAGCTCGGCGAAAAATCCTCAGACCCGCTCGCGATGTACGCCGCCGATGTCAACACCGTCGCCGTGAATCTCGCCGGCCTGCCCGCGATCTCGGTTCCCGCTGGCTTCAGCGCAGGATTGCCCGTGGGGCTGCAATTGATCGCCCCCGCGTTCGCCGAAGCGCGCTTGCTGGCGGCGGCGCATGAGTTTCAGCAACTGACCGACTGGCATCAACGAACTCCGGGCGGCGCGCAATGAGCCCAGCCCTCAGCCCTCAGTCCCCAGCCCTCAAGAGCTGGCAACCCGTCATCGGCCTGGAAATCCACGCCCAGCTCAACACCGCGAGCAAACTGTTCTCCGGCGCCTCGACCGCGTACGGCGCCGAACCGAACACGCACGCCAGCGTCGTCGATGTCGCGCTGCCCGGAACGCTTCCGGTGCCGAACCACGCGGCGCTCGACAAGGCGATCCGTTTCGGTCTCGCCGTCAACGCGCAGATCGCGCGGCACAGCGTATTTGCGCGCAAGAACTATTTTTACCCTGACTTGCCGAAGGGCTACCAGATCAGCCAGTACGAACTGCCGATCGTGGCCAACGGACGCATGCGCGTGCAGATGGACGACGGCCGCGTGCTCGACGTGGAGATCCAGCGCGCGCACCTGGAAGAGGACGCCGGCAAGTCGCTGCACGACGCGTTCCATGCCGCCACCGCGATCGACCTGAATCGCTCGGGCACGCCGCTGCTCGAGATCGTCTCGGCGCCCGTGCTGCATTCGGCCGCAGAAGCTGTCGCTTACATGCGCACCGTGCATACGCTCGTGCGCTGGCTCGGCATCTGCGACGGCAACATGCAGGAAGGCTCGTTCCGCTGCGATGCCAATGTGTCGGTGCGTCCGAGCGGCGAATCGACGCTCGGCACGCGCACCGAGATCAAGAACGTCAACTCGTTCCGCTTCGTCGAGAAGGCGATCGAGTACGAGATCGAACGCCAGATCCGCGCACTCGAAAACGGCGAAGCGATCGTGCAGGAGACGCGCCTTTACGATGCCGCGCACCACCACACGCGGCCGATGCGCGGCAAGGAAGATGCGCACGACTACCGTTATTTTCCCGACCCGGACCTGCCGCCGCTGACGGTAACGGAAGCCGACATCGCTGCGATCGTTGCGCAGATGCCGGAGTTGCCGGACGCGCGCCGCGCGCGCTATGTCGCGGCGCTGGGCCTGCCCGACGCGGATGCCGTGCAGCTGTGCTCGGACAAGGCGACGGCCGATTATTTCGAAGCGGCGCTGGCCGCATTGTCGGTTGCTGGCGCGCCCCGTAATGAAGGCGGCGACAGTCGCGCCGACGCCAAGCTCGCGGCGAACTGGGTGCTCGGCGAGCTGGCCGCTGCACTGAACGACGCGGCAATCCACATCGAGGCGACTCGCGTCAGCGCCGCCGCGCTCGCGCACCTGCTGCTACGCGTCCGCGACGGCACGATCTCCGGGAAAATCGCCAAGGAAGTGTTCGCCGCCATGTGGTCCGGCGAAGGCGACGCCGACACGATCATCGCCGCGCGCGGCCTGCGCCAGATCTCCGACAGCGGCGCACTCGAGTCGGCGGTCGACGCGGTCATCGCCGAATTTCCGAAGCAGCTTGCGGACTACCGCAACGGCAATGAAAAACTCCTGCAGTTCTTCGTCGGCCAGGCGATGAAGCGTCTCAAGGGCCAGGCGAATCCGCAGCAGTTGAACACGTTGTTGCGCGAGAAGCTCAGGCGGGCCTAGCGCGCCAATAACCCCTCTCCCGCTGGCGGGAGAGGGGTTGGGGAGAGGGTGGCACATCAGGAGGCAACGCGCGTGGAACTGCGACGCGGCACCAATAGGGCGCGAACATTGCGCTCACGCCAAACGGATGCGGAAAGCCTGTTGTGGACACGCTTGCGTGCGAGCCGCCTGTGCTGATTTAAGTTTCGCAGACAGGTTCCCATCAACGGCTACGTTGTCGACTTCGTCTGTATTGCGGCCAGCCTCATCGTCGAAATCGATGGTGGTCGGCATGGAGACCGAATCGAGTTCGATACGGTGCGCAGCGCCGTGCTCGCCAAGAGCGGATTTCGTGCGCTGCGATTCTGGAACAACGAAGTGCAGCACAGGCCGGACGATGTTCTGGCTGAAATTCCGCAGCAACTTCACGCGCCACCCTCACCCCAGCCCTCTCCTGCCAGCGGGAGAGGGGGCTAAAAGCACGCGCCGGCTTCAATCTGCGACAATATGAGAATTCGCCGGCTGCGCGCGCTTTATCATCCAGCGCCCGGCAACCACCTGCGATCGTCAGCCCTCAGCCCTCAGCCCTCAGCCCTCGACAATGAAAGCCCTCATCTGCGGTTCCCTCGCCTACGACACCATCATGGTTTTCCCGGACCAGTTCAAGAATCACATCCTTCCGGACAAGGTTCACATCCTCAATGTGTCGTTCCTGGTGCCGCGCATGCGCAAGGAGTTTGGCGGCTGCGCAGGCAACATCAGTTACAACCTGAAGCTGCTCGGCGGTCACCCGGTGCCGATGGGCACGGTCGGGCAGGATTTCGGTCCGTACCGCGAGCACTTCACCAAGTGCGGGATCGACCTGAGCCAGGTGAAGCCGCTCGAGGATCTGTACACGGCGCAGGCTTTCATTACGACCGATCTCGACGACAACCAGATCACCGCGTTCCATCCCGGCGCGATGATGCGCAGCTACGAGAACCACGTGCGCGACGTGCCCGACGTGAAGTTCGGCATCGTCGGTCCGGATGGGCGCGAGGCGATGATGCAGCACGCCGCCGAGTTCGCGCAGGGCAATATTCCGTTTATCTTCGATCCGGGCCAGGCGATGCCGCTGTTCAACGGCGCTGAATTGCGCGCGTTCATCGAGCAGGCGCAGTACGTCACGGTCAACGACTACGAGTCGAACCTGCTGCAGCAACGCACAGAATGGGACGAAAACCAGATCAAGGAGCGCGTCAAGGCGTATGTCGTCACGCGCGGGCCGAAGGGCTCCGAGATCAACACGAAGAAGGAAACCCTGCACATTCCACCGGCGCACGAACGGCGCGTGTCCGATCCTACCGGTTGCGGCGATGCCTATCGCGCCGGCTTGATTTACGGCTTGATGCGCGACATGGATCTGAGCACCTGCGGGCGCATGGCGTCGCTGATGGGCGCGCTCAAGGTCGAGCACCCCGGCACGCAGAACCAGCGCTTCACGTTCGCCGAATTCGCCGACCAGTTCCGCCAGCAGTTCGGTTACGCGCTGGACTAGAAAACACAACGTCGCCGCCGATCGATCGCGCATTTCGTGGCCGCAGAGCGGCCGTTCGAAGCCCGGCTAGCGGACGATCGCGATCGCGGCCGACGTCGACGGCAGGCTGCCGTCGGCGCGTAGCTCCAATTGCAGGTTCTCCGGTGCATCGGCCGCGTATTCGAAGTCGAACGTCTCGCCGGGCGAAAGGCGCGCCGTGGCCGGACCGTCGCGGGCGAGCGCCGGCGGCAGGTCCGCGCCGTCCTTCGCCAAGGCGCGCCACACGACCGGCGCGCCGTCGCGCAGCAGGCTTACATCGACGGTCGTGGCCGCGGTGATGCCGATCAGGCGCAGGCGGTGCCGCCCGGTTCGCCACGTCGACGGCGCCGCGGGCGCGGCGCCGTTGAGCAGCAATGGATCCTTGAAGTCGTCGGGTCCCTGGCTGATCACGAACGCGTGGTCCGTCGCCGGGTCGAGCGCATGCCCGGGCTCGACGACGATCAGCGCGCCGTACAGACCCGCTGTCAGCTGCGCGTAGTCGTTGAAATGCGTGTGGTAGATGAACGTGCCGGCGCGTGGCGGCGTGAAGCGCGCGACGAAGCTGCCGCCCGCTTCGATCGACGGCGTCGTGCGCGTGCCGTCGCTTCCCCAGTGCGGCACGCCGTCGTAATAGCTTTCGAGCTCGATACCGTGCCAGTGCACCGACGTCGAATGCTTCAGGTCGTTGCGGATGGCGATCTCGACCGGCCGGCCGCGCTCGAGCACGATCGGCGCGCCGGGTGCGGATAGCGGCGCATCGTCGACCGCATAGCCCAGGCCCGGCGCCGGTCGCTGGAAATACTCGTCGAACGCGACCCCGGGCCGCTCGCCGACGCGCAGCGCAATATGGCGCGGGCCCTGCGTGTCGCGCTTGCCAGGGGCGCCGTCGACATGGATGCCAAGAACGAGCCCGGCCATGTGCTGGTCGTGCGGCAGGTCGGCGTAGTCCTCGTACCAGGCCGGCGGCGGGATCCTGTTTTCCGGGAGAACGTGAAACAGGATGTGGCAGTGGAACAGCCAGTTGCCGGGCTGCTCCGGCGACCACGACAGTGCCATCGTCGAGCCGGAGGCAAGCGAGTGGGTCACGGCGAGCTTCTGCGCGTCCGGCGCGAGCGCGACATCAGCGACGTTGTCGCCGCTCGCGGACACGCGGAAGTACGTGCCATGCAGGTGCATCGGATGGCGCGACTCGCTGGCATTGATCACGCGCCAGCGAACGTCGTCGCCAACGCGGTAGCTGAGACGTTCCGTCTGCGGCCACGAGCGGCCGTTGATCGCCCAGGCGCCGAGTCCGTCGCCGCCTTCCTCCGCGGCGCCGTGGCGTGTCAGCACGAAGATGCGGTCGTCGGTCCGCGCGCCGGGCGCATCGACGACGATCGCGCCATTCAGTTCGCTGTCGTGGCCGAAGCGATCGCCGAGCGCCTTGCCGAGCGTGCCCCAATAAAAGTATGTGCCGGGCGAGTCCAGCCTGAAGCGCGTGCGCGCCGTGCCGTGGGCCGTGACCGGCAGCATCGGTTCGTCGGCGGGGCGTGCGTGCAGCCCGACGATGAAGACGTCGTTGCCGGTGCGGTTGTCGATGTCGACCTCGACGGTCGTGCCGCTGGCGACGCGGATCAGCGGCCCGGGCGTCGTCGCCGGCTTGCCCGCCTCGGCGAACGCGAGCACCGGCCAGGCCGGCAGCGCGTTTTCGGCTTGCCAGTCGCGTTCGACGATCTGCAGGTGCAGGGACAGCACGCCGCCGTGCAGCGTGCCGGCAGGGACGCGATTGTCGTTGGCGGCGAGAGGCGCCGGCGGGGCGACGTTCGTTATCGAATGGGGCGCGCAGGCCGACAATATCAATGAGGCAAAAAACGCCGACTGCAGACGCATTGGCCACTCCCCTGCGAGTTTTTCCGGCACACGACGTGGGCCTTGCACACCACTCTGCTTTTCTTACGTGAAAGGGCAGAGCATTGCGACATGCCGATCGTGCGAAGTCATGTCCGCAACGAGAACGGCGTGAACTGCGTTCCGCGATCGTAGTAGTCCTCGTGCTCGGCGCGCTTGAGCGCCGCCACGACGCGGTAGGTCAGCGGCGTCGCCAGCACTTCCCACAGCACCTTGAGGATGTAGTTCGAGATCATCACGGTAATCACGAGCTGGGTTTCCCAGACGCCGAGGAACGCGCACGGATAGAACACGAGCGAGTCGACGCCTTCGCCGGCGATCGTCGAGCCGATGATGCGCGACCAGAGCGCATTGCCGTTCGTCCATATCTTCATTTTTGCCAATGTGTACGAATTGACGAACTCGCCGCAGAAGAACGCGGTGATCGACGCGAACACGATGCGCGGCGTCTGCCCGAAGATATTCTCGTACGCAGCCTGGTTGTTCCAGCCGGCCGCCGGCGGCAGCTTGACGACGACCGTCGCCATGATCGAGGCGAAGATCAGCGCCGTGAGCCCGGACCAGATGACGCGGCGCGCGCGCGCATAGCCGTAGACTTCGGTGAGGATGTCGCCGAAAACATATGAGATCGGAAAGAACAGCACGCCGGCGCCGAACGTGAAATCGCCGACGATCGGCAGGTGCACGGTGGCGACCTTGGCCGGGCCGATCAGGTTCGAGCACAGGATCACGCAGACGAACGCGCCGAGGATGAAATCGTAGTAGCGATAGTTGCGCGGAGCGGCGACGGCTGCACTCATGGGCGGGCATCTGCTGGCACGAAAGTCGCCCTAGCATGCCGGTCGCGCGCCGTTTTCGCCAGCGTCCGCAAATCAAGTCCGTGGAATCCCACCTCGACGAGGGCGTAAGCTCCTTGCCGTTGTGCCGGTCGTTAGCAGATGATTCCCAAAGGTGCCTCCAATGCAAATCCGTTCGCTGATGTTCTTTTTTCTGGCCTGCCTGTCGGCCACGCCGGCCGTTGCGCAGGACAAGGCGATCGCCTGGCAAGGCAAGGGCGCGAACGGTGAAACGATCGACTTCCAGCCGCAGGCTCTGCGCCGGCCGGCCGTGCTGTTGTTCTGGGCGACCTGGTGCCCGTACTGCAAGGCCCTGATGCCATACCTGCAGCATGTGTACGACGCCGCCGGCAAGGACAAGCTCGACGTCTACGCGATCGATTTCAAGGACGAAGACGGCGATCCGGTCGCCGAACTGCGCGAGCGCAAGCAGACGTTCACGCTCGTGCGCGACGGCGACCCCATTGCGGCGCTCTATGGCGTCAAGGGCACGCCGGGACTTTTCCTGGTGGATGTCAGAGGCAACATTGTATACAAGCGCAACGGCGGCGATGCGCCGGAAAAGGTCGAAGCGGCGCTGCGCGAAAAGCTCGGGCTGCCGGCCGCAACGCCCTGAAGCAGAACGACCGATGCTCGAATTGCGCTGTCACTGCGAATGCTGCGGCAAGGACCTCAGGCCGGAGGCGGGCGACGCCATGATCTGTTCGTTCGAGTGCACGTTCTGCGCGCAATGCGTGAGCGGTCCGCTCAACGGAATCTGCCCGAATTGCGGCGGCACGTTTGCGCCGAGGCCGGTCCGCCCGGCGCGGCTGCTGGAAAAGTATCCGCCGTCGGCAACGAGACGGCCACTTGTGGGCGGAAACCGTCCGCGCGGCGGGTAGGGTGGGCCTTGGCCCACCGCTTGGATTTTGCGCCAGAAAACGGTGGGCTAAAGCCCACCCTGCGCCGAGCGCTCAGTGCGCCACGAACAGCGGCAGGTCGCTGTGCTGGAACAGATGCCGCGTCGCTCCGCCGAGCACGAGTTCGGCAATTCGCGAGTGGCCCCAGGCACCCATGACGATGATGTCGGCCTGCATCGCGTGCGCCGCCTCGAGAATTCCGGCGCCGTAGTCGTTCTTCGGAGTGAACGCCCGGAACTCCGCCGTGATGCCGTGGCGCGAGAAAAAGCCGGCGAGGTCGAGCTGCGGCAGGTGCCGCGCGCCGACCAGGCCCTGCTGCTCGGCGCCATCGAGAACGACGATCTGTTCGGCGTGGGCCAGCAGCGGCAGTGCGCCGCGGATCGCCCGCGTGGCCTCGCGGCTGTGATTCCAGGCGATCAGGATGCGCGCGCCGAGATCGCCGATCTTGCACATTTCCGGCACGACGACGACCGGCACGCCGGCGCCGAACACGGTGCGCGAAACCGTCCCCCAACCCAGCGGCGCGTCGGGGTTGAGCACCGGCCGCTTGGCGACGACCAGATCGCACCAGCGCGCAGCGTGACAGATCGCTTCGACCGGCTCGCCCTGCGCGACGAGCCACTCGCCTTCGACCTTGTTCTGTTCGAGCATCGACCGCCACCAGCCGCCCTGGGCCAGCGCCTCGGCGTAGAGGTGATCGGCCTCATGAACCTGGAATACGACGGTCTCCGGCGTGCTGAACGCGACCGACCCCATCGGCGCGACATACAGGCCATAGACGTAGGCATCGATCCGTCGCGCCAGCGCCAGTGCCGCCGTCGCCGCATGCGACTCG
>DATIEJ010000503.1:0-12805 GCA_035455825.1 Rhodanobacteraceae bacterium | reverse complement strand
TGGTAGTAGACCGCGGCGCAGGCGAGCACCGCGAGCAAGCCGATGATGACGGCCTTGACGCCCTTGTTGATGTTGTCCTGGCCAAGGCTCGGGCCGATCACGTGCTGCTCGACGATGTCGACCGGCGCGGCCAGCGAACCGGCGCGCAGCAGCAACGCGAGTTCCGTCGCCGTTTTCATGCTTTCCAATCCGGTGGTCTGGAATCGCGGCCCGAACACGCCCTGGATCGTTGCAGCGGAGATGACTTCCTCGCTGATCTTCGGCGGCGCCGGCACTTCCTTGCCGTCGACGATCTTGGTCTGCGGAATGCGCTCGATGTAGACCACGCCCATGCGCTTGCCGACGCTCTGGCTGGTGAAGTCGAGCATCTTCTTGCCGCCAGCGGCGTTAAGCCGCACCGAGACAGCGGGCAGCCCGTTCTGCGGGTCCGGCGTCGCTGCCGCGTCGATCAGGTCGTCGCCGCGCGCAATGATCTTCTTGCTCAGCACGATCGGAATGGGCTTGCCGTCCGGTCCGAGCTCCTTGCGGTGGTACAGCTTCGATTCCGGCGGCACATTGCCGGTCTTTTCCACGTCGTACGGGTTGGTCACGCTCTCGTCGACGGCGCGGTATTCCAGCGTTGCCGTCGCACCGAGGATCTTCTTCGCCTCGGCCGTGTCCTGCACGCCCGGCAGTTCGACGACGATGCGGTTGGTGCCCTGCTGCGTGATGACCGGTTCGGACACGCCGAGCTGGTTGACGCGGTTGCGCAGCGTCGTCAGGTTGCTGCTCATGATGCTGCGCGACTGCTCGAGCAGCGCGGCGTCGCGCAACTTGGCGACGATCGGGAAACTGTCGGCGCTGCTCGTGCCGTCGATGATTTCCAGCGGCGACTGGGCGCCGAGCTTTTCCGGCTGGTTGACTTCCCTGGCGATGATCTCGCCGGCCGCCTTGCGGTCGGCCTCCGAGCGCAACGTGACGACGATGCCCTGCGCGTTGGAGTTGACCGTCCCGCGGATATTGGCCTTGCGCAGCGCGGCGCGGGTGTCGTCGACATAACGTTCCTGCATCTTGTCGAGCGCGGCCCGCTGGTCGATCTCCATCAGGAAGTGCACGCCGCCCTGCAGATCCAGGCCCTTCGGCATCGCGTTGGCGCCGATCGCCCGCAACCAGGCGGGAACCGACGACGCTAGGTTCGGCGCCACGATGTACTCATCGCCGAGCGTCGTCTTCAGCACGTCCTGCGCGGCGAACTGCGTGTCCGTATTGGGAAAGCGCGCGAGCATGCGATCGCCGTTCAATTCCACGTCGCGGAATTCGAACTTGTTGGTCTGCAGGATGCCGAGGACTTTCTCCTTCAGCGCCGCATCGACCTTGCCGCCGCGATTGGCCGAGATCTGCACCGCCGGCTGCGGCGGGAACAGGTTCGGCGACGCGTATACGAAGCCGAGCAGGATGACCACGGCAATCAGCGCATATTTCCACTTCGGAAAATCATTCATGAACACTACTCATAAGACAGCGGGCTTGCTCTGTTGAAAGGGACAGGGATGATCGCCAGGACACTGCGCGGCCATGGATGGCCTCTCCCTGAACTTCGCGATCGCGGACGATCGCAAGAAGACCTACTTCAGCGTGCCCTTCGGCAGCACCAGCGTGATCGCGCTTTTCTGCAACTTGATCTTGACGTTCGTGGCAATTTCAAGCGTCACGAATGAATCGCCGAGTTCATCGATGCGGCCGGCAATGCCGCCGTTGGTGACCACTTCGTCGCCTTTGGCCAGGCCGCCGATCATCGCGCGCTGCTCCTTCGCGCGCTTCATCTGCGGGCGGATCAGCATGAAGTAGAACACCGCAAACAGCACCAGCAGCGGCAGGAACGAAATCAGCGGGTTCTGCTGCACGGCGGGGTCGGCCGCCTGTGCATAAGCGTTGGAAATCAGGAAATCCATTGAACGGTCTCGCAGTAGGGTCCCGCACCGGTGGCGGAGCGGGTGAAAAGGCCGCGAATTATGGCATGGCGACTGCCTTTGTGCACCCGGCAAGGCCCGCCCGAGCGCCCCGGTCAGCCCTGTTCGCGGCCCAGCCCCCGGTAGAACGCTGCCACGAAGTCCTCGAGCCTGCGCGCGGCAATGGCGTCGCGCAGGCCGCGCATCAGTTCCAGGTAGTAGTGCAGGTTGTGGATCGTCGCCAGCATCGGCCCCAGCATCTCTCCGCATTTGTCCAGATGGCGCAGATAGGCGCGGCTGAAGCCGCTGCGGCAGGTGTAGCAGGCACAAGCCTCGTCGATCGGCCGCGTATCGCGCTCGTATTGGGCATTGCGGATGCGCAGCACGCCGCCAGGGGTGAAAATGTGCGCGTTGCGCGCGTTGCGTGTCGGCATCACGCAATCGAACATGTCGACCCCGCGGCGCACGGCCTCGACGATGTCCTGCGGCCGGCCGACGCCCATCAGGTAGCGCGGACGGCCGGGCGGCAGGAGCGGCAGCGTTTCGTCGAGCGTCCGGTTGCGGTCGTCCTCCGGCTCGCCGACGGCCAGTCCGCCGACCGCGTAGCCATCGAAGCCGATCTGGATCAGCTGCGCGGCCGAGCGCCGGCGCAAGCCGGCATGGGTGCCGCCCTGGACGATTCCGAACAGCGCATTCGGGTTGCGCTGGTCGTCGAACGCACGCCGGCTGCGCTCGGCCCAGCGCAGCGACAATTCCATCGAATCGCGTGCCTGCGTTTCGGTCGCAGGGTACGGGGTGCATTCGTCGAAGATCATCGCGATGTCCGAATCGAGCACGCGCTGGATGCGCATCGATTCCTCCGGCGACAGGAACACGCGCGATCCGTCGACCGGCGAGGCAAACGTGACGCCGTCCTCGGTGATCTTGCGCCGCTCGGCCAGCGAGAACACCTGGAACCCGCCGGAGTCGGTGAGGATCGGTTTGTTCCAGCCAATGAACTGGTGCAATCCGCCGAATTCACCCACCACGTCCAGGCCGGGACGCAGGAACAGGTGGAACGTGTTGCCGAGGATGATCTCGGCGCCCACCTCCACCAGCGACAGCGGCGTCATCGCCTTGACCGACCCGTACGTGCCGACCGGCATGAACACCGGCGTCTCGATCGTGCCGCGCTTGAAAGAGATGCGGCCGCGGCGGGCCGGGCCGTCGGTGGCGAGAAGTTCGAATTGGATGTCGCTCATCAGTTCTTTGCGCCGTCGAATCGATGCAGATGTTCCCTTCTCCCACCGGGAGAAGGTGGCGCGAAGCGCCGGCCTCTCCCGACCATCCATGGCCTCCGAGGGCCGCTCTTGGGCATCCATGGCCTTCGCGGCACTCGGGCTCCTGCCCATCGCACTTGGGCTCCTGCCCGACGGATGAGGGTGCGAATACGCCGTGCGTCCATACTAGCCCCGACCCTCACCCCTGCCCCTCTCCCGGAGGGAGAGGGGTTCAACGGCGCTTCCTCCGCCGCTGCGCGGCAGAATCAGCATCGCATCCCCGTAAGAGAAGAACCGGTAGCGCTGCTCGACGGCATGGCGGTAAGCCTCGAGTATCAGCTCGCGCCCGGCGAAACTCGCGACGAGCATCAGCAACGTCGATTCCGGCAGGTGGAAGTTCGTCACCAGCGCGTCGACGCTGTAAATGTGGAATCCTGGAAAAATAAAGATCTGCGTCTCGCCGGCAAACGGCCGGACTTCGCCGTCGCGCAAGGCCGATTCGAGTGCGCGCACGACCGTCGTGCCGACGGCCACGACTCTTCCGCCGCCGGCGCGCGTGCGCCGGATCTTTTCCACGAGTTCGGCGCCGACGTTCAGCCACTCGCGGTGCATCACATGTTCCTCGACGCGCTCGCTGCGCATCGGCTGGAACGTGCCTGCGCCGACGTGCAGCGTGACGTAGCCGAAATCGATTCCCGCGGATTTCAGCCGCTCCAGCAGCGGCGCATCGAAATGCAGGCCCGCGGTCGGCGCCGCAACGGCACCGGGAGAGCGCGCGTAGACGGTCTGGTAGCGTTCCAGGTCGCCGGCATCGGCCTCGCGGGCGATGTATGGCGGCAATGGCATGCGGCCAAGGCGTGCCAGCACCTTTTCGAGTGGTTCGCTGCCTTCGAAGCGCAATGTGAAGAATTCCCCCTCCCGGCCGAGGACCGTAACCGGACTGCCATCGTCGAGAACGATGCGGCTTCCGGGCTTCGGCTTCTTGCTGACGCCGAGCTGCGCGCGCGCTTCATGTGCGCCGAGCACGCGCTCGATCAGGATTTCGACCGCCCCGCCCGTCTCCTTGCGCCCGAACAGCCGCGCCGGCAACACGCGCGTGTCGTTGAACACGAGCAGATCGCCCGCACGCAAGTATTCGAGCAGGTCGCCAAAATGGCGATCGGCGAAGCTGTGCGCGATCGGATCGACGACCAGCAAGCGGCTGGCCGAGCGCTCGGACAACGGCTGCTGCGCGATCAGCGCGGTCGGCAAGTCGTAGTGGAAGTCGGTTCTTTTCAACGAGGGCTGAGGACTGATGGCCGAGGGGCGATTATCGCCGATTCAGTCTCCAGCCCGTTCGCCCGCCTGCAATCGCGCCTGCTACTCGAATCCGTTCGTGAACAACAGATCGGCCTTGAACAGACTGACGAGATTGCTCGCCGGTTGACCCACGACCAGCGTATCGAGTGCGGCGTCGTAGGCAAATACGATGCTTGGTCCGCCCGCTGCGGTCGTGCCACGCACACTGTTCGTGTCGGCGATCGGACCGGTGCTGCCACCGCCGTGGCGCCCAAGGGTCACGGCTCCTGCATCGACGGCCAGAACGTTGTCCCACAGCGGACTGCGGACGGCGTAGTCGCCGTTGCTCAGGACGGAGACTCCGCCGCTGCCGACCTGATCACCAGCTGTCGTGCCCAGCAGCGAATTGGCCGCTGTGATTGCGCCGGATGAAGGACCGTGCCCGGCGCCCCATGTCACCGCGCCGGCTGCCGCATTCGCGCCATTGGCCCAGGCGGGGCTCACCGCGACGTAGTTTCCGCCGCCGACGGCGATCGCATGACCGCTGCCGGCCAGATCGCCGGGCGTCGTTCCAAACAACGAATTGCTCACCGAGACGCTACTCGACGTGACACCGCTGCCGTCGAGCCAGGTCACCGCGCCGACATCGGCGTTGCCGACATCGTCCCACAGGCTGCTGCAGACAACGTAGTTGCCGTTGCCGAGTGCGGTGATGCCGTCGAGGCCGACTTGATCGCTCAAGGTCGTTCCAATCAGCGAGTTGCCGGGCGCGACCGCGCCTTTCGTGCCCGTGTTGCCATTGCCCCAGGTTACGGCGCCGGCATCCACGATGCCGGGCGCGTCCCACAGCGGACTGCTCACGGCGTAGTTGCCGTTCGTCAACGCGACGATGCCGCCGCCGCCGACGCGGTCGCCTTGGGTCGGACCGTACAGGGAATTTGCAAGCGTGACGGGGCCGATGATGCCGGCGGTCCCGTTGCCCCAGGTCACGGCGCCGACATTGGCGTTCGGCGGATCGTCCCAGAGCCGGCTGCCGACGACATAGTTGCCATTGGGGAGTGCGACGACACCGGTCTCGCCGACCTGATCGCTCACGGTTGAGCCGACCAGCGAATTGAGCTCTGACACGACGCCATGCGTGCCCGTGCTGCCATTGCCCCAAGTCACCGCGCCAACGTCGGCCGCAGTGGCGCTGTCGTAGAGCCGGCTGCTGACGACGTAGTTGCCTTGCGTCAGCGCGGTGACTCCACCAACGCCGATCTGGTCGCCGGCCCTGCCGCCGACCAACGAATTGGTGTCGTTGAGTTCGCCGGCGGTTCCGCCCGCGCCATTGCCCCAGGCGACAGCGCCGGCGTTCGCGGTCGATCCATTGGCCCACGTGGTGCTGATGGCCACGTAGTTGCCATTGCTCAGCGCCGCAACGCCGCCGTTGCCGACGTGGTCGTTCGCATGCGTCCCGACCTGCGAATTGGCCGCGGCGACTGCGCCCGTGATCCCGCTGCCGCCGCTCGCCCAAGTCACCGCGCCGACACCCGATGTGGTCGGACTGGTCCAGTTCGAGCTGACGACGACGTAGTTGTTGTTGGTCAGGGCCTTGACGCCGCCGTTGCCGACGTGGTCTCCAGCGTGCGACCCGACCAGCGAGTTCGTATCGGAAACGACACCGACGATGCCCGCCGTGCCGTCGGCCCAGGTCACGGCACCGGCGCTGGCAACGCCGGGGCCGGACCAGTCGGCGCTCGTTACCACGAAGTTGCCGTTGCCCAGTGCGGTGACGCCGCCGTTGCCGACATGATCGTTCGCATGCGACCCGACCAGCGAGTTGCCGGCCGCGACGAGAGCGTCGAGGCCGCTCGTGCCGTCGACCCAGGTGACCGCGCCAACGCCGGCCGTGACGCCATCGTCCCAGTTCGGGCTGCTGACGACGAAGTTGCCATTGCTCAGCGCGGTTATGCCACCGCTGCCGACGCGGTCGTTCTTCGCGTGGCCCCTGAGTGTGCTGATCAGCACGCCCGCCGGACTGTACAAGTATACGGCACCGATCGCGTTGTTCTGGCCGTCCGGATCGGAGACGACGATGTTGCCGTTGGCCAGCGTGGTGGTCGTCGCGCCGAACACGCTGCTACCGGCCGGTCCGGGGATATCGGTTTGCGCGCCGAAGGCCGACGCCGCGACGGACGCGAGCAACAGTCCCGCCATTCCACGGGCTTTCGTCGGCGGGGTCCGAAAAGTGAATCGGCGCCGGATGTCCGAAGTCGCCGCGCCAAAGAGCGCACCCTTATCAGCGCTGGCTCCCGGATGAACGAGCCGGCTCCCGCTCGCCGCGATGGTGATGCGCATGCGCCATCCTTCTATTAGGAGAGACTCAACAACATTAGTCCCCCGGGCGCCGCGAAGGTTGACCCGGATCAAGAACGGCGCAAGCACGCCCACACAAGCAACCCGGTTCCGGTCGATGCCGCTGCTTCTGGCCGGACCGTCGGCACAGTTCACGCTTGCCGGATGTGCGCAGGCATCGGAAAACGGCCCAACGAGAACATATACTCGCGCCCATGTCGCTGAACCTGACCAGGTCCAATCCGAAACTGCGCGAACACGCGCAGTTCGCCTTGCGCCTGCTGCTGGCCTGCGCGCTGCTGAGCCTGATTTCCTGGCTCGCCGCCCGCGCCCAGCCGAACCAGGGCTATGTGCCGATCTGGCCGAGCGGCGGTCTCGGGCTCGCCCTGGTCTGGCGTCACGGCGCGAAGTACTGGCCCGCGGTGTTCGCCGGGAATACCGTGCTGAGCACCAGCGTGGGCGTGCCGATCATGGTTGCATTCGGCGTCGGCTGGCTGCAGGTGCTGATCGTGATGGTCGCGCTGTTGTTGCTGCAGCGCTGGAAAGTCGACCGCCTGCTGCGCGATACCCAGCAACTGCCGCGCTTCATCCTGGCCCTCCTGATCGCCACTGCGATTGCCGTGCCGATCTACGGCTTGCGCATGTGGCTCGTGTTCTCCTATCCGCCCGATCGCGCGATTGCATTCGGCGTCGATTACTTCCTGTCGGCGCTTTTCAGCTTCCTGATCTTCACGCCGCTGGTCGCCGCCTGGCCGGTGCGGATCGCGGGTGGAGGCGCGAAGCGCTGGCTGTTCGCCGCTGCCATGCTGGTGATCGCCCTGGCCGGGTGGGCCGTGCTCAACGTCGACCCGGTGTTCCAGGATCGCGTTCTGTTCCTGTTGCTTCCGTTCGTCGTGCTCTGCGCCGTCGCCGCAGGCGTCGGCGGCGCCAGCGCCGCATCGGCCCTGCTCGCAATGGTCATGACGGCGATGGCGCAACAGCCCGTGCCGGTCGCCGACAGCATCCTGCGTTCGCTGTTCGCCGTCATCGCCACGCTGACGGGATACCTGATTGCCGTCGTGTTCAGCGAGCGCGAAGGCACTGCCTCCGAGATGGACTACCGCGCGCGCCACGATACGCTGACCGGCCTGATCAACCGCTACGAATTCGACAATCGCGTCAGCGCCGCGCTGCACGACGACACCAGGCGCTACGCAGTGCTCTACCTCGACCTCGACCAGTTCAAGCTGGTCAACGATACCTGCGGGCATCTGGCCGGCGACAACATGTTGCGCGAGCTGGCCAAGACGATCGAGAAATCGCTGCCGCAGGATGCGGCGCTTGCGCGACTGGGCGGCGACGAATTCGCTTGCCTCCTGCCGGATGCCACCGAGGGCAGAGTCGATGCGCTCGCCAGCAACCTGCACGACGTCGTGCGCGCGTTCGAGTTTCCGGTCGGCGAGCTGCGCTTCCGCGTGGGCGTGAGCATCGGAACGACCTTCCTGTCGGCTGCCAACGACCGCGGCTCCGACGATGCCCTGGCGCGCGCCGATGTCGCCTGCTACGTCGCCAAGGAACACGGCCGTAATCGCACGCACGCCTACGACACCGTCGATGCGAACCTGCACGGCCGGCATTCGGACATCCAGAAGATCTCGCAACTGCAAACCGAACTTTCCGCCGGCCTGTTCCAGTTGTATGGCCAGCGCATCATCCGCATCGGTGGCGCCGACAGCGGCGAGGAACTCTGCGAGGTGCTGCTGCGTCATGCCGACCCGCATGGCAATCTGTCGATCGAGAGCGTGTTCGAAGCGGCGCAGCGCTACGGGCTCACGGCGCAAATCGATCGCTGGGTTCTGGAGCGTGCCGCAAAATTCCTGCAAGGCTGTCCGGGCATGAACATTCGCCTGAGCATCAACGTTTCCGCGACCACGCTCGAGAGCGACGGCTTCCGCGAATTCGTGCTCGGATTGCCCGAACGCTACGGCTTTCGCACGCGCCAGCTGCTGCTCGAGATTACCGAAGCCGTGGCCGTGCAGAACCTGACGCGCGCGGTCGAAACGCTGCACACGCTGCTCGGGCACGGCATCGAGATATGCCTCGACGACTTCGGCGCCGGTGTCGCGAGTTTCGGTTATCTCAACGACCTGCCGGTCAGCATGGTCAAGCTCGACGGGCGTTTCGTGCGCGATATCGTCGTCGACCCGGCCGCGGAGATCGTCATCGAATCGCTGACCCGCGTCGCGGCGCTCAGGGGAATTCCCTGCGTTGCCGAATGGGTCGAGGACCTCGAGATCATTCCGCGCCTGCGCCGGCTCGGCGTCGCGTACGCACAGGGACATGCGATTCACCGGCCGGCGCCGCTGGCCTCCGTGCTCGGCGCCACGGCCAGGCGCATCGAACCGCAAGTCACCGCCTAGCCGCGCCGATGCGCTCGATGCTGCCCGGTCCGGATGCGCGGCGCGAATTTGGCTACCGGTTCGCCACGATCGGCCTGGGGCCGGTGCTCATCGCACAGGCCCTGCGCGTGCGCCGCGATATCGTGCGACTGGACGAACCGCCGGGAGCCAGGTCCGGTTCCACAGGCAGCGGTGCGCCACTGCGCTTGCTTATTGCCGGCGATTCGGCCGCCGCTGGAGTCGGAGCGCCGACACAGGAAGAAGCCTTGTCCGGGCAACTCGTCGCACAGCTGCGCGCGTCTTGCCAGGTGCACTGGAAGGTGGCCGCGCAAACCGGCCACACGGTACGCGACCTGATCGGGCAGCTTGGCGCGCTTGCGCCGGAACGCTTCGACGTTGCGGTCGTATCGATCGGCGTCAACGATGCAACCGCGCGCACCCGATCGGCGAGCTGGATCGAACGGCTGGCGCTGCTGATCGAACTGCTCAAGGCGAAATTCGGCGTCGCGCACATACTGTTGTCGAGCCTGCCGCCGATGCACGTCTTCCCTGCCCTGCCGCAACCGCTGCGCTGGTACCTCGGCATGCGGGCCAGGCAGTTGAACGCAATGTTGCAGGCAATCGCGGCAGCAGACAGCAGCTGCGAATTCCTGCAAATCGACTTTCCGTTCGAGCAGCGCTACGTGGCGACCGACGGGTTTCACCCGGCGGCGCCGGCCTACGCGGCCTGGGCGGCTATCGCGGCGCGCGCGATCGAGCGCCGCATCGGCGCGCAAGCACGGGCGTGAACCACTTCATTGGCGAACGCAGCTGCAGCGCGCGCTTGTTCCAACATCGTGCAGCCCATACGATAACCAGCCCGACACCGCGAAGGCACCGCAATGAACGAGCCTGAAGCAGCAGTCGTCACGCCGGCGCCGCTGGTGCAGCTGACGGCGCTCGAAGCGCGCGTGCTCGGCTGCCTGATCGAGAAAGCCGCAACGACGCCCGAGGTCTACCCGCTTACGCTGAACGCCGCGCATCTGGCATGCAACCAGAAGACCAATCGCGACCCGATCATGCATGCCGAACTCGGCGCCGTCGGCCAGGCGTTGCGCACGCTCGAGGACAAGCGCCTGGTGCGCGTCGCACACGGCGCTCGCGCCCTGCGCTACGAACACACGATCGACGCCGCCCTGAATCTCACGACGCGCCCGCGTTCGGTGGTCGGATTGCTGTTGCTGCGCGGTCCGCAGACGCTTGCCGAGTTGTTCACGCGCAGCGAGCGGCTCGCCGACTTCGCCAATGTCGAAATGCTCGGCGACACGCTGGACCGGCTGATCTCGCGCGATCCGCCACTCGTGGTCCGCATCGGCCGCGCGAGCGGCCAGCGCGAAGACCGCTACATGCACCTTCTGTCGGGTCCGGTTTCGGTCGAAAACCTGCCGGCGCACGTGCCGCGCGCGGAATCCTCCGGCAAGGACGATCGCTATGCGGAACTCGAAGCACGCGTCGAAGCGCTGGAGAGAATCGTGGCCGAGTTGCAGTCCAGGTTTGGCGGAAGTGATGAGTCGAACACCGAGCAGGCGAGCACTGACGGGGCAAGCACGGGGTAACTCGTTGCTGCTTCATGGTTCCCCGAGGACTTGAACACCGAAGCTCCGAACGACCATATCTTTGAGCTCAGCCATTCGGTTCGCTCAGTGCACGAACCAGCGCCCGCACCTGTTCTGCGTCGCTGGCCACTTCACCAGCCGTCATGCCCGGCAAATTGTTTCCACCGCGCCTGCGGGACGGCAGCTCGCGCTTCGCGGATGCGTGAAATTCCGACGCACCGGTGAGCGCCCGCAACGCTGCGATGTTTCCGGCATTGACGCCGGCGCCAGGCATCACGACGATGCGCCCAGCAGCTTGTGCGACGAGCTTCTTGATCAACCCAGCACCGGCAAACGCATCGGCTCGCGCACCGGAAGTCAAAACGCGCTCACAACCCAGCGCGATGATGTCCTCGAGCGCGGTTTCCGGATCGCGGCTCATGTCGAAAGCACGATGGAACGTCACGCCGAGCCCGCTGGCCGCGGCGATCAACGCTCGGCAACGATTCGCATCGACACCGCCGCCTTCATCGAGCGCGCCGAGCACGACGCCTTCGCATCCGAGCGAGACGCAGGTCTCGATGTCGCGCAGCATCGTTTCGCACTCGCTGTCGCTGTAGACGAAATCGCCGGCGCGCGGCCGGATCAGCACGTAGATCGGAATGCGGACGCGCTCGCGCGCCAGAGCGATCTGCGCGTGCGACGGCGTGAGTCCGCCAACCTCGAGCGCGGCACACAACTCGATACGGTTCGCGCCGCCTTCCTGCGCAGCCAGCGCCGACGCCACGGAGTTGGCAGCGATTTCGAGCACAGGGCCCTTGAGTTCCATCGTCAACCTGGATTCCGACCGAACGCCACCATGATTGCCGCTGGAAGCCCGCAACCTGCAGCAACACCATCCCGAGCCAACCCTCCCCTTGAAGGGGAGGGCTGCAGGGCGTCGCGCTGTGACCGCGCGTCAGTAGACACTGGCGGCAGGCAACAGCGCATCCTGCTTCATCGCGTCGCACACCGCGTAGCTGAAACCTTTCTGCAGTGCGTATGCGCCAACGTCGCCGTTGCGCGCGATCGCTAGGAATCCGACCTGGATTTCCCGCGCCGCTTTCGGATTGCGCTTGACGATGCGCATGACGGCTTCACGGCAGGCCTGCTGCGGCGTGCGCCCGTGGCGCATCAATTCGACTACGAGAAAACTCCCGGCGTTGCGGATGACTTCCTCGCCGACACCGGTCGATGTGGCCGCACCGACTTCGTTGTCGACGTACAGTCCGGCGCCGATGATCGGGCTGTCGCCGACGCGGCCGTAGAGTTTCCAGGCCATGCCGCTGGTCGTGCACGCCCCGGCAAGATTGCCATGCGCATCGAGCGCGAGCATGCCGATCGTGTCATGGTTGTGCGGACCACCGGGTGGTTCCGGCTTCGGTCCGTAGGTACCGACTTCGGAATTGATCACTGGTTTGTATTGCGCCGACTTGAGCCACTCGTGCCAGGCCTGCTCGGATTCCGGCGTCAGCAGGTCCTCGCGCGGGAAACCCTGTTCGAGCGCGAACTGCAAAGCGCCGTTTCCGACGATCAGCACGTGCGGCGTCTTCTCCATGACGCGGCGCGCGACCGAGATCGGATGCGCGATATGTTCGAGCGCGGCCACCGCGCCGCAACTGCCGTCGCCGTCCATGATGCTGGCGTCGAGCGAAACGTGCCCGTCGCGGTCCGGATACCCGGCGCGGCCAACGCTGTGATTCTTCAAGTCCGCCTCGGGCACTCGTGTTCCGGCCTCGACCGCATCGAGCGCGCGTCCACCCGCGGCGAGAACGGCCCAGGCAGCCTGGTTTGCGGGCACGCCGAAATCCCAGGTCGAGACGACTCGCGCTCCAGGCGAAGCGCTCTTCGCCGAAACCTTGTCGCCGAGAGCAAATGCCGTGGCGCCGATCATCGAAGTTTTCAGGAATGTTCTGCGCGCTGTCATCAACCGCTCCGAATGTGGATGATACAAGTGGACAAAGTCGCGTCGACCACCATCGGCGGCGCAAATGCACGGGGCGAGCGTAGCA
>DATIEJ010000502.1:0-4799 GCA_035455825.1 Rhodanobacteraceae bacterium | reverse complement strand
CTGCTGGTGCATTTCGACAACACGGTCGATCTCTCGCACGGCGCGACCTATTAGTCCACTCGCGGGCGCCTCGCCTTCGCGGCGCGCCCCGATCTGCACGGACCGACAGATCGGTGAAGTCACGCAAACCAGTTCAGAGCTTTCCCAGTCCTTGCCCGCCAAGCTCACCTACAGTTTCGCCAACCCGGCGCTGCGCCAGCGCGCGTTGAGTCACCGCAGTACCGGCGCAGACAACAACGAGCGCCTGGAATTCTTCGGCGACTCGCTCGTGAACCTGCTCGTCGCCGAGATGCTGTTCGAGCACTATCCGAAGGCCGATGAGGGCGAGCTGACTCGATTGCGCTCGCATCTCGTCAGCGAACCGGCCCTGGCTGCTCTCGCGCGCGAACTCGAAGTCGGGGATCAACTGCACCTGGGATCGGGCGAACTCAAGAGCGGCGGGTTTCGGCGCGATTCGATCCTCGCCGATGCATTCGAGGCGCTGGTTGCCGCGATCTATCTCGACGGCGGCTGGGACGCCTGCCGCGGAATTGTGCGCGAACTGTTCGCCGAGCGCGTGTCCGGCGCCGGCGCGAATACCGGAAAAGACGCGAAGACCCGCCTGCAGGAACTGTTGCAGGGGCGTGGCCTGGCATTGCCGGTATACGCCCTCGTGGCTACGGCCGGTGCCGATCACGCCAAGGTTTTCGACGTGGAATGCGACGTTTCGGGCCTGATGCTGAAGACCGTCGGCCGCGGCGCAAGCCGGCGCGCCGCCGAGCAGGTCGCCGCGACCGCGGCACTCGCGCAGATCGAGGCCGCGCAAGCCGATGCCGGCTGATCCCAGCCCGCTTCCCGGCGCCGATATGCATCGTTGTGGCACGGCTGCGGTTGTCGGACGGCCGAACGTCGGCAAGTCGACCTTGCTCAATGCGTTGATCGGCCAGCGCCTGAGCATTACCGGTCCAAAGGCGCAGACTACCCGCCATCGCATCCTCGGTGTCGTCACGCGCGACGCAGGCCAGATCCTCGTGCTCGACACGCCCGGCCTGCACAAGTCGGCCGAGCGCGCGATCGGCCGGCAGCTCAATCGTACCGCTCGACAGACCCTGGCCGAGGCCGATGTCGTCGTCCATGTCGTCGAGGCGGGACGCTGGAGCGACGAAGACGAAGGCGTCTGGCGCGCGCTGGCCGAAACGTCCACGCCGCGCTTGCTCGTGCTCAACAAGATCGACATCAACAAGGACAGAAGCACGCTTTTGCCGTACGTCGCGCGGATAACCGCGAACCGTGCCTACGAGGCAGTCCTCATGGTCTCGGCCAAGTCGGGTGACGGTGTCGGCGAATTGGAGCGTGCGATCATCGAGCGTCTTCCACCGGGGCCGGCGATCTTTCCCGCCGATACGCTGACCGATCGCAGCGAACGCTTTCTCGCGGCCGAGCTTGTGCGCGAGCAGCTCATGTTGCGTCTTTCCCAGGAATTGCCGTACGCGACCACGGTCGAAATCGAGGAATTCAGCGAAGCTGATGGCCGCTGCGAAATCGGCGCGATCATCTGGGTCGAACGTGAGGGCCAGAAGGCGATCGTCATCGGTGCCGGGGGCGCGCAACTCAAGGCCATCGGCACAGCGGCGCGGCGGGCAATGCAGCGCCTGTTCGACCGTCGCGTCTTCCTGCGCCTGTGGGTCAAGGTGCGCGAAAACTGGTCTGATGACGAGGCGGCACTGCAGCGGTTCGGATATTCGGAATAGAGCGAGAGGTCGGCCGCTGGTGCGGCCTCGTCGCGAAGGGAGGAACCTTTTTTCTTTCCTTACAAGCGGGCGCAGCGAGCGCCACTCCTCGCGAGCGAGCGCAGCGCGCGACTTACGCCCTTGCGGCGGGATGCAGTAACCTCTACGGAATGCGCATCGAGCAGCAACAAGCCTGGATCCTGCATGGACGCCCTTACCGCGAGACGTCTCTGTTGCTCGAGTGCTTCACGCGCGAGCATGGCCGCATCGGCCTCGTCGCGCGTGGCGTGCGCAAGGAACGTTCGCGCGTCCCGCGCGCATTGCTGCAACCGTTGACGCCCGTGAGCGTCGGCTGGAGCGGAGGCGGCGAGCTGGCCACGCTGACTGCCGTGGACGCGCGCGCGGAGCCTGTCACGCTGATTGGAGAGGGTTTGTTGTGCGGCTTGTATCTGAACGAACTCGTCCTGCGCATGACCATGCGCATGGATCCCCAAGCCGAATTGTTCGACTGCTACGAACGAACCCTCGGCCGCCTGGCCAGCGGCGAATCGCACGCCTGGACACTGCGCCGTTTCGAACGCGACCTGCTGGTCCATCTCGGCTATGGCCTGGCGCTGGCAACCGAAGCGCAGGCGGAAGCGCCCCTGGCTGCTGACATGGACTATGCATACAGGCACGAGCACGGACCATCCGTGTGGCGTACCGCTGCGGATGGGCCGAGGCTCAAAGGCTCGACGTTGCTGGACCTCGCAGCCGATCGGAAGCCTCCGGACAACGAACTTCCGGCGCTGCGCCGCTGGATGCGCGCTGCGATCGCGGCGCACCTGGACGGCGGAGAATTGCGCGCATGGAACCTGCTCGGCGCTGCCGCGCCGCGTCCCCGCGCCTGAACTTCAGGGTTGCGCGCGGAGCGCTTGCCGCGTAGCGCCGCAAATGCGCACGAAATCGATCATCGCTTCACCTGCCAACTCGCGCCCCTGCGACTGTTGCAGCCGAAGAGCGGCAGCGGACAGGGCAGGCGCCCCACAGAAGCCGCTCGAGGCGCGGAGCCGATGCAGGCGCTCGGACAGGACGCGCGACTCGGACGTTTCGGACTGCAGGTCGCGTTCGAGCGCTTCGAGTTCCTGGGCGAACAGGCTGCGCAGCGCGCGCATCGCATCGCGGTCGCCGCCGATCGCGGCAAGTGCGCGTGCGTCGTCGAGTATCGGCAGCGCGGTTTGTGGCGCGCCGGCAGGCAATGAAGACCGCACCCCTGAATTCAGGCCGAGATGCCGCCGTAGAAGCGCCTCGATCGTCTCGAGATTCGCCGGCTTCTCGAGCAAGTCGGTGAATCCGTTTGTGAGCAGCGCGGCAGCGGCCGTGTCGTCGAAACCGGCACTCGTGACAATCGCCGTGCCGGCCACGCCGCATGTGCGCAATGCCTGCAGCAGAACCGGACCGCCCATGTCCGGCATGTTCAGGTCGAGCAGCAATAAGTCGACCTTGTTCGCCTTCGCCAGCGCGATGGCCTCGGCGCCGTTGGCCGCCGTCAACGCCGAACAGCCAAGGCTTTCGGTCGCCGTACGCAGAAAACTCAAGCTGACAGGATCGTCGTCGGCGATCAGAACGGTCGGCATCGCTGTTATCATTCGTGGTTCACACAAAAACTCTAGCACGTTAAGCCCGAATCGCATGACCAGCGTCGAAGTCGACATCGAAGATCTGTCCCATGACGGACGCGGCGTCGCGCGCGTGGAAGGCAAGGCTGTGTTCGTGACGGGTGCGCTCGCGGGAGAGCGCGTGCGCATGAAGTTCAGCGGCAAGCACCGGCACTACGACGAGGCGATCGTCGAGGAAGTGCTCGTGGCTTCGCCCGACCGCGTTGCGCCGAAGTGCGCACATTTCGGCATTTGTGCCGGATGCGCGCTGCAGCATCTGGCTCCCGCCGCGCAGATCGCGGCGAAGCAGAAGGTCCTGGTCGAGAACCTGGAGCGCATCGGTAAGGTACAGCCGAAAACCCTTCTGCCGCCGCTCGCCGATTCGCCGTGGGGCTATCGGCGCAAGGCGCGCATGGGCGTGAAATACGTCGACAAGAAGGGCCGCGTGCTCGTCGGTTTCCGCGAAAGCAACGGCCGTTACATAGCCGATATCAAGCGTTGCGAGGTGCTGCATCCGGCCGTCGGGGAACGCATCGAGGCGATCACGGCACTGGTCGAGTCGCTCGACGCCCGGCGCACGATTCCACAAATCGAGGTTGCGGCCGGCGATGACCTCGTTGCGCTGATTTTCCGGCATCTGCATCCCTTGTCGCCCGGCGACGCCGGCAAGCTGGTCGAGTTCGGCAAGGCCCACACGCTGGGCATCTATGTGCAGCCTGGCGGCGTCGACAGCGTCGCGGCGCTGTGGCCGGAAGACGCGCGCCTGAGTTTTCGCGTGCCGGCCGACGACGTCGAGATCGAATTCAAGCCACTCGACTTCATCCAGGTGAACGGCGGCATGAACCTGCGCATGATCGAGCAGACTCTGCACCTGCTGGACCCTCGTCCGGGCGATCGCGTCCTCGACCTGTTTTGCGGTCTCGGCAATTTCACGCTGCCGATTGCGCGGCATGTTGCCGCCATCGTCGGCGTCGAGGGCGAGACTGGACTGGTCAGGCGTGCCGAAGCCAACGCCAGCCGCAACAACGTGCGGAATGCGAAGTTCCACGTCGCCGACCTGTCGGTCGACCAGCGCGATACGCCATGGGCGAGGGCGGATCACGAATTGCTGCTGCTCGATCCGCCGCGTTCCGGCGCTGCCGCGGTTCTGGAATACCTGCCGCGCCGCTCGACGCGCCGCATCGTGTATGTGTCGTGCCATCCGGGCTCGCTCGCGCGCGACGCCGGCATCCTGGTCGAGCGCCACGGATTTCGGCTGTCGAGCGCTGGCGTGATGGACATGTTTCCACACACCGCGCACGTCGAGTCGATCGCGCTGTTCGAGCGCTAGCTGCCGTCATGGCCGTGGAGATCGAGCGCAAGTTCCTTGTCGTCGGCGACGAGTGGCGCAGGCAGACGCAACGCTCGCTGCAACTCGTGCAGGGCTACCTGACCACTTCAGGTTCGAGGGGAG
>DATIEJ010000501.1:0-3518 GCA_035455825.1 Rhodanobacteraceae bacterium | reverse complement strand
GTCATGGTCGGTGAACGCAAGCGTCAGCGTTCCCCAAGGGTTGCGCACGATCTTGTTCGGATCGAAATTCGGAATCCAGGCTCCGCCCGTCGGCAACGCGACATCAGTGATGACTGCGGTGTCGCCGCCGTAGGTTCCAACGCCGCCGAACCAGGATTGCTGCGTGCCCTCGGGGTTGAAGGCGAACCACAGCGCGAGCAGGCGATTGCCCGGCAGCACTTCGAGCATGAGGCCATGACCGTTCTGCGCAGGGTCGAACCAGCTGCCGGTGAAGTCGGGGCCAATCGACACGTTGTTCAGCGGGGCGGTTTGCGACTCGACTGCGCCGATGTCCGGTCTGGCGCCGAATACTCGCAGGAACGGCAACCCACGCTGATCGCTTGGAAGAGCCGCAAGGTTGTTGCCGGCGTCGATCGCCGGACTGCCCGCACCCAGCGCGTGCGTCTTTGTGGGGCCACCATTGTCGGCCAGGGCTTGCAGAAGGGGATCGGCCTTGATCGTGTCGGTGGGCGCCTGCCCTGCCTTCACTCCGCCCATCATCAGGTTGTTGTGTCCCGTGATCAGCGCGCCGGCGGGTATGAGGACATCGTAGACCGGGTGGGGCGGGGAACTGATCAGAGCCGTGGTGCTGTTGGAAAAAATCGTGCTGTCGATGGTGACGTCGGTCGAGTCGATGAACAGCGCGACGTCGTCGACCGGGGTGCCGCAGCCCAAACCGCAGTAATTCGCGTTGAACGCCACCGTGCTGCTGGTGATCGTGACCGGACGGTGTATACAACCGGCAGAGGTACCCGTGTAGCCTGCAATGTTGTCCGAGATCGTGCTGTTGCGGATCGTGGCACGATCGCCATTCGCGTCGCTCTCGCCGATGTTCATGGCGACACAGTTGTAGCCGTTGTTGCCGCTGATCGTCGAGTTGGCGATAGACACCGGTCCGCCTCTGGTGGTCACGCCATTGCGATTGTTCAGGCTCACCGTACTGTCCTGCATGAGCAGCCCTCGTACGATCGCGCCACCATTGCTGTTCTTGCATTGGGTAAGGACCGCGTGATCCAGAACCAGCGTGCCATTCGAAGTGATGCAGGCCGAAGCCGGGACCCCGGCATTGCCAACAATCGTATAAGCGCCCCCTGGGCCTGCTACGCTCAGCCGCTCGACCCGCAACGTGCCCGAACCACGATGATTGAGGATTGAGTGCGCGCGAACGAGGCCGCCGTCATCCAGCGTCAGATTGCTCGCGCCCGGCCCGATCAGACTCAGATCGGCGACATTGATAGCGAGTTCGCCTGAGACGAGCGAGATGAGGCCGCCGCAGCTCAAGGCGCGCAGGTCGACTGTGTCTCCGCTTCGGGCACGCGCCACGGTATCGCGCAGGCTGCCGCTGCCTGCGTCATTGCAGTTCGCCACCGGCAGCGTGGCGGCCAGCGCGGAGCTGCTGGCGAGGTTGGCGACGGCTAGAGGCAATGCGAGGCAGGCGGCGAGCGGACGAACTCGCAGGTTGCCGCGTACGGTCGTCGGCGATGCGGCAATCGAAGCAGCGCAACGATTCAAGTGCCCACCTTCCAATCTGCCAGCCCACACGTCGAAGCCTGTGCCCTGTGTGCATGGCACGCGGTTGCCGAAAGTTGCCGAGTCATTCGCATGGACGCGCCACCCCACGGGAGATCGGATTCCTTACTGGCCGATGCGGAAGCGCGCGCGATGACCGCGGCTATCTGTTCGACCCACGTTGCGGTTTTACACTGCGGGTCGGCGCCCAGCAATCTGCCGGAATGTCTATACACGGGGTTGGATGGTCCGGTGTGGAACGACTGTTGGGTAGCGCGCAGGCAACACCAAGCGCCTGGCGCCAGCGCAACGGCGAGCAAAGCATGTCGGTGTGCAGCTTTAATTCCCCGGTGGAAATATTGCGTTGCCCAATACTACGGACAGACCAAACCCGCCGGCTGGGTCAGTCGAAGCAGATTCATGCTGCCGCTGCCATAGCCGTGCACGGAGCTGAATTCGACTTTGCCGTGATTGCAATCCGTAAACGTCAGTGTCAGGGTTCCCCAGGCGTTGCGCACGATCGTGTTCGGATCGAAGTTCGGAAGCCAGCGGCCACCAGTGGGAAGGGCGACGTCCGTGATCGTTGCCGTCGCGCCGCTATACGTTCCCACGCCGCCGAACCAGGACTGCTCAGTACCCTCGGGATTGAACGCGAACCACATCGCGAGCACGCGATGTTCTGAGAGCACTTCCAACATCAGCCCGTGTCCGCTCTGGGCCGGATCGAACCAGCTGCCGGTGAAGCCGGGGCCGATCGAGATGCTGTTCAGCGGAACAGGCTGCGACTCGAATGCGCCGATGTCCGGGCGGGCGCCGGCGATTCGCAAGAACGGCGAGCCGCGCTGATCGCTCGGAAGGGCCGCGAGGTTGTTGCCGGCGTCGATTGCCGGACTTCCCGCGCCCAGCGCATGCGTCATCGTGGCGCCACCGTTGTCGGCGAGCGGCTGCAGCACCGGATCGGCAGTGATTGTATCGGCCTGCAGGGGCACCTTCGCGTCGGTTTCAAAGGCCCTCGCACCGAGCATCGTCAGATTGTTGTGGCCACTGATTGCCGTGCTGGTGGGGACGTACAGATCCGCAATTGAATTGTTTGCGAAGATAGTGCTTTCGAGCTTTACCTGCGGCGAACTGATGGCCAGACCGGCGCCGCCGGGGCCAGCGTTTCCATGAGAAAACTTGCCAGAGCTGAAGGCAACCGTGCTATTGCCGATGCTTACGCTCGAGGCAGAGATGCATCCCGAAAAAGTTGCGTAGTTGCCGGATATCGTCGCGTTTTCAATCCGGACTGTACCCGGGCCGGAGGTGGACAGAGCGCCGCAGTAGCCACCGATATTGCCGCTGATCGTCGAACCGGTGATCGTAGTATCGCCCGCGGCCACGCTCACACCGGTGTAGCCATTATTGCTGACGGTGCTGTTCCGCATGATCAATCCGGCCTTGCTGCTGATTCCTCCTTCGGAGCACGCGGTCACGATCGACTCGTTGAGGGACACTGTCCCGTACGAATCGATGCCTAGCAAGCCGTCGGCGATGCGCAGCGAATCGACACGCAGGATGCCTGCACCGGTGTGTCGGATGCTGGAGAGCGTCAGTTTCTCCGCGCCCGGTCCCTGCAGCAGGAGATCGTTCGCCGAGACAGCCAATTCACCGCTGATGGAAGGGATTCGATTGCAGCCAGGCGAGCGGAGATCGACCGTGTCGCCGCTTTGCGCGCTCGCCAATGCCACGCGCAAACTGCCGCCTCCGCTGTCATTGCAGTTCGTCACCAGCAGAGTGGCGGCGGCTGCGTTGCAGGCGAGATTGCCCATGACGAGCGGAAACATCAGGCATGCGGTCAGCGGATTGACGAGTAACTTGTTTCGAACGATCGCCCGCGTCGTGTCCATTGCATTCTCCAGAAAGTTGAGAGGCACTGCCGGGTTCTCCAGCACGACGACCTGTTCTACTGGCTTCTGTCGCGGCGCGTGCTT
>DATIEJ010000500.1:0-4032 GCA_035455825.1 Rhodanobacteraceae bacterium | reverse complement strand
TGGTGCTGCTGATGCTGTTCGTGTTCGTGCTGCCTGCCTTCCTGATCGATCGTCCGTTGCGCGAGTCCGCCATGCGCTATCTGTTCGGGCGAACGACAGTATTCGACTGAGGTCCCGTTCGTCGGAGATGCTCTCGGGTCTCGTCATTTGCATGGCCCGTGGGATCGCGGCATGCATATCGCAATTCGCCGTGCCAGCGGCAGCGGCAGCAGATCGACCCGCCACGTGCGCCCGAAGCGGGGCTCTGACTGGGCCGCACGATTGGCGAACTCAGCGGCGCCACGTGCCTGAACATGCGTGGCGCATCGCTTGCACCGCATGGTGGTCGGCATTCGACTCCCCGAGCACTGTGCGCATATGGAATTAAGACACTCAATGAAAGCCCGCCGGCCGATCCTGGTCACCGGCGGCGCGGGTTATATCGGCAGCCACGTCGTGCTGCAACTCGTCGAGGCAGGCGAGAAAGTCGTCGTTCTGGACGACCTGAGCACCGGAGTAGCCGACGCCGTCGTCGGCGCCGAACTCGTCGTCGGCAATGTCGGCGATGCCCCTCTCGTGGCGCGACTGTTGCGCACGCGCCGTATCGACACGGTGATGCATTTCGCCGCGCGCACGATCGTGCCCGAATCCGTCGCCGATCCGCTGCGCTACTACGGTAACAATACCTGTGCGACGCGCAATCTGCTCGCCAGTTGCGCGGCAGCGGACGTACGCCAGATCGTATTCTCGTCGACCGCCGCGGTTTACGGCGTTCCGGCCAGCGGCTGCGCCGGCGAAGACAGTCCTACCCAGCCGGTGAACCCGTACGGCACATCCAAGCTCATGAGCGAATGGATGCTGCGCGACCTGACTGCTGCCGGCGGCCCGCGCCACGTGGCCTTGCGCTATTTCAATGTTGCCGGCTGCGACCGCCAGGGAAGAGTCGGCCAATCGACTCCGAACTCGACGCTGCTGACCAAGGTCGCCTGCGAGGCCGCCGTCGGACTGCGCCCGCACGTTTGCGTTTATGGAAGCGACTATGCCACGCCGGACGGAACCGGGGTGCGCGACTACATCCACGTCGACGATCTGGCTGCAGCGCACCTGAAAGCCCTTGCCTACCTGCGCGACGGCGGGGTCTCGACGACGCTGAACTGCGGTTACGGTCATGGCTACTCGGTACGCGAAGTCCTCGCGGCGGTCGGTCGCGCCAACGGCGCAGATATTCCGACGCTCGAACATCCGCGCCGTGCCGGCGATCCGCCCTCCCTGATCGCCGATGCCCGCAAGATCCGCCAGGTTCTGGATTGGCAGCCGCGCTGCGATGACCTGGATCTGATCGCGCAAACCTCGCTCGCCTGGGAGCACAAGCTGCTGGCGCGACCGAAGCAGACGCGTCGCTATGCGCACGGTTAGCGTAATCGTTCCGACATACAACTGCGCCGGGCGCGTCATCCACGCGCTCGACTCGATCGCCGCGCAGTCGTATCCGCACGAGTGCATCGAGATCATCGTGATCGACGACGGCTCGACCGACGATACGGCCGAGCGCGTGGAAGCCTTTGCCAGACAGTCGCCGGTCGAGACCCGCTACGTCGTCCAGCAGAACGCAGGACCCGCGGCTGCGCGCAATCACGGCCTGCGTCTCGCTCGCGGCGACGTGATCGCATTTCTCGACGCCGACGACTGGTGGCTGCCGACGAAACTCGAACTGCAGATCCCGCTGCTCAGCGGCGCGGTCGGCCTGGTCTATTCCGACACCGCGTTCGTCGACGCGGGCGGCCAACCGATCCAGCATTATGTCCGGCGTATTCGCGTGCAGCGCGGCAACATCCTGTTGCCGCTGTTCTGCGATTTCTTCCTGCTGACTTCGGCCGTCGTGCTGACGCATGCGGCCATTGCCGAGGTCGGCCCGTTCGACGAGACCCTTGCCGTCGGCGAGGACTACGAATTCTTCCTGCGCATCGCCCAGCGCTTCCAGGCCGACTGCATCGCCGAGAAACTGCTCGTGCGCTGCGTGCGTCCGGACAGCCTGAGCCGGCGCGACTATGCGCTCGACGCGCGCATCGACCTGGAAACGCTGACGCGATTCCTGCGCGACAATCCGCAGTTCGCCGAAAGCAACCGCGACGCGGTCAAGCGCCGCATTGCCAGCTACCGCTACGATTTTGCCTACCGGCTGCTGTCGGAAAATCGCCGGCGCGAAGCGATCGTCGAGTTGATGCGATCGCTGAAGGCGTCGGCGAGCGTCAATGCGGCGCGCACCCTGGTTCGGGCATTGGTCCGGCACGGCGCCGACGTTCCGGGCTGACGCCGGCCATGTCCGGATTCCTGCTGGCCGCAGCGGTGATGGCTAACGCTGCGGCGTTGCCAGCGCCGGCAACCTATTACGTCCGTGCCGATGGCGGCAGCGCCGAGCAATGCGATGGTCGTCATGACGCGCCGTACGCTCGCGGCAAGCGCGACTGCGCGTGGCGCCACCCGTTCGAGGCGCTGCCGCCCGGCGGGAAAGCGCGCATCGCCGGCGGCGACACGCTGGTCATCGGCGCTGGCAGCTACATGATGGGCAGGGGTGCACCGGGCACCGACGCGCTCGAGAAGTGCCGCAAGGACTGGCCCTGGGACTGCCACGCCAGCGCCATTCCGTCCGGACCGTCCGCGGACCGGCCGACGCGAATCCTCGGCGCCGGCCATGACAGCGGCTGCCGCAAGGCGCCGGAGCTGTGGGGGACGCAGCGCTCGAGCGCGGTCATCGATCTGGAAGGCAGCTCCAACGTCGAAATCGCCTGCCTGGAAATCACCGATCATTCCAGTTGTATAGAGTTCCACAATGCGCGCAAGAGCGACCGTTGCGAACGCGACGCGGAGCCGTACGGGTCCTGGGCGCCGGCCGGCATCGCGGCCGCCGACTCGGCCGATGTCCGCCTTCGCGACCTGAACATCCACGGCCTGGCGCACGACGGAATCCGCGCCGGGCGCCTGCGCGACTGGACGCTCGAGCGCGTGCGCATCGTCGGCAACGGCTGGGCAGGCTGGAACGGCGACGTTGGCGGCGACAGTTCGGCCAACCACGGGCATCTGCTGTTCCGCGACGTCGAAATCGCCTGGAACGGCTGCGTCGAAGCGTATCCTTCGGCCAGGCATTCGGGTTGCTGGGGACAGGAGAACGGCGGCTACGGCGATGGACTGGGCACCGGCGCGACCGGCGGCGACTGGCTCTTCGACCATGTCAACGTGCACCACAACACGCAGGACGGAATCGACCTGCTGCATGCGCTGCCGGAAGCGACGATTGTCTTCCGTAACGTGCACGCGGAGGCAAACGCCGGCAACCAGCTCAAGTCGTCCGGATCGGTCACGATCGAGAATTCAACCGTCGTCGGAAGCTGCACGGCGTTGTCGCGCGAGAGTGGACTGGACAGCGACGATGCGTGCCGGGCGCGTGGCAACAGCATCTCGCTGAGCCTCGCGGCCAATACGCGAGCGCGTGTCGCCGACAACGTGATCGAAGGCGAAGGCGACTGCCTCGTCGCGATCGAGTGCCAGGCGGCGGGCTGCAGCGGCGCTGGCGCGGCCGTGAGCGGCAATCGCATGAACGGTGTCGCCAATCGAAAGCCTGGCGGTGAACAGCGGTCGCCGTGCTCGGCTTGGGTAGATCCGAAATTCCACGGAGCGGATATGGCGTTCAGCCACAACCAGATCCAGGGCACGCGCAACCGGGGGTGCCCGGAAGGATTTACCCAATGCGCCGGCAACGCCGCTTCCGGGCGGGAAGAAACCGCGCGCGCGCAGAAGTAGGGCGGGAACAAATTGCCGCGTGTCCCGAAGAACCCGCGCCCGTAGGGAGCCGGGGCGTACTTCACGGCCGCAACAGCGGCTGAACCAGCGCTGGCGATGCGCGCTATTCGTACGTTGGCGCACAGAGGCACGCCTGCGCACAGCGTATCCCTGACGCCAGCCTGCAAGAACCGTCTTGGAGAAAGTTTTGAAAATGCAAATGGACCGGCGCCAGGTGGCGCTGTTGCGAGAGCGATGGATTGGTGCGACCCGCAA
>DATIEJ010000499.1:0-2385 GCA_035455825.1 Rhodanobacteraceae bacterium | reverse complement strand
TCGCTTCTCCGAGTTCGCGCGCATGTTGTTTGACGTCGGCGACACTGGAACGCATGCGCTCGCGCAATTCGAATCGTAGATCGCGCCGACGTTCGGCCGCGCTCGCAAGCTCGAGCACGCAACGAACATAACTGTCGTTGTCCGTGGTTATCAGATTTTCCAGATCGAGCGAAGTCAGAAGGCTCGCGGTCTGGCGGCTGACCATCGTGTCGCCGATCCGGGTCACGACCGGCACGCCCATCCACAGCGCATCGCAACTCGTCGCGCAGCCCGAGAACGGAAACGGGTCGAGCGCGATGTCGACATCGCCGTAGGCAGCCAGCGTGTCGAGGTGACTGCCGTAACCGAGCAGTTCGAGGCGCTGCATGGCTATGCCATGCGCGGCGGCGCGCGCGATGAAATTTTCGCGATGCCCGGCATCATCGAATGCGCGCATCTTCAGCTTGAGCACCGCGTGCGGTAGCGATCCGAGCACCTGCGCCCAGGTGGCGAGAACGTCGTCGTTGATCTTCGACAGACGATTGAAGCAGGCCAGGCGCAGCACGCCGCCGGTGCGCGCCGCGATTGGCGGCGCGCCGGCCGGCGGCGAGTAAGCCAATCGGCCGGCGTCGAGATAGGCCACGCGTTCGGTGTAGTTGTCCAGCAGCGCCGGCGGACTCAGCACGCGGTCGCTGAGCAGCACGTCGATCGCCTGCGTGCCCGTGCTGTGAAAGTAGTCGAGCCAGCTGATCTGCACCGGCGCCGGCCGCGCAGCCAGTGCGCGCAGCCGGTTGCCCGGCGCGTGGCCGCTGAGTTCGACGAGCACGTCGATCTCATCGGCGCGGATGCGCGCGCACAGTTCCTCGTCATCGAGCGTGTCGACGCGCCGCCAGATGTCGGCAATCTCCCGGAAGCGGACAGTCGCGGCATCGTCGATGCCGCCGCTGTCGTACAGCACATGGGTCATCGTCGTGCGATCGAGCTGGCGAAGCTCGGCGGCGAAGAATGTTTCGGCGAGCCCGGCAAAAAACCGCGGCGACAGCCAGCCGACGCGCAACGTGCGCTGCGCATCGGCATTGCGCCGTTCCGCTTTCCAGGCCGGCGCGGTCGCTGCAAGATGCCGATCTGCCCAGGCGCGATGCGCCGCCGCGATCGTGGCGGCATCCTGCGCGGGATCATGCTGGAGCGCGATCAGGTACGCGCTCGCGGATTTCGCATCGTCGGGCGCGAGCTCGACGACGCGCGCATGTTCGGCCAGGGCCTCGACGGCCAGTCCGCGCTCGCCGAGCAGGCTGGCGCGCAAGCGCCGCGCGCTGCAATGCCACGGCGCCGCGGCGATCAGCGCGTCGGCGATGCCGAGCGCGCCGTTGCTGTCGTTGCGATATTCGAACGCGCACGCCTGCCGATAGCGCGACTCGACCTCGAACCGGTAGCCGATTTCGGCATCGTCGCGCAGTTCGGCATGCAGCTGCGCGACGATCGCGAACGCCTGATTCGAAAAGCCGTTGTGCTCGAGCTGCATCGCCGTGCGCAACGCGAGGTCGCGCTGCGGCGCAAGCGCCGGCAACGGCAAACGCACACGCTCGGCGAGACCGCTTGCGCGCCCGCTGCGCGCCGCTGCCGAAAACCACTCGAGCAACGCGCGCGCATCCTGCGGTCGTAACGCGCTCGCGCGCGCGAATGCGGCGGCTGCCGCAGCGCTTTGATCCAGGCCGAGCAAGGCCAGACCGAGGTTCAAGGCCGCGCCGAATGAGGCCGGGTCGGCACCGAGCGCGGCCCGCGCATCCGTCTCGGCCGCCGCGTGCTGGCCGAGAGCAAGGTGCACCCCGGCCCGGTTCGCCAGGACCGCCGCGCTCGACGGCGCGCTGGCACACGCAGCGTCGAGCGCGCGCAGTGCTCCGAGGTGATCGCCAGACTGGTGCAGGAGCAGGCCCGTCATGTGCAGCGCGTCGGCATGGTCCGGCTGGCGCGCGAGGACGTCGGCGTAGGCGCGGCGCGCGGCCTCGGTGTCGCCGGCCCGATGCCGCGCCAGGGCGTTGGCGAACAGCTCATCCAGCGGCTGCATGCGATCCGGGCTGGCCTTCCGGGAACGGCCGTTGGGGTAGCGATTTGCGTGGCATGCAGCGGCGCATTCAGCGATAATTACGGTTTTTGCGGACGGGCTGCCCGGCAGGCCGGACGTACGGAGCAATGCATGCAATATATCTACACCATGATCGGCGTGTCCAAGATCGTGCCGCCGAAGCGCACGATCATCAAGGACATCTCCCTGTCGTTTTACCCGGGCGCCAAGATCGGCCTGCTCGGCGTGAATGGTTCGGGCAAATCGACCGTGCTGCGCATCATGGCCGGCGTGGATACCGAGTACAACGGCGAGGCGCGGCCGCAGCCCGGCATCAAGATCGG
>DATIEJ010000498.1:0-11676 GCA_035455825.1 Rhodanobacteraceae bacterium | reverse complement strand
GATCGCGCGGCGCTGATCAAGTACGTCGTCGAGAAACCGAAACCCGCGGTCGCACCGTCGAATCTCGCGATCGTCGGGCGCTACGTGCTGCCGCCGCGCATTTTCGGCCTGCTCGAGTCGACCAAGCCCGGCGCCGGCGGTGAGATCCAGTTGACAGATGCGATCGATGCGCTGCTCGCCGAGCAGCGCGTGCTGGCCTATCGCTTCGACGGCACACGCTTCGATTGCGGCAGCAAGCTCGGGCTGGTAAAGGCGACGCTGCATTTTGCGATGCAGGATGCGACGTTGGCTCCGGCCGTACGCGGTTTCCTGGCTGAACTGGCTGCCAAGGGTTGACGGTATGCGGAACAGGGCTGGGGGCCGAGGGCTGGAGCGTTGCGATAAGCCATCCCTGGCGCGCACCCCGATCGACATCCATGTCTCACCCTCACGCAGCGCACGCAATGCGCGTCAACGCATTGCGTAAGCGCGCTGCGCTCGACCTCAGCCCTCAGCCCTGATTCTCAATGGACCTCAGCTACATACTCAATCACCTCGGCGAAGACCGCGAAACTTATTGCGGCGCCGTGTCGCCGCCGATTTTCCAGTCGTCGATTTTTGCATTTCCGACCGTCGACGCATTTCGTGAAAACTTCCGCGACGAGTTCAGGCGCACGACCTACACGCGCGGCAACAATCCAACTGTTGAGATCCTGCGCAAGAAGGTTGCGGCGCTCGAAGGTGCGGAAGAATGCCTGATGTTCGCCAGCGGCGCCGGCGCCGTTTCGGCGGCTGTCATGGCGAGCGTCAGCGCCGGCGATCACGTCGTCTGCGTGCAGCGGCCCTATTCATGGACACGCGCGGTGATCAGGGACCTGCTCGGTCGCTTCGGCGTGACGCACAGCTTCGTCGACGGCTCCGAGGTCGCGAACATCGAGAGCGCGCTGACGCCGGCCACGCGCCTGATCGTACTCGAAAGCCCGAACTCGATGACGTTCG
Source organism: Rhodanobacteraceae bacterium (assembly GCA_035455825.1). Lineage (GTDB taxonomy): Bacteria > Pseudomonadota > Gammaproteobacteria > Xanthomonadales > Rhodanobacteraceae > Rudaea. Next base: position 10,698 of record DATIEJ010000498.1, on the reverse strand, counting down.
AGATGCAGGACCTCGCGGCCGTCGCGCAGCTGGCGAGGGCTCGCGGGATCCGCACGCTGTGCGACAACAGCTACGCGACGCCGTTGAACCAGTCGCCGATTGCGCTGGGCATCGACATGGTCGCGCACTCGGCGACGAAGTATCTCAACGGTCACAGCGACGTCGTTGCCGGCGCCTTGTGCGGCAGCGAGAAGCTGATGCGCGAGGTATTTCGCGGCCCGTTCATGACCTGCGGAGCAGTGCTTTCTCCGCATGATGCATGGCTGATGATCCGCGGACTGCGAACCCTGCCAATCCGCATGCAGCGCGTCGCGCAAACCGCCCAGCAGGTGCTGGCGTTCGTCGAAGGCCATGCGCGTGTCGAGCGCGTGTACTATCCGACCGGCGCATCGAACCCGCAGTTCAAGCTGGCCCGGGATCAGATGCGCGGGGCGAGCGGACTGATGACCTTGCAGCTGCAGGTCGATGATGTCGCCGGCGTCGAGCGTTTCTGCAATGCGTTGCAGCGCTTCCTGATGACGGTGTCGTGGGGCGGTTACGAGTCGCTGCTGTTTCCGGTCTGCGCCGTGCATCCCGCGACTGCGCCGATTGCCAGCGGCGGCAGCCTGCCGCTGAATCTCGTGCGCCTGTCGATCGGGCTCGAAGAACCCGATGTCCTGATTGCCGATCTGCGGCAGGCGCTGGCGGCAATCTGAATCCGCAAGCCGCTCCGCGGTCCCGCGCGGGTCTGTGCTGCCGCGCAGCGAGCGGCTATGCTTGCAAAAGCCTGTCGGAGTAGCCAATGCCTCGTTTCGTACTGTTGTTGAGCCTGATCGCGCTGGCCGGTTGCCAAAGCCTGGGACCGGGCTCGCAGCACGCGCGCAGTGCGGCCGGAGGCGATGCGAGCCCGCTAGCCAGTCTCACAGCGCTGTTGCCGGGAGACTACGACAATCACGAGCAGGTCGAGCGCGCGCACGCGGCAAACAAAGGCGGCACCGCCATCGCGCCGATGCACGTGCAGCACTCGATGCGGGTCGTCGAGTCCACGCACGGCGGCGTCACCTGGCTTTGGCGGCTCAGTGCTGCCGGCAAGACTGGCTCGACCTCGATCTGGCTGTTCAGCGCGCAGGTAACCGCCGATGGGCGCCACATCCGTCTCGTGCCGTCCCGACCGACGGATACGGCCGCGGCGCAAGCGCAGTTTGCCGATCCGGCCAAGGCGTTTCATTTCGAGCCGGCGCAATGGGCGATCCTCGAGCCGTGCGCCCAGAGCGGCCAGCTTGAAGGAACGAAATTTTCCGCTGCCGCGAACGTCGAGTCCTGCAGCGCATTGTTGCCGGGTCTCGGCCAGGACGCCGCGCTGTTGCCGCTGCGCCTGTCGATCGATGCGGACATGCTGCGCGTCGCGACGTTCGCCGACTCGTCGCGCGGTGCCGATGCGACCGAAGAGGCGCGCCGCGTGCGCTGGTACGACGGTTGGGCGGCGATAAATGGTGGTGGTCCGAACGCAAAGTCGGACAACAACGACTGGCATTTGCAACGCGATCTTCGTTTGTCCAGCGAAGGCGGCCGCGCGCCGCTGCACTGGCGGGACGGCGCGCCCAGCGGGTACACATTGGAACTCGAACACACGAGCTATCCGGAGCGCAAACTCTCGGTGCTGCAACTGAACGTGATCGAAGATGGCTCCGGCAGGACGGTGACCTACGTATGGACCGATCCTGGCGCCGGCGCGATCGGCCTCAATCTGGGCTGGCTGCAGGTCGGGTTTGGTCCATCGGCGGCGGCCGGTTCCGAAGCGGCCAAGTGAACCGGTCCGCTGTTCGCGGACCGCAGTTTCGTCGCAGGCAGACTGCCGGATTCAGACGACGGCGCCGAACAGCTTGCCGATGCCGGCCGTGACCAGCATGGCGAACGCGCCCCAGACCAGGACGCGCGTCGCGCCGACAACGATGCCGGCGCCACCGGCCCTGGCGGCGACACCACCGAGCAGCGTCAACTCGACCAGCGAAACGCCACTGACGACGGGGATCATCAAGGACACCGGAGACAGCCACGCTGCGATCAACGGCAAGGCCGCGCCGCAGGCGTAGGTGATTGCCGACGTAGTCGCTGCCTGCAGCGGCCTGGCCTTCAATGTTTCGGAAATGCCCAGTTCGTCGCGCAGGTGCGCGTCGAGCGCGTTGTGCTCGGTGAGCTGGACCGCGACGTCGTGCGCCAATGCGTGCGTCAGGCCGCGCTTGACATAGATGTTCGTCAGCTCGCGCAACTCACCGGCACTGTCGTTTTCGAGTTCGCGCCGCTCGACCTCGACTTCGGCGCTCTCGCTGTCGGCCTGGGAACTGACTGAAACGTACTCGCCGGCGGCCATCGACATGGCGCCGGCGACGAGACTGGCGAATCCCGCAGTGATGATCGCCGAGTGGGTTGCATTCGCGGCAGCGACGCCGACGATGAGGCTGGCGGTCGACACGACGCCGTCATTGGCGCCAAGCACGGCGGCGCGCAGCCAGCCGATGCGGTGGGTCAGGTGGCCTTCGTGGTGGCGTCTTGGCATGTTTCCGGTTCTCTTGCTTGTTTTTTTTGCGAGGAGTGCGTTCGAGCGGCACCCGGTTCACGGTTCGGGTTCGACGCGCACGATGAATTGTCCATCCGCGACACGCGCCTGCAGGCGCGAACCGGGCGCCGCCTGGTGGACCGATCGGATCACCGTCGAGCTGGAAGGATCGCTGAGGATCGCATAGCCGCGCTCCAGCGTCGCCAACGGACTGACAGCATTCAATGCGCGCGCCAGTTCGTTGACCCGCAGGCGCGATTCACGCAGGCGCGAATGCGCGGCACGCCGCATCCGGTCCGACAGCGCGCGCAAGCGCTCGGCCTTCAGGCGCAGTTGCGTCCGCGGATGCAGCATGCGCAGGCGCGTGCGCAACCCGCCGAGGCGTTCGCGGCCGACTCGCAGCCGCACACGTGGATGCAGCGAGCGCAGTCGTGCCTGCGCGCGGTCGGTGCGCTGCGACAGCGAGCGCAAGGCCCGGCGCATGCACGAAGTCAGCTGGGCGCGGTCGCGCTCGATCCGGCGCAGGAATTCGGCGGCGTCGGGAACCAGCAGCTCGGCCGCGGCCGACGGCGTCGGTGCGCGCAGGTCGGCGGCGAAATCGGCAATCGTGAAGTCGATTTCGTGTCCGACGGCCGAAACCACCGGAATCTTGCAGCCGTAAATGGCACGCGCCACGGCTTCGTCGTTGAACGCCCACAAGTCCTCGATCGACCCGCCGCCACGTGTCAGGAGCAGGACGTCGTGGCGTCGTGCCTTCGATGCGGCTGCAATCATCCTGGCGATTGCCGGCGGCGCATCCTTGCCCTGCACCGGCACGGGCATGACGTCGATCTCCGCCAGCGGAAACCGTCGCGAGACGACACTAACGACGTCACGAATCGCCGCGCCGCTCGGTGACGTGACGACGCCGATGCGCCGCGGCAGGGACGGCAGCGCCCGTTTGCGCGCCGCATCGAACAATCCTTCGGCGGCGAGCCGCGTCTTGAGCTGTTCGAACGCGCGCAGCAAGGCGCCTTCGCCGGCTTCTTCCATGTGTTCGACAATGAGCTGGAACTCGCCGCGCGCCTCGTAAAGACTGACGCGCGCGCGCGCCAGCACGCGCACGCCGTCCGCGGGCTTGAAGCGCAGGTACTGGCTCTTCGGCCGGAACATCGCGCAACGCACCTGCGCCTGCGCATCCTTGAGATTGAAGTACAGATGCCCGGACGCCGGCCGCGAGATGTTCGAGATCTCCGCCTCGATCCAGATCAGGGAAAAAGCGTCCTCGAGCAGGTCGCGCGCCATGCGCACGAGCGCGCTCGGCGACAACACGAGGCGGCCGCCGGGCGGCCCGGCGGAATTGTCCGGCAGGGAATTCATCGTCGCAGCAGAGTACCCTGCGCGTGCCATTCCCGCCAATAGCGGCGAACTGCGACGCGCTCAATGCGAGGCTATGTAGTGGTCGAGCGCGCGGGCTGCCTGAGACCGGACCTTGCCGTGGAGCATCGGCGACCAACCCAGCAGCATTCCGACCGGACCGAGCGCCTGGCGCGACCAGCGCCAGAAATCGAACGTGTCGACATGGTCGATGATCAACCCTTCGGCGAAGCGAAAGCGCGCGCTGATGATGTTGTGCACCTGCCGCCCGGTGGCGCTGAACTTGTACCAGGCCTGCCAATCGGCGCTGCCTCCGGCGGCATCGGCCGATATGTCGGCGTACTCCACGCGCAGGTCGGCGCCGCGCGAGGTCAGCATTTGCCACATCGCGCCGACGCGCGCGCCCTGGAGTTCGAAGACCGGGTCGCGGAAGTGCGCATTGGCGTGGTAGCAGGCCGTCATCGCGGCGCCATCGCGCTGCTGGAAGGCGCGGTAGAAGCGTTCGATCAGGGCGCGATTGTCGAGCGCTGCGTTCTCGATGTCCATGATGTCCGTCCGGTCAGTGGCAGTGGTCGACGGCAATGCGCCCTTCGACCCGCAGGCCGGCGGGCGATGCGCATTGAAGGTCGACGTAGCCGGAAAAGTCACGCACGTCGTTGACATGCCAGTCGGTCGCATGCACGTCGACATCGAGTCTTGCACAGTCGGCGCGGCGGAGCACGGTCCGGTCCTGCATGCCGCCGGCGCCGTAGGTCCAGCGTACCGCCGGCCCGTCGATCGGTTCGAGCACGACGCGCAGATGGCCCTCGTCATGCGCCGAAAGGAAATCGAAACCGACAAAGAGGGCGATGTCGCCGGATGAACAGCGGTCCGGCGTCCAGTGCAGTTCGGTACCGTCGGCACGGCGCACGACGATGCCACCGGACACGGTTGGATGCATGACGTTGCCTACCTGCGCCACGGAGCAGGCGGCGATCAGCGTCGCCAATACGCTCGCGGCGAGCACCCGCTTCATGTCTCGAGCGCTTGCTTGAGGCGGCTCAGTGCCAGCGCCGATTCGGCTTCGATCCGGCGCCGTATGAACAAGCGATCGAGCAATGCGGCGAACCAGTTCGGCATTGCATAGTCGAATTCGCGCCGGAATTCCGTGCCGTCGCCTGTGGCGCTCAACGTATACGTGATCGTTCCTCTGCCACCCGCGGCAACGATGCCGGCGATCGCCCAGCGGTTCGGCACGTCGCGTTCGATGACTTTCCAAGTTACCGAGCCCTTGCGGCCGGCCACGCGAAATTCTTCAGTGACTTCCTCGCCGATCTGCAGTGAATGGTCGGTTGCGCCGTGCAGGCCTAGCGACGAGGGATGCCAGATCAGCCAGTGCGCCGGGGTCGTCACATAGTCGAACACCTCGGCAACCGGCCGGCGGATCGTCGCCTGTGACACGATCGTGGTCATTGGCGTTGCTAATGGTCGGTGGCGTCGGCGCCGTGGTCGGCGAGTTGCGCATCGAACCAGCGATGGATTGCCGCGATCATCGCCGGCGAGTGGCTGCCATAGTCGAGTTCGGCGCCATCGTCCAGGTCGTGGTATGCGACGGTAAGTTCGCCGGGTTTCGCGGCCTTCATTTCAGCCATGCCCGGCATGTCGGCGCCATGAATGTGCGCCGGCGCGCTGAAGTCGCGCGCGCTGAACGACTTCTCGATGGAGTGCAGATGCGACCGGATCATTGCAATCTGGCCGGCGTCGGCGTTGCTCGCGCGGACTCGTTGCACGCCGCCGGTAGCGTTCTTCTCGAACGTGTGCCGGGTCTGGTCGAGCGAGAACGGCATGACCTTCGAGCCATTCTCGCGTACTTGCTGCTGGCGTTGCGCGTCAGCAGGAGACTGCGGCGCCGCGGCCAACAGCGCTGGGCAGACACATGCGAACGCAAGGGCGGCGACAATCGCCAGGCGCTGTCTGGACTGCTGCAAGGCAGTCATGTTGCCTCCGGATGTTCGCCGCCCTCGGGACCGTAGAACACGACCCAGGTGACGAAGTCGGTCGAGAAATTCTCGAAACGATGCACGACGCCGGCCGCGGCGAATAACGCGTCGCCTGCAACAAAACGAGCACGTTCGCTGCCGGCCACGAATTCGCCGCTGCCAGACACGACGAAGTAGACCTCGTCACGCGTGTGCGGCTTCTGAGGATCGACCGTCTCAGGCGCATACAGTTCCACGACCAGCGTGCCACGCGTGAACGCTTCGGTGAATCGCTCGCCTTCGGGCCAGTTGTGCGTGCGTGGTCCGGGCAGGCGTTGCAGCAGGTCGGCAACCGACGCTCTGAGCATGGCCATGGTTCCTGGTTCCTTGCATTTCTGCGGTCGCGCGCGTCAGTTTATCGTCACCGTGACGGTGGCAGTCGATGTCTGTCCGTACGGATCGGTGATCGAATAGTTGAACGTATCGCTGCGCGGGCCGCTGTCCACCGTGTCGAGGTAGGTAATCGTGTAGTCGCCGTTGAGCGTGGCGGAGCCACCGCCGGTGGGAGTGCTGACGTTGGTCACGGTCAATGGCAGGCCGAATTGCGGAGTGTCGTTTGCAAGCACGTCGATCTGGACATCAGTGCCGGCATTGCAGCCGGCCGCGTCATTGTTCGCGATCGGGGGCGGCGGCGATTGTACGGTCACATTGACGGTAGCGGTCGCCGTGCTGAAGTCGTTGCTGACCGTGTATGTGAAGCTGTCCGTGCCGACATAGGGTTCGGGCGTGGTTCCTATGGGCGGCAGGGCCATTCCGGGCGTGTACGTGATCGTCTGGTCCAGGTTGACCGTCGCCGTCCCATGCATCGGCGACGTCGTCAGCGGGATGACGATGTGAAGCCCGAAATTGCTCGGATCGCTGTCGTTGGCGAGCACGGCGATCTTCGTGGCCGTGTTGAACGGGATGAGCATCGAGTCGTTCACTGCGACCGGCGGCGGCGGAGGCTGTACCGTTACCGTCACCACCGCGCTCGCGGTGAAGAAGCCGTTGCTGATCGTGTACGAGAACGTATCGGCGCCGACCTTCTCCGGGTCTGGCTTGTAGGTAATCGTCCCGTCCAGATTTACCGTTGCCTGTGCCATCGCGTTGGCCGGCTGCGTGACCCCGGTAATCGTCAGGGGCAGCCCGTTCGGGTCGCTGTCGTTGGCGAGCACGCTGACCTTGACCGAACTCGTGCCAAACGGAATCGGTATCGAATCGGGCACCGCAACGGGCGGAAGCGGTTGCTGCACGGTGACGGAAACGTTCGCGCTGGCGCTGTGAAAGCCATCGCTGATGGTGTATGAAAAACTGTCGTTGCCGATGAAGTTTGCTTGCGGCGTGTACGTCACGGCGCCGCCGGTGCCGAGCGAGGTCGTTCCGTTTGCGGGCTGGGTTACCTGTGTCACGGACAGCGAAAGGTTGGCCGGGTCGCTGTCATTGGACAGCACCGCGATCGCAATGGCCTTGTTGAACGGCGTGGTTGCCGTATCGGCCTGCGCAACCGGCGGTGGCGGCTGTTGGACGGTAACAGACACGTTCGCCGTTGCCGTGCCGCCGTGGCCGTTGTTGATCGTGTAGGAGAACGTGTCGTTCCCGGCGAACGTCGGCTGCGGCGTGTAAGTGACCGTGCCGTTCGGGTTGATGGCAGTCGAACCGTGCAACGGCGTCGTCACGGACTCGACCGTCAGCGGATATCCGTGGGGGTCGCTGTCGTTGGCGAGCACCGCGATCGTGACGGGCGAGTTGAACGGCGTCGCCGCGGTGTCGTTCTGCGCGACCGGCAAGCCGGGCGGCAAAACGGTGACCGTGACTTTCGCAGTCGCAATCTGTGAGCCGTCGCCGGCGGTGTATTCGAACGTGTCGGTGCCGCCACTGAACGCCGCTGATGGCGTGTAGACGATGCCGCCTGCCGCGAAAACCGCCGTGCCGTGCTGCGGCGTCGAAATCTTCTTGATGATCAGCGTGGCGCCATCGGGCGCCGAATCGTTGGCGAGCACATCGATCGAGACCGGCGTCGCATTCGCCGTCGTTGCCGTGTCGTCGTGCAACTGGAACGTTCCGGATTGGGGCAGCACGGTGACCGTGACGTTGGCGCCGGCGACGCCGCCATGGCCGTCGTCGATCTTGTAGGCAAAAGTATCGGTGCCGGTGAAACCCAGGGCGGGCGTATACCTTACATCGCCTCCAGTCAGTATTTTCACGCTTCCATTCGCGGGCGTGCTCACGGCGCTGACCGATAGCGTGTAACCGGCCGGGGAGCTGTCGTTCGCGAGCACCGGTATGTCGACCGGTTTGGTGAAACTGGTCGTCGCACTGTCGTCACGCGCCTGCGGTGGCGACGGTGGCTGCACGACGATCGTGACGTTTGCGCTGGCGGTTCCGCCGTGCGTGTTGTCGATCGAATACGTGAAGTGGTCGCTGCCGGTGAATGTCGCGCTCGGCGTGTAGGTGATCGTGCCGTCGCTGTTGACACGCGCGGATCCATGCGCCGGCGCCGTCGCGGCAGTCACGGTCAGCGGGTAACCGTTCGGGTCGCTGTCGTTGCCGAGCACGGCGACGGTCACCGGCTGCGCATTCGGCGTCGTGGCCGTGTCGTCGCGCGCGACGGGTGCGCCGGGGTTCGGCGGCGGCGTGCCGCCCGTGACCGTGATATGCACCGTCGCGCTTGCCAACAGGCCCTTGCTGTTGGTTACCGTGTACGGAAACGCATCCGGTCCGGTATATCCGGGCGTCGGCGTGTACTGCACCTGGCTCGCGGCGATCTGGACGGTGCCGTGGCTGGCGGGTCCCGCCGAACTGACGACAAGGACATTGTTGTCCGGATCGGTATCGTTGCCGAGCACGTCGATCGCGATGGCGGCGGAGTCCTCGGCCACGCTGACGGCATCGTCGCGCGCGATCGGAACGCGCGCGCTGTAATGCTTCGGGCCCAGCGTCGTCGTCGTCGTGGTCTTGCCCTTCGTGACGTAGGTATCGACGTTGCGCGCATGGCCGGTAACGGGCTCGTGCAGCGCGCGATCGATCCACGCGGCATTCGCCGCCGCGGAGTCCTCGAACGGGCGGAATGCGCCGCCGCCGCCGAATTCGTAGCGCAGGAACAGCCACCAGCGCGTATCGCTGGTGTCGCTGCCGACGACCGGAGTGTTCTGCGCGTGCTCGACGGTGCCGGAAAGGCTCCAGCCGCGTATGCCGAGATATTTGTCGACGCCGAGCGAGACGCGTTTCTGATTCGCGCCCTGATTGCCCTTGGCGTAGTCGAAACCGCCGTTGAAACGCGCGGCCAGCGCATCGGAGAAGTGGCCGCCATGGATGCCGACGATGGCCGAGTAGGGTTGTGACAGCAGCAGCGTGGTTGCGATGTCAGTCTTGGTTTGCGTGTAGATGCCTGCGTCGTCGGTGCCGTTGACGGTCTGTTCCTGCCGGATGTTGACCGCACCGGCATTGCGCGCGCCGCTGGCCTTGCCGGACAGGAAGAAATTCAGGAAGAATTCCTTGCGCTCGATCGACAGGCCGACGTTGGCCTGGCGGTCCTTCTCGGCGTTCTGGTCGATGGCGAATGACAGCTTGGCGACCGTGATCGAGTCCGGATCCTGGCGCGCCTGTTCGAGCGTCGTGCCGAACAACCAGTTGTAGTCGGCCTGGATGCCGCCGGCGCCGCCGTTGCCCCACCACAACTGGGCGACGATTGCGTGCTCGCCGTTGTTGCCGAACACCTGCATCAACTCGCCTTGCGAGTTGCCGTCCTGGTCGACGCCGACCGAAACGCGGCTATCGCCGCCGGTGTAGGTGAGGGGAACCGTGCCAGTCTCGAGCGATGGACCTTCGCCCTGCGTTCGCGGCACCTGAGTAATGGCCGGCTGAGCGCCGAGGACGGCCAGGATTACAACGAAAAGCAGCCGTTTCATTGATTCACCCTTGCCTCGACTTGCCTCGGCCGTCGATCAGACGGTCCGCACCTCCCGGCCCTTCGGCCCGTTTTGTCTTTCATTCCATTGCAGCGGCCATCGATCAATGCAGCGCGCCGGCACCCGTACTCGGGGCGCCGTCTTTCGGCGGCGGATCCTGCGCTCCGATGACTTTCGGCTGCGAACTCCCGTCGACCGAGTCTGACACATACCACGGGATGCCGTCCTTGTTGAGATACAGCCGCTGCATTTCATCCAGATGGAACGGACGCGAGCCGATGCGGCCGAAGACGGCTATCTGGTTTCCGCTTTCGTCGACGCCGCGGTCGCGTTCGAGGCCGCGCGAGAGCGACAGGGCAGCGCCCTTGGTCGGATACCAGGCGATCAATTGCGGTTTCGGATCCGGGCTGAAACCGTAGAATTTCGGCTGCGACTCCGGACTGGTCAGCTGTACGACCTGCAGGCCGTTCTTGCCGTCGGCGACATAGGCGTACAGCGACGCATTCGTCGTTGCGACAACGACATCGTGCGCGTCGCCGATCTTGCCGGCGGCGTTGAACATCTGATAGACGAACGGCTTCTCCGGATTGGTCACGTCGATGATCGCGATGCCGTCGGCACCATCGGCGACGTAGGCGTAGGTGCGCGCGACGTGGAGCTTGTGGCCGTCGCGCAACGGCACGAAGGCGCCTTGCACTTCGCTGGCCTTCTGCGGGTGCGTGATGTCGACGACATGCAGGCCGTCCTTCGCGCTGACGAACAGGTAGCGGAACTGCGCCTGCGCCGCCTGCGCGTTCGCGATTGGAATCGTCGCGACGTACTGCGGCTTCAGCGGGTCGTGCATGTCGAGCACGACGACGCCGGCATCGGCCGACACGTAGAACGTGTTGCCGGCAATTGC
>DATIEJ010000497.1:0-2522 GCA_035455825.1 Rhodanobacteraceae bacterium | reverse complement strand
GATCGTCCAGCGCCGACCATTCGACAATCGTGCCCGCGAATCCGCTGTTCGCGTCGCCGCTCATGCCAGCATCTTCTCGACCGGCAACACCAGCAACTGGCGCGCGCCGGCGCGCTTCATGTCTTCCAGGTGCTGCCAGGTTATCGCGCCATGGCAGACCGCCTGCAGGGCAACCTGATCGGCGCTGCCTTCGATCGACATGACCGTGGCGGTCTGTCCTTGCGGCAACATTTGCGCGATCGCCGCGATCGAGGCGCGCGGCGCGTGCAGCATGATCAGCTTGGACTCGCGCACGCGCGTGACACCCTCGATGCGCCGCAACAGCTGTTCGGCGAGCTCTCCGCGCGCGTCGGCCGCCGTCGTCAGCGCGCCGGCGAGCACGGCCTCGCTCTCGAAGATCGTCGCGACTTCGCGCAACTGGTTCGCCGCCAGGGTCGCGCCGCTCGAAACGAGGTCGCAGATTCCGTCCGCTGTGCCCAGCCTCGGCGCTATCTCGACGGAACCCGACAGCACGATGACGCTGGCCTCGACGCCATGCTCCTGCAGCCACGCGCCGAGCAGGGCCGGATAGGTCGTCGCAATGCGCATTCCATCGAGCTGGCGCGGCTCTTCGTAGTCGACATCCTGCGGCAACGCGATCGACAGGCGGCAGGTGCCGAAGCCGAGCGCGCACAACTCGCGCGCCGGCTGGATTTCCGCGCGCACGCGCGCGGCGACGATCTGTTCGCCGAGCACGTTGCGGCCGACGATGCCGAGATCGCAGACGCCTTGTGCGATCAGTCCCGGAATGTCGTCGTCGCGCACGAGCAGCAGGTCGATCGGCAGGCTCTCGCCGAAGCAGAACAACTTGTCGCGGCTCTGGCGGAATTTCAGCCCGCAGCGCGCAAGCAACTCCTGCGAGGCGTCGGCGAGCCGGCCGGACTTCTGCACGGCGATGCGCAGGCGCTCGCGCGACTTGTTGGCTGCAACGGGGCTCATCGTGTTGCCCTCGTCCGCTTCGGCGACGCGACGCTTCCCGGGGCAGCGGCAGGCCGGCCGCGCTTGCCCGCGGCGCGCGTAAGCTGAGCCGGCACGGCGTGATGCGCGATCGCGGCCTGATAGCCGCCATTTCCCTGGCTCAGGAAGCGCGCGACACGGCCAATCGTCGTCACGCTGACCGCCGTTCGGTCGTGAATTTCGCGATAGGCCATGCCACGCAGCAGGTACGGCACGACGCGCCAGCGATCGATCAGCGCTTCGAGTTCGGCCGGCGTGCACAGGTCGCGCAGGAACGAACGCATCTCGGCGACCGTGTCCAGCGCCAGCAATGCGCGGCACAGGCTCTCCTCGACCTGGGTCGATTCGGATTCAGGCTCGAGCGAACGGCGTTTCATGGCGACTGATGATATCGATCCGCGGTGAATAATGTATTAACGCATTAGTACATTAACGCACACTATAATCGCTCGAGGGTCCGGACGCAAGCGTCGCCGGGATCCAGGAACATCGGGCGCAGGCACGCGAGTCTCGATGCGCGGAGGCAAACGGATGTAGCGGGAGGATTATTGCCTTTGCCCGCGCAATTGGCCGCAATCAGCCGGCCAGCAGCGCCCCGCTCGCAACCAGCGCGCAGATGCGCTGGATGTCTCCGTCCATCGCGCGATCCCGGTGCATGAACGGAATCGTTTCGCGGATCTTCGCGAACGCCGCGCGCAGCGGTTCGCCGGCATGGAACTCCCCTGCCTCGGCCAGCGCGCGCATCAACGCGCGCACCTCGGCCTCGAATTGCGCATAGCGCGCGTGATCGGGCTTTGGCGCGTTCGATATCTTCGACACGAGCGCCTGCCAATCGCCGCGCGCCGCCAGCGTGCGCGCGGCGTTGAGCATGTCCTGACGATATTCGAGCGCCTGCGCCGCGGTGTACAGCTCCAGCGCGAGCACATGGGCCAGGTCTTCGGTCATGTCGAGCACGTGGCGCGCTTCGTTCGCACCCATCGACACGTGGTCCTCGGCGTTCGCGCTGGTCGGTATCGAATAAACGCTGGCAGGATGCGCGCGCGTCGCCAGGTCATTGACCAGCGCGGCAGCCGTGTACTGCACGATCATGAAGCCGGAATCGGTCGAATCCTCGTTGCCGATCAGGAACGCGGGCAAGCCATCGTTCGTGGCCGGATCGACGAGCTTGTTCAGGCGCCGCTCCGAAATCGAGGCGAGCACCGGAATCGCCGCCTTGACGTAACTCATCGCCAGCGCGAGCGGCATGCCGTGAAAGTGGCCGGCCGAGATCACCTGGTCTTCGATGACCTTCGCATCCGTCGCATCCGGGAATACGAGCGGGTTGTCGGTTACGGCGTTGAGTTCGACATCGATCACGCGCTGCGCCTGCATCAGCGCGTCGCGCACGGCCCCGTGCACTTGCGGAATGCAGCGCAGGCAATAGGCATCCTGCGGCTGGTGCTTCTTGCCGCCCTTGAACGGCAGGAAGCGCGCATAGAACGCCTCCTTGCCGTGGCGCTGCGACGCCGGCACGTAGTCCCAGCAGA